>CAZGSF010000166.1:0-2549 GCA_964528145.1 uncultured Lachnospiraceae bacterium | reverse complement strand
TAAGAGAAATAGGAACGTCTGCAGGACAAACCGTGCAGACGTTTTCCATTTTAGGACGTCTTACTCCAGAGGGTATGGCTGTTTATGCGCAAAAAGAGCTTGATGCGGTACGCGATGAGATGATACGTAAGCACAGCGAAGTTTGGGTCGAGCAGCGCAAGGATATGTTTTCCCTTTCGGCAGAGGAAATGCAGTTTATCAAGGACAATATGATTGCGGCATCGAAGTTCCCCGATTGCAGAGAAAAGAATATTCTTATAGCAAAGATTGCATCCATGCTTGAAGAAAAGCTGCCTAAAAATGTTTTGCGGCAGATACAGGCGTACACCCGCGTTTCTATGCTGCTTAACTCTAAAACGATGCTTAGAAACGTCTTAGGCAATGTCACTATGATGCCTATGTACGTTGTCGAGGATTTCATCGGCGCCGGAGTGGATAAGGTATTGTCGAAAAAGAGCGGCGTTCGCACGAAGGGCATGATGCATTTCGGAAAATCGGAGCTTGCGGCAGTCGGCAGAGGCGTATTTGAAAGCTTTGACGATTTCCGCCGTCACGTCAACACGAGAAATATTGAAAACGACCGTTTTGAATTAGGCGGCGGTGATGCGTTCAGGCATTATACACTGCAAGATTTCAAGGATGCAAAAGGAATAAAACGGGTCAAATGGTTTGGCTACGGTCTGTCTGATATGCTTAACGCAGTCGACCGCATCAATAGCTTTTTGCTTGACCTTGGCGACCGTCCTTTCTTTGAGTTTCATTTTACAAACTCGATAAACAATCAGCTTCGCCTGAATCACGCTACCGAGCCTACGGCAGATATGATAAGAACCGCGATAGCGGAAGCGCTTCAGCGCACATGGCAGGATGACAATGCGTATACAAAGGCGGCTTCGCAGATACGTAATATGCTTAACGGCGGCAAGCCGTGGGGCATCGGCTCTATTATCGTTCCTTTTACCAAGACACCGACAAATCTTACAAAAGCACTTATCGAGTACAGCCCTGTAGGGCTTGTAAAGGCCATAACCTATAACGCACACGAATATTCAAACAGTCTGAAAAACGCGCACCCCGATCCGACTGTGCAAAAAGCGTTCGTTGACAGTTTCGCAAAGGGCGTAACCGGTACGCTTGCTACGGCTATTGCGTATCTGCTTGCTAATGCGGGACGTATCAGCGGCGGAGATGATGACAAGGACAAAGACCTTGCGGCGTTTGAGAAAAACATCATGGGTATTGCTCCGTACAGTGTAATCGTGAACGGCAAGAGTTATTCCTACGACTGGGCGCAGCCTGTCGGCGGTATATTTGCAATAACTGCCGACTACGTGCAGAACGTTAAAGCGGGAAACGGGCCTAAAGTAAAAGGACTTGACATACTCGGCGGACACGGTAAAGCGATCTTGAATGCGTTGTCTGCAGGTGGCAACGTTTTGTTTGAGCAGAGCTTTTTGCAAGGTGTTTCGGAATTGTTCAGCGACGACGGTCTTATGGGCGGTTTGATATCTTCCGTAGCAAACGCTCCTACGCAAGCAATTCCTACGGCGCTGTCGCAGATCGCTCAGCTCTCTGATCCCTATGTAAGAACAAGCTACGTTTACCGTGACACGCTCGGAACTGCCGCAAATAAAGTGAATGCAAAGCTCCCGTGGAAGCGTGACGAGCTTGCGCCCGTCGTGGACGTTTTGGGGCATGACGTGCTTGCTTACGGCGGTAATAACAGTTTTGCTAACGTGTTCTTAAATCCGAGTAATATCTATTCCGAAACGGCAACAGCTGCCGCAAAGGAAATATATCGCGTTTATGAGGAAACAGGGGACGCTACGGTTATTCCGAGAGTGGCACCGTATTACTTCGAATACAAGGACGAGCGGTATACCTTTACACCGCACGAACGTGCAGAGTATCAGCGTGCTACGGGCAGTGCTAATGAACGCATCGTAAATGACCTTGTGAAAACCTACGGATACATGAAGCTTACCGATGAGCAGAAGGCTATAGCGCTCAATATTGTTACCGACTACGTAACGGCTAATGCCAAATATGAATACCTCGCAGAGCGTGATGTAAAGTATGCGCGTGATTCCTGGATGATAAAAGCGGCAGAGGGGGTCGGAAGTGGCGTTACCGAGGCTGAATATATCGTTGCAAAGACGGTCACCAAAGGAATTGATAAAGGCTTACCTGACAAAAACGGCGAAACTTACGAAAACAGCCAGAGTCTTTTGATTATGGAGGCGATATACTCTATTCCAAATTTAAGCGACGAACAGCGTAAGTATTTGTTTGAAAGTTTCGGCGTCGGAAAGAGAGTTATCGGATATACTCGCGAAGGTGTGCAAAACACTCTTTCGAAAATGAGAGCTAAGACGTATTAAGAACGAAGTAAGAGAGGGGCGGAAGCCTCTCTCTTCTTTATTGGATTAGGAGGCTACATGGAAAACAGACAACTGAATTTTGACGTATCAAGAGGCGGTATACAGCACCGCCTCTTTGTGCGCGTGGGTGACACCAAGTCGCGCACGGTATCGGCGCGGATGTACAGC
>CAZGSF010000165.1:0-2555 GCA_964528145.1 uncultured Lachnospiraceae bacterium | reverse complement strand
GTCTTTTTCAAGACCAAATTTTTCACCATCGGTGATTGGCAGGTCGGTTACAACAGTACCGGGTGAGTTTTTAGCTAATTCATAAGCTTCTTTTAAAGTGTTAACTTTAACTACGTTGTTTCCGTAAAAAGCAGCTTCGATAATAGAACGGGTTTTAGAAAAACCAGGCTTACCAGCTCCGATTTCGGAAATGGGATAATACGCTTTTGTTGACATATTACGTCCTCCTTAAATTATTATGTATTTCTACCGCCCGGAACATTTATCATATTACCATGCGGTATATTGCTAAATATGCACCACATTCTGGTACATCCTTCATATTATCTCAGAGGAAAAGTCAAAAGTCAATATTTTAGCATAAAATTAATAACATTTTTACACTTTCTTTAAAAACTTTTCCGCCGCTTTACAACGGCATTGTTTCCTGTCTTAACCACTCTGCTTCTTCAGTATTAAGATAAGGGCTTATTTTCTCATACACTTCCCTGTGATAATCATTTATTTGCTTTATTGCAGAATCATTTAAATATTCCCTGCAAAGTGCTAAACGGTCAATAGGTACAAAGGTAAGATTCTCAAATTTCATAAACTGACCGTCTGTATTTATTTCATCTTTCCTTACCACCAACACATTTTCTATGCGGATTCCGTGGCTTCCCTCAAAATAAACTCCCGGTTCATCAGTAACGGGCATACCTTCTTCAAGCACCGCTTCCTTAGCACCTTCAACATATCGCCATCTGATTGCCTGAGGGCCCTCATGCACATTAAGAATATAACCGATACCATGGCCTGTTCCGCATTTATAATCAATTCCCATATCCCATAAGGGTTTACGTGCCAGAATGTCCAGATTACGTCCGGTACATCCATACATAAACTTTGCATTAAGAAGCTCAAGCATCCCCGTTGCTACTGCGCTGTAATGTTTCTTAACCTCATCACTTATTGGACCAAGCACAATAGTTCTTGTAACATCCGTGGTACCGCCAAGATATTGCCCGCCCGAATCAACCAGAAGCATTCCCTCCGGCTTTAATTCTTTATGACACTCTTCCGTTGCCTCATAATGCATCATTGCCGCATTTTCCTTGTAGGCACTGATGGTTGGAAATGACAAATCAAGATACTCGGGAATCTGTGCCCGCAGATTATCAAGATACTCTGCCGCGCTAATTTCCGTTAGAGCACCACCATTTTCCATATTCTTTTTAAGCCAATATATAAACCTCGTAACCGCTACACTGTCCTTAATATATATATCCCTCATTTTTTCAAGTTCGACGGGATTTTTAATTGCTTTAAGCACTTCCGTAGGGTTGGGGGCATTAATTAACTTTGTGCGCTCAGAAACCACCTTATACAGCGAATAACTTAAGTTTCTCTCATCAGCCCACACCTTGCCACGGTAATCAAACTCCTTAAGAAATGTTATGATTTCATCGTAATCCTTAATTATAATTCCATGCAGCTTGGCATACCTGCATAGTGCTGCCGTTTCCGCTTTCTTTTGTAAAAACAAATACACTTCATCGGGTGTTACAAATCCATAGGATAATGCCACCGGATTGCAGGCTACATCCTTTCCCCGGATATTAAAAAGCCACATTAAATCATCCAATTTGGAAAGAAGCAGATACTCACAGCCTTTTTCCTGTAATCGTTTCCTGACTTCGTCAATTTTATTATCCGTGCTTTCACCACATATTTCCTCAGGTAAAATCACAACAGGATGTGCCGGCAGCTTAGGTCTGTCCGTCCATACTTCATCTGCCAAATCCTCGCCAAACAAAAATCCGACCTTCTTGTCAGCAAGTTTCTTCTCTAATAATCTTCCAAAGGAGGCATCAACCACTCTTCCGTCAAAGCCCACCGTTTGACCATTTTGTACCGCATCACACATATATTCACTGATAGTAGGAACGCCTTCCTCCTGCATCTTATACAAGGTTATTCCGGTACCCTCAAGTTCTTTTTCTGCCTGTATAAAATACCTTCCGTCCGTCCAAAGCCCTGCTTCCGCTGAAGTTACCACCAAGGTTCCGTTAGAACCGGTAAATCCCGACAGAAATTCTCTCCCCTTAAAATAATCATCCACATACTCTGAATTATGAAAATCCGCCGTAGGAACAATATAAAAATCAACTCCCCTTAGTTGCATCACTTTGCGAAGATTTTGAAGTCTATCTATGATATATGTTTTTTTCATATTACATTCTCCGTCTATTTACTACTTTTATAAATTATTTTAATCATATTATAGGTAATTGTATTTAAAAAAATCAACTATTGTTTGCGAAAAGCAAACTATAAATTTTTCCTAAACTTCCCCAAATTACTTGCCACAGGTTTTCTTTTTATGTTATCATGTATTTATCCGTTTTATCGTATTAACGCAATGCCTTAGCGCAATCTCAAATTCTCGTAACTATTAACACTCTTAACGGATTTTACCTTAACAACGCTAACCAAAGATTATATATAGATACCCCATTCAGAAAGGAGACTAACTATTAGAAGTCAATAGATTTTTGAAAAAAGTTTTATTTAAA
>CAZGSF010000164.1:0-2572 GCA_964528145.1 uncultured Lachnospiraceae bacterium | reverse complement strand
CATGAAGAATCGTAAATACTACTTCAACTGCAGGAATTCCTGCTTTCTGGTTAATTCCAACAGGAATACCACGTCCGTTATCGGTAACTGTAACAGAATTATCCTGATTAATAGTTACACGAATGGTATCACAATATCCTGCCAATGCTTCATCCACGGCATTATCAACAATTTCATATACCAAATGATGAAGACCTCTGCTTGAAGTACTACCAATATACATACCGGGACGCTTTCTTACAGCTTCAAGTCCTTCAAGAATCTGTATTTGGTCAGCGCCATATTCATTAGTTACTGTAGTGTTGTCACTCATATATGCCTCCATAAAGGTTCATTTACAACTCTTTTAATTCTCATTAGTTACAATTCCATCTTTTACACGATAAATCTTATCAATTTCAAAACGGTTATTTATAAATTCATCAAGACCTGTACAGGTAATAATAGTCTGAATATCACCTATACTGTTAAGAAGATAATTCTGTCTGTTTGCATCAAGCTCCGATAAAACATCATCAAGAAGAAGAACCGGAGTATCTTTTGTTAATTTTTTTACTAATTCAATTTCAGAAAGCTTCAAAGATAAAGCTGCAGTTCTTTGCTGGCCCTGGGAACCGAATTTTCTAATATCTATACCACTTACACTAAAAGAAAAATCATCTCTGTGAGGTCCTACACATGTCTGCTTTAACTTAATATCCTTATCCTGATTAAGACTTAAAGCCTTTTCAAAATCTTCAATACTTACATCAGGTTCATATATTATTTTTAATTCTTCTTTATCACCGGAAAGCTTTTTATGTATGTCATATATAATTTCATTAAGCTGTTCTACAAAAATATGACGACGTTCAATTATCTTACTTCCAAAAGATAAAAGCTGGGAATCCCAAATATTTAAAGTCTCTTTTAAAGAAGGATTAAAATATAAATCTTTAAGAAGTTTATTTCTTTGATTAACAATTTTATTATAGCTGTTTAAATTATAAAGATAAAAATTGTCAAGCTGACAAAGCTCCATATCAACAAATCTTCTTCTTTCAGCAGGACCATTTTTTATAATCCCAAGATCTTCCGGAGAAAAAAATACAACATTTAAAAGACCAAGCAGTTCTGCCGCCTTTTTTATTTTTTGTCCATCAATAGCAATTCCCTTTGATTTACTGCTTCGAAGGTGCATATCTATGCGGGTTTCTACTTCATCTTTTTCAATATAAGCTCTTATATGAGCTTCCTCTTTATTAAAATTAATAATGTCCTTGTCTTTACTTCCTTTATGTGATTTTGTTGTTGCCACAACATAAATAGCCTCTAAAATATTAGTTTTACCCTGGGCATTGTCACCATAAAGAATATTTGTACCTTTATCAAAGGTTAAGTTAAGCGTGTCATAATTACGAAAATCCGCCAGTTCAATTGATTTAATAATCATTATATTTCCTCAATTAATCTTCTATCTTTATTTTTTCACCATCAAATTCAACTATATCTCCGGCTACCAGTTTCTTACCACGCTGAGTTTCAATCTGACCATTTAATTTCACAAGTCCGTCCTGTATAACAAATTTAGCATCAACACCGGATTCTACAAGTCCGGCTGCTTTTAAAGCCTGGCCAAGTTTTATATAGTCTTCTCTAAGTTTAATTATTTCCATATTTTCCCAATCCAAACAAAATATAATTAATTAACAGTGGTAAAATTAACTGGCAATATAAGATAAATATATTTTTCTTCTGCATCTCTTATAAAGCATGGAGCTTTAGGATTTACAAGATAAATATCAATTTCTTCATCATCTATTACACGTAATGCATCAATTAAGAATTTGGGATTGAAGCCAATCATCAAATCTTTACCACTTTTTGTAATGTCGATTTCTTCATTCATGCTACCAACAATAGAATTAATTTTTAATTCCATTGAATTATCAGTAATATTTATAATAATAGGCTTTTTATCTCCTTCTTTGATAAGGAGAGTAGCACGGTCAATACAACTTAATAATTCTTTTTTATTAATTTTTACTTTTGTTTCATAGTCACTTGAAAGCATCTGATCAATTCTAAAATATTCACCTTCAATAAGACGTGAAACAACTGTAGTATTATCAAATTCAAACACAATATGCTTGTCTGTAAAGAAAATACTTACATCTTTGTCAGTGTCACCTGAAAGAATCTTGCTTATTTCATTAAGTGTTTTTCCGGGAACAACAACCTTTTTAGGAGCATAGCTATCCTTTAATTCTATTTTTCTTATAGAAATACGATGACCATCAAGGGAAACTACTTTTAATTCGTTACCGTTAATTTCAAATAATTCACCTGTCATTAATTTGTTATTATCATTATCAGCTATTGAAAAAATAGTCTGTCTTACAACTTCCTTCAAAGTAAACTGGGAAATAAAAATACTATCCTGTCTCTCTATTTCAGGAAGATATGAAAAATCATCGCCTGATTTACCAATAATATTAAATTTAGCTTTTTCACAAGTAATAGTAGTTTTATAAGAATCATCTGTTTCAATGGTAATATCACTGTCAGGAAGCTTTCTTACTATTTCAAGGAA
>CAZGSF010000163.1:0-2675 GCA_964528145.1 uncultured Lachnospiraceae bacterium | reverse complement strand
TTATACGTGCAATCACATCAGCACCATACACAGACTGAGGATTCATGCAAGAGTACGTTTTTATCACCTTACCTGTAGCGACCTCTACCAATGCCATTGCAATGGTAGTCGTACCTACGTCTGCGGTTATGACGTAATCGGTAGAAGAAACATCCACACTGTCTACAGGCGCACACTCTTCTTCTACCACACCCTCACCGTCTACTACCACACTTTCCGGTCCAAACCCGGTTACCACCGCAGTCTCCTGTTCAAACAATACCTCTATCTCACAATCCCTAACAGGCTTTGTAAGACAAGCAAGTCTTACCCCCTGCCTCAATTCCTCTGCTGACAGAAATTGCCTTTCCGTATTAGTAGGCAAAGGTGCTCCATTGATAAAACGAACCCTACATTTTCCGCAGATTCCTTTACCACCGCATAGGGAAAATGCCACGCCTTCCTGGGACAATTTTTCTGATAAACATGCAAAAAAGGGCAGTCCGGTCGTGTATTCAAACCGGATTACCCTTCCTGTCTTTTTCAGTTGTGCCATTACCAGAATCTTCTCAGACAAACTGATTTTTCTCCTTATCGTAGTGATAATCAATTGTTGCAAGGGAATCTGTCAGTTCCTGTTCACTGATGTCCAAATCCTCGCACAAATCTTTTAGACTCTTATAAAAATCCCTAAGTTTTAAATTAACAAAACTAAGGCGCATTACCGGGTCTTTAGGTATCATAATATTCCTTTACTCCTTCCGAGCTGCCACAAGTTCTCCACCTGCCACATCAATCAGAATGGTATCCTTAGGCGCTACTTTATCTGCCAGAATTAACTTTGCAGACAGTGTCTCAACATATTTCTGAATATACCGCTTCAAAGGCCTTGCTCCGTACACAGGGTCATAAGCCTGCTCTACAATAAAGTCCTTTGCTGCCGGGTTAAGCTCAATAGTAAGCTCCTTATCTGACAGACGATGGTTCAAATCATCAATAATTAATCCAATAATACCACCAATATTATCTTTGCTCAATGGTTTGAACAAAATTATCTCATCTAATCGATTTAAAAATTCAGGTCTGAAATGTCCACGCAGTTCATTCATTACCATCTCTTCCGCATCTTCACGGATACTGCCATCATCACCGATTCCTTCAAGCAGGTGCATGGCTCCGATATTGGAAGTCATAATCAGAATGGTATTCTTAAAATCCACCGTACGCCCCTGAGAATCTGTGATTCGCCCGTCATCCAGTACCTGAAGTAACACATTGAACACATCGGGATGTGCCTTTTCAATTTCATCAAAAAGAACAACAGAATAAGGTTTTCTGCGCACTGCCTCTGTAAGCTGTCCTCCCTCTTCATAACCTACATATCCGGGAGGTGCTCCAATCAAACGTGATACGGAATATTTCTCCGTATATTCACTCATGTCTATACGAACCATATTATTCTCATCGTCAAAAAGAGCTGCCGCCAGGGATTTTGCAAGTTCTGTTTTACCCACACCTGTAGGACCCAGAAATAAAAATGAGCCGATAGGCTTGCTCGGGTCTTTAATACCTGCTTTGGAACGTATTATTGCCTCTGTCACTTTGGTAACACCTTCATCCTGTCCCACAACACGTTTATGAAGTTCATCATCTAAATGAAGTGTTTTATTTCGTTCACTTTCCGTAAGCTTGGCTACAGGAATTCCGGTCCATCTGGAAATAATTTTGGCAATCTCTTCCTCTGACACACTTTCATGCACCAGCGAAAAATCTGCATCCTTCACATTAGCTTCTTCAATTTCAAGCTGAGTTTTTAGTGCAGGTAGCTTACCATAACTAAGCTCTGCCGCCTTTTCATAATCCCCTTCACGCTGGGCAATCTGAATCTGACTGTTCATCTCCTCTATTTCTTCGCGTAGTTTTGAAAGTTTCTCAACGGATGCCTTTTCATTATCCCACTGAGCCTTACGGTTCATGAATTCATCCTTTAACTCTGCAAGTTCTCCCTGCAGATTGATAAGACGTTCTCTGCTTAAATTATCATCCTCTTTCTTAAGCGCCGCTTCTTCAATCTCCATCTGCATCACTTTACGCTGTAATTCATCAAGCTCAGTGGGCATGGAATCCAGTTCTGTCTTAATCAATGCACAGGCCTCATCCACCAAGTCGATTGCCTTATCAGGAAGAAATCTATCAGAAATATAGCGATTAGAAAGCACTGCCGCACTTACTAATGCATTATCCATGATTTTAACACCATGGTACACTTCGTAACGCTCCTTAAGTCCTCGTAAAATAGAAATGGTATCTTCCACGCTGGGCTCGTCAACCATAACAGGTTGAAAACGGCGTTCCAACGCCGGGTCCTTCTCAATATACTGCCGGTATTCATCCAATGTGGTCGCACCGATACAATGAAGTTCTCCACGGGCAAGCATGGGTTTTAACATATTGCCTGCATCCAACGCACCATCTGTTTTACCTGCGCCAACAATTGTATGAAGTTCATCAATGAACAGAATAATCTGTCCTTCACTTTTCTTTACTTCCTCTAGCACAGCCTTTAGGCGCTCCTCAAACTCACCGCGATACTTGGCGCCTGCCACCAGTGAACCCATGTCCAATGCGAAAATCTTCTTATCCTTAAGTCCCTGAGGTACATCACCACGGACAATTCGCTGTGCAAGTCCCTCTAC
>CAZGSF010000162.1:0-2687 GCA_964528145.1 uncultured Lachnospiraceae bacterium | reverse complement strand
GCATACCGGAATATGATTATAATAAGAAACCATGGAAAAAGGATGTGCTCAAACGAAAAATTAACGCGGAGCTTATCCCGCTTTTGAAATTGGAATGCAAGGAAACAACATCATTTTTATACGATAAAAACCTACATAAGACAAAAACAGGCAGTATACTTGAAGAAATATTTCCCATTGAATTGTTTGAAATACCGGGGAAAAAAGGGATGGGGAAGTTGACACCGGAGGATATAACAGAGAGCCTTATTAAAGAATATTGCTCATATGATGCTCTAATCGTAATAGATAAAAGCAGCAAGGCTGAATTACCCCAAAATCTTAATCTGCCGGAGTTTGTGGCAAATCACTGCGTTAATGTGAATTTTCTGGCGATTGTTACGGACAATCCGGAGCCCTTTGTGGAGATAATTGAAGAATTAAATGAAGAATACGGGCTTGCGGGAATGTTTGCAAGCGAACTGGCACAGATAAAGGTTCCGGCAAGATATAAGGTGCTTGTGGTGGACGGAGGAGTTGATGAGAAAAGTGTGTGGAGAAATCTTCCCCCGTGCTGTACTTATCTGGATTTGCTTTCCATGACGGAGCGTCAGCGTTTAATGGAGGCAAGACGTAAGGATGTGCGCTATATTTCCTTTTACAGGCAGATATATAAGAAGATACGCACGAAAATTCCCGTTTATGGGTAAAATCCTTGACACTAGGGGGTAAAATGGTTATAATACCTAAGAATCGGGGGAAGTCAGCCCATTTACGTGGAGTAAGCTGGCTGACGTCAGAAAGTTAATAGGAAGGTGTTTTAGATATGGAAGAAAAGAAAAACATATTAACTTATGAGGGTCTCAGAAAATATGAGGATGAGCTTCACGAGTTAAAAGTAGTTAAACGTCAGGAAGTAGCTCAGAAAATCAAAGAAGCTCGTGAGCAGGGAGACTTATCCGAGAATGCTGAATACGATGCAGCAAAAGATGAGCAGCGTGACATTGAAGCAAGAATTGAAGAGCTTGAGAAAATTCTTAAGAATGCAGAAGTTGTTGTAGAGGACGAAGTAGACCTTGATAAAATCAACATCGGTTGTGTTGTAAAAATTCTTGATAAAGAATTTAAAGAAGAATTGGAATACAAAATTGTTGGTTCCACAGAGGCTAACAGTTTAAAGGGCAAGATTTCCAATGAAAGCCCCGTAGGTAAAGCGTTAATGGGACACAAAGTAGGGGACACCGTTTCAGTAGAGACACAGGCGGGCTTACTTAAATATAAAGTATTAGAGATTCAGCGTTCCAATTAAGAGTCAGATTAAGATTTGGCGCTTTTGCGCCTGATTAAAGGAGAGATAAAAGTGGCAGAAACACAGAATCAGAATCAGCAGGTACAGCAGGAACAGGACATTAATCAGCTGTTAAAGGTTAGAAGAGAGAAGCTTGCGGCTTTGCAGGAAGCAGACAAAGATCCTTTTCAGATTACCAAATATGATGTGACACATCACAGCATGGAGATTAAAGACAACTTTGAAGAACTGGAAGGTAAAACCGTACGTGTGGCAGGACGCATGATGTCTAAGCGTGTTATGGGTAAGGCATCTTTCTGTAATGTTCAGGATTTACCGGGCAACATCCAGTCATATGTTGCAAGAGACAGTATCGGTGAAGAATCCTACGCAGATTTCAAGAAATATGATGTGGGTGATATTATCGGTATTGAAGGTGAAGTGTTCAAAACCAAGACAGGTGAAATTTCCATCCATGCACATGTTGTAACCTTACTTTCAAAGAGTTTACAGATTCTGCCTGAGAAATTCCATGGCCTCACCAACACAGACATCCGCTATCGTCAGCGTTATACAGACCTTATCATGAATGCTGATGTTAAGGATACATTTGTAAAACGTTCAAAAATCATCAGCGAAATCCGTAAATTCCTTGATGCAAAAGGATTTATGGAGGTTGAGACTCCTATGCTTGTTGCAAACGCAGGTGGTGCTGCGGCAAGACCTTTCGAGACTAATTACAACGCTCTTGATGAGGATGTTAAACTTAGAATTTCACTTGAACTTTACTTAAAGAGACTTATCGTAGGCGGACTTGAAAGAGTATACGAAATCGGTCGTGTTTTCCGTAACGAAGGTCTTGATACAAGACATAACCCTGAATTTACTCTTATGGAGTTATATCAGGCATATACAGATTATCATGGCATGATGGACTTAACTGAGGAGATGTTCCGCCACTTGGCACAGGAAGTTTGCGGTACAACCCTTATTCCTTATGCTGAAGAAATGATTGACCTTGGCAAACCTTTCGAGCGTCTCACTGTAGTGGATGCTGTTAAGAAATATGCAGGTGTTGACTTTGATGCGATTCCAGATACGGAAGCAGCAAAGAAGATTGCTGACGAGAAGGAAGTACATTACGAAGCACGCCACACTAAAGGCGATATCTTAAATCTTTTCTTCGAGGAATTCGTAGAAGAGCATTTAATCCAGCCCGTGTTCATCATGGATCATCCGGTAGAAATCTCACCTCTTACCAAGAGAAAACCGGACAAGCCTGATTATGTAGAGCGTTTTGAGTTATTCATTTACGGACGTGAGATGTGTAACGCATACTCCGAGCTTAACGACCCCATCGACCAGAGAGAGCGTTTCAAAGCTCAGGAAGCAGAGCTGGCAGCAGGTAACGAGGAAGCTA
>CAZGSF010000161.1:0-2847 GCA_964528145.1 uncultured Lachnospiraceae bacterium | reverse complement strand
GGCAGGTCCTACGCCCTTTACCGCACCGGAGCCAAGATACCTCTCCATACTCTCCCTATCCTCCGGCGCAACTACCTGAAATGATTGAATTTTGAACTGCTGACCATAAACAGCATGGGTAACATATTCACCCTCTGCACTAATAGTCTCCCCCTGTCCTACATTCTTCATTACACCCACACAGGTGACTTCTTCGCCTTCGCACACAAGATTCAAAACAGTATAACCATTTTCCGAATTCTGATAAATTATATGTTCTATATAACCTTTTATTTGTTCCACAAAAAACTCCTTACTTACCCTGAAACAAAAAGGCTGCCTTAGGCAGCCTTATGCTATTTCATTAAAGTTATTTATTATCTGTTTCCATTGCAGCTTCCGCTTGTTGAATATCCATCTGATAATTGCGTTTCATTTGTTCAAACATGCTCTGTGCAAGCCCTATACTGTTAGTTTCAGCAGACTGTGCAGCCAATTTCTGAATCATATTATCCTTATGATAATCAACCAATGTCGAAGTGGAAGAACTGGTATATTCAGATTCCGGTATGGTCTTCTCCATTCCTTTAAAAACCTGTTCAATAAAATAAGCTTCAAACTGCTTACATGCATCCATCAATTCTTCATCCGTAGCCGTAGAATTATCGGTAGTAAGCTTATTCTTCAATGCATCTATGTTGCTGCCGGAAGCCTGATTGGTCAAATAATCTGTGTATGCCGATGTTAATCCGCTAATATCCATCTAATCACTCCCTTTATCTTCTAAGGTTATTTGCCTGCTGAAGCATCTCGTCGGATGCCTGTATTGCCTTTGAATTCAATTCATATGCACGCTGCGCAATAATCATATTAACCATTTCATCTGCAACCTGCACATTTGAACCCTCCAAATATCCCTGCATAATTTCACTTCTTTGCAAAGCAGCATTAGTAGATTCATTTAATGCCTCACCACTGGCATCGGAAACCTGATATAAAGTTCCATCCTTTTTCTCCAGTCCCGCAGGATTGTTAAATTGGAATATACCCATTGTAATACCGATAGGACGGGCATTATTATTCTCATCAGGATAGCACAACTGACCCTCTGCATTAACTGTTATGTTAGCAGGTACATATGTATCTGTATCAAGAGAAATTGCTTCACCGGTGGAATCAAGTACCGGAAGACCATCCGATGTAGTAAGCATTATGGTATCATTATTACCTAATGACCACTGAAAACTACCATTACGTGTATAATAAACTTCCCCATCGGCCCCCTGTACACCAAAGAAACCTTTTCCGTTGATAGCAAATGATGTATCACTTTCTGATGCGAGTGCCGCTCCCTGCTTAAATATAGTCATAATAGAAGCATTTCTTACACCAAGTCCCACCTGTGCTCCAACCGGTTTGGGGTCGCCTGTCGCTGATGTAGTTCTTGTCTGAATATTTTGATATAAAAGAGACTTAAATTCATTAACCGCAGTCTTATAACCAACTGTATTTACGTTGGAAAGATTGTTAGCAATATTATCAATATTTGTCTGCTGGGCAATCATACCTGTTGCAGCACTCCACAAACTTCTAACCATATGAAACCACCCTTCCTATGTTAAATTCTTCCTAACTGATTCACCGCAACATCCAATGTAGAATCGTAGGTTTGCAAAATTTTCTGGTTACTCTCATATGCTCTGGTTATACTTATCATATTAACCATCTCAGAAACCACCTGAACATTGGAGGTCTCCAAATATCCCGAAAACACCTCAGCATCAGCTGCTTTCGTGTCATACCCTTCTGTCGGTTCAAAATATGTCTCACCATATTTTACAAGGTAGTCATAATCTTCAAAATCCGTAATCTGTAACCTGGCAACCACTCTTCCGTTTTGGGAAATACTTCCATCTTTGGTGATAGAAGTATCAGAATTGGTATCAAGCCTTATTCTTCCGGAAGTACCAAGCACATAATCACCATCCTTGGTAACAAGGAAACCTTCTGTATTCAAGGTGAAATCTCCGGCTCTGGTATACTTTGTAGATGTCTCACCGGCTTTATTCTGAAATTCGATTGTAAAAAATCCATTTCCACTTAAAGCTAAATCATAGGTATTCTCAGTAACCTGGAAAGAACCCTGTGTGTAATCATTATACACTTCTCCGATTTTGACACCGGGATTGTTATAACCTATACGGCGGGGCAGATTACCTATGTCAGTGGTATCGTTAAGACGATATGCCAACACCGCATCAAAAGTCTGGCTGGTGGAGCCTTCCTTCTTATATCCTATAGTAGAAGAATTGGCAAGATTATTAGACATAATATCCATACGGTATTGCTCGTTACGAAGTCCTGTATAAGCGGTGTATAATCCTTTAAGCATAATCTTCCTCCTTCTTCTACCTGTAAAAATCTATTTATTAATCTTCTCTGTAACCGGCAAGAAACTCTACATATTTACCTGTTCCTACCGCAACTGCCGTCATGGGATCCTCAGCAGTCATTGTATTAATTCCTGTCTTATGGGAAATAAGTTCCTCAAGTCCTCTAAGTAAACTGCCGCCACCGGTAAGTACAATACCTCTGTCCGCAATATCTGCTGCAAGCTCAGGGGGAGTTTTCTCAAGCACACTGTGTATAATCTCAACAATCTGAGCGGTAGGCTCTCTAAGTGCCTCTTCCGTTTCCTCGGATGAAACCTTTACAGTCTTAGGAAGACCGGTAACAAGGTTACGTCCTCTTACATCCATATAATCCACTTCTGTGCCTTTAAAGGCGGTTCCTATTTTAATCTTAATATCTTCCGCAGTTCTTTCACCAATCAGAAGATTATGTTTCTTACGCATGTATCTTACAAGT
>CAZGSF010000160.1:0-2864 GCA_964528145.1 uncultured Lachnospiraceae bacterium | reverse complement strand
GAGCCCTACTCGGGGAGCTTTTTTTTTATCTACTATTGTTTGGCGTAATATATGATATACACAAAGAAGGGCGGACGATTATGCGTGTATTAGAGAATTTAGAACCTAAGGAAGTATTTTATTATTTTGAAGAGATATGCCGTATTCCTCATGGCTCAGGCAATATTGATTCGATAAGCGATTACCTCAAGGATTTTGCTACAAAAAGAGGTCTATTTTGTATTCAGGATAAAGTAAAAAATATTATTATTATTAAAGAGGCTACAGTGGGATATGAACAGGAAGAACCTGTGATTATTCAGGGACATATGGATATGGTCGCTGTGAAAAAGCCTGATTGCGATATCGATATGAAAAATGAAGGCTTACGACTTGCTATAGATGGCGATAAAATTTATGCAAAGGGTACAAGTCTTGGCGGTGATGACGGTATTGCTGTGGCATATGCGTTGGCACTTCTTGATTCTAAGGATATTCCTCATCCAAGACTGGAGGTAGTAATTACAGTTGATGAAGAGGTAGGCATGGACGGTGCCATGGCTATTGATTTATCTATGTTAAAAGGAAAAAGATTTCTTAATATTGACTCGGAGGAAGAAGGCAAATTCTGGGCAAGCTGCGCAGGTGGTGCCAGAGTATGTTGTTCATTACCTTTGGCAAAAGAAAACACCTCAGGATCTGAATATTGTATTAAGATAAAAGGATTGCTTGGAGGCCATTCCGGCGCGGAGATTCATAAAGAACGTGCTAATTCTAACTGTTTGATGGGCAGACTTTTGTGGGAACTTGCACAGGTTTGTGACCTGTCTTTGGTAAATGTACAGGGGGGACTTGCAGATAATGCGATTTCAAGGGAAACAGAAAGTATTGTACGTGTTGATGATAAAGAAAGTACGATATTTAAAAAGACTATAAAACTTGTAGAGAGCAGAATTAAAAAAGAATATGCGGTAAAAGACCCGGATATCCAAATAGAAGCAGTGCTTATGACAGAGGAAGGTGTGGGTCCGGCAATAAGAGGGGATATGCTGAAAAGAGCGGCGGCACTTATATGTGCCATGCCTTATGGCGTTCAGTCTATGAGTGCTGATATAGAAGGTTTAGTGGAAACTTCTTTGAATCTTGGTGTGTTATCCATGGATAAAGAACTTGAATTGGTATATTCCGTAAGAAGTTCCCTGGAAGGTGCAAAGCATGACTTAATTGAAAAATTAAAGGCTATTATGTTTATGGCTGGCGGTAATGCGGAAGTGAGCGGAGAATATCCCGGATGGGCATACAGGCAGGATTCTCCCCTTAGAGATAAAATGGTTCGTGTTTACGAAAGAATGTATGGTAAAAAGCCTGAAATTGCAGCTATTCATGCAGGACTTGAATGTGGAATTATTTCTGCTAAGATAGATAATCTCGATTGTATTTCTTTGGGACCGGATATGAAAGATATTCATACTACCGAAGAAACGTTAAGTATATCATCTACGAAAAGAGTATGGGAATTCCTTCTTGAATTGTTGAAGGAGAAGGAGGTATAAGTGGATAAGCAAAAGTTAAAAAGTATCAGGGGACTTATTTTGTTTTCTGCGGTTGTTGTACTTGCGATTATTTATAGCAAAGAGATATGGAATATCATATCTTTGTTTGTCGTGTTTTTGAAGCCCTTTATTATAGGTGGTGCAATTGCCTTTGTAATTAATATACTAATGTGCAAAATTGAGAATTCATTGTTCTCAAATGTAAAAGGGAATTTTATGAGCAAAGCAAAACGCTCTGTCAGTATTTTGATTGCATTGATTTTTGTGGCATTGATTGTAACCTTGGTATTTGTGATTGTGCTTCCACAATTGGGACGCACCATAAAGGAAATCGGTATGCAGATTCCGATTTTTCTGGGAGAGGTGTACGTATGGCTTGAGAAGCAGTTTATGGCGTATCCCGAGATGCTTGAGCAACTTCGTGAATTAGAAAATATGAAATTCGATTGGAATTCCATTATATCCTCTGTGGCAGGTTTTATGACTAACGGTCTGGGCAATGTAATTACTTCCACTGTCAGTGTGGCAAGTAGTATTGTAGGCGGAGTGGTTAATGTAGTTATAGCATTTATTTTTGCTCTTTATATTCTTTCGCAGAAGGAAAAGCTTGGCAATCAATTTGACAGAGTACTGTCGGCGTATTGCAAGGATTCTGTTTATATTTATGTAAGAAAGGTTTTCGCCCTTTTACATAAGAATTTTACTAGTTTTATAGCGGGCCAGTGCCTTGAGGCTGTTATTTTAGGTGCCATGTTCTTTGTGGTACTTACGCTGTTCGGATTCCCTTACGCATTATTGATAGGGGTGCTGATTGCTTTTACTGCGCTTATTCCTATAGTTGGCGCCTTCATTGGATGTGCGGTAGGGGTATTTCTGATTTTTATGGATGACCCTGTTAAAGCGCTCTGGTTTTTTGTTATTTTCCTTGTTCTTCAGCAGCTTGAAGGTAATTTGATTTATCCGAAAGTTGTGGGGAATTCGGTAGGTCTGCCTTCTATATGGGTATTGGTGGCGGTCAGCGTTGGCGGAAGCATGATGGGAGTTGTGGGAATGCTTCTGTTCATTCCGATTGTGTCCACTGTATATGCATTATTAAGAGAAGAGGTCAATCGCAGAAATGCCCTTAAAGTTTCAAAAACTTGTGAAGTATCAGAAGATTTTAATTCAGAATCGATTGATAATGCTATTAGGCAGATTGAAGCTATGGAAGCAGCAGATAATGGCGAAAATGAGCCTGAGGAAGCGCAATAATTGTTGTTTTAGACAGAAAATTAAAATAAGGTTGAGTGAAAAGTTAAATTCCGCATGCAAAAGTAAATTCCATACTGAAGA
>CAZGSF010000159.1:0-2922 GCA_964528145.1 uncultured Lachnospiraceae bacterium | reverse complement strand
ACAGACTTAAATCCAGTATGGGCATATGAACTGGAATTTACTTTGGCATTCCACATATGATAATTAACGATAAAATAAACATGTACAAATTATAAACCATATGTTAGAATGTATATAAGCATTGAATTCAAGTTTATAATTTCTAAAAATATCTTTATTGCGTTATGCAATATCTAAAGTTCGAACTCTTTGCTTAATTACCCATTAATTTAAGCAGGGAGTAAATGTTACTTCCTGCAAATAGTTACATATTGGAAAGGAAGGACACATGAAGAACGAAGAAATTAGGAATGTGTTAATGGACAAGTCGGAGCAAAATCTCAGTGATTTTGCCTTGTTCTTGGCGGTGATGAAAAACCCCAGAGCATATTGTAATATGCTAAGCATCGTTATGGATGAACGAGATTTGTGTTTGACAGATGTAAAAGTGGAGCAGGTTATCTTGAATAAAAGCGGAAGGCGCGCTATCCGCTTGGACGCATGGGCATTGGATGATAAGCAAAGACAGTTCAATACGGAAATGCAGAATGATACGGAACATGATGATGTGAGGAAGCGTTCCCGCTTTTATCAGGGGCTGATGGATTCGCCTATTTTGAAGGCTGGTAAGAAGACGAAGTATCGTCATTTGCCATCAACGGTAATCATATTCATTACACAAGAGGATATTTTCGGAAAAGATTTGGCTAAATATACATTTACAGAACAGTGCGAAGAGGTACATGGACTACATCTGGATGATGGGACCACCAAGATATTTTTGAATATGAAAAGCCATAATGGAAGGCAGGAACTGGTAAGTTTATTGCAATATATGAAACATACTGATTTAACCAATCCGGATATTGAAGTGAAGGATGAGCGAATTTTGGAGTTGGATCAGATAGTACAGGAAGTGAAACAATCGGAGGAATGGGAGGAAGCCCGTATGAGTATTTTGAAGATTGGATTGGAGAAAGGAAGAGAAGAAGGAAGAGAAGACTCTGTCAGAAGGTTTGTTAGAAATCTGATTTTAAAGGGAATTCCAGATGAAGAGATAATGCAATTGGCGGAATGTACTAAAACAGTAATTGACGAAGTAAGGAATGAACCAAATAAAAGTGTAGATTAGTAGAATAATTTAAGTTGAAAAGGATTTCCGGTTGGGAATCCTTTTTTGACGCCACAGACGCTATCTGAGGATATATAAGGGGTTGACAAAATCCGGGCCATAGGCATATAATACACAAAAGGAACTTCATAGCCTTTAAACCGATGAAGGAGAGGAAGTATTTTTTGTCAGATTCGGCACAGAGAGCCGCAGGTGGTGTGATTGCGGCGCGATATGCAAAGAAGAATGGGCTCCGGAGGGCAATTCGAACGGAATTTTATCATATTCCGTAGATGCGACGGCATGATACACCGTAATCCGTATCAGCATATGATAGTATGCAGTGAGTGAACGCGCAGGCGTTAAGCAGGGTGGCACCGCAGGAGTGATAGTGCTCTTGTCCCGGCAGTAGTGGGATAGGGGTATTTTTTTATGCGTTATGCGAAATTGTCCCTGTCCGTAACCAAACTCACACTTTTTATCTAGGAGGACAGAAACATGAGTGAAAACAAAATCCCTTACAAAATTTATCTTGAAGAAAATGAGATGCCGAGACAGTGGTATAATGTCCGCGCAGATATGAAAAATAAACCGGCTCCGTTGCTTAACCCGGAGACTTTAAAACCTATGACATTTGAAGAGTTAAGACCGGTTTTCTGTGATGAACTTATTAAGCAGGAACTTGATGATACTACAGCATATTTTGATATTCCACAGGAAATCAGTGATTTTTATAAAATGTACCGTCCGGCTCCG
This sequence comes from uncultured Lachnospiraceae bacterium, assembly GCA_964528145.1. Taxonomy (GTDB): domain Bacteria; phylum Bacillota; class Clostridia; order Lachnospirales; family Lachnospiraceae; genus Acetatifactor. The sequence goes on along the minus strand of CAZGSF010000159.1, from coordinate 1,076 downwards.
TTGGTGCGTGCATATTGTCTGGAAAAAGAATTACAGACTCCCGCAAAGATTTATTATAAATTTGAAGGAAACAATACGAGCGGAAGCCATAAATTAAATTCTGCGATTGCTCAGGCGTATTATGCTAAAAATCAGGGACTTAAAGGTGTGACAACAGAAACCGGTGCAGGCCAGTGGGGAACTGCTCTTTCTATGGCAAGTGCATACCTTGGGCTTGATTGTAAAGTATATATGGTTAAATGTTCTTATGAGCAGAAGCCCTTCAGACGTGAGGTAATGAGAACCTATGGTGCAAGCGTAACCCCTTCTCCTTCCACGGATACAGAAGTGGGACGCAAGATTCTTGCAGAACATCCCGGCACAACAGGAAGCCTTGGTTGTGCAATTTCTGAGGCAGTTGAGGTGGCAACTCATACAGAAGGCTACCGTTATGTATTAGGAAGTGTTCTTAATCAGGTGGCATTGCATCAGAGTATTATAGGTCTTGAAACAAAGGCTGCACTTGATAAATATGGCGAGAAAGCAGATATAATCATCGGTTGTGCAGGCGGTGGTTCAAACTTAATCGGTTTAATTGCTCCTTTTGTAGGTGAGCAGTTACGTGGAGAAAGAGAGTATCAGTTTATCGCGGTAGAACCTTCTTCATGCCCCAGCCTCACTCGTGGTAAATATGCTTATGATTACTGCGATACAGGAATGGTTTGCCCTCTTGCAAAAATGTATACATTAGGAAGTGGTTATATTCCTTCGGCAAGTCATGCGGGTGGTCTGCGTTATCATGGTATGAATCCGACTCTTTCACAGCTTCATGCAGATGGCCTTATGGAAGCACGTTCCGTAGGTCAGACAGAAGTATTTGCTGCAGCAACACAGTTTGCCCGTGTGGAAGGTATTCTTCCTGCACCTGAAAGCAGCCATGCAATTAAGGTTGCCATTGATGAGGCTATAAAATGCAAAGAAACAGGTGAAGAAAAAACCATTGTATTTGGTCTTACCGGTACAGGTTACTTTGATATGTATGCATACCAGAGATTTAATGATGGTCAGATGGAAGATTATGTTCCTACTGATGAGGA
>CAZGSF010000158.1:0-2940 GCA_964528145.1 uncultured Lachnospiraceae bacterium | reverse complement strand
TGATATTATATCATACTATTTTCCTTGCCACAACTTACATATAGTCTTTTACCTTTTCAAAAAACGCCTTAAACCCTTGCACAATCGCCGACTGGTCTACCGATTTTTCTTCCAAATCATAATAATATTTTCCGGTAGCAATATCCACCGATATGGAATCCAGCGGAAATCCTTTTACCCTTTTCGCGTGAGGCATACTTACAATTTTAAATGGCTCTGTCGACAATGATTCATCCATACTGCTAAAACAAGTATTTTCATCAATAATAAAATAAATTGCATTACGATATCTGCCAATCAATTGATTATTATATAGTTTTGCAATACCGGCATAATAATCAATCATTTCCTCATCTGTCAGCTCTTTGCCATTCACTCTTCTAATATGAGTACCCGGCTGTTTTTCTTCTTCCAATTCATCAAAATACAGACCACTATCACAGGAAAAAACCGGCATTGAAAATGCTTTATAATATGCCTCCGCTTTGATTTTAGCATTATCCAACGGATTACTGCCAGACTCATTGACACATGGAAGGGGCGGATTCAATTCTTTTAAACCTATTATTTCAATTCCTAAGCTTTCCGTGATTCTTCTCATAGAATCTAATTTTGCCTGGTTGGTGGTTCCATATAATACCCGTATATTCTTCATCATTCAAACTCCCTCTTCAAACAAAAACTTATTAACCATCATAAGTGCTATTGAAATAGTTGAAATACTACCAATATTATATGTGAATTATTCTTACTTCAAAAGTAACACTTCTTTCAACCACCTAATCGCCTTTGCATAATCAGAATGGATACTGGTCATATTGCCATTTTCTTCGTTATACTTAACATACGCATAGCATGCTGCTTCTAAAGAAATCTTTAAAGCATTCATCATCTGCTCATAATATGGAGGTTCTCCCCCAGGACTCCACTCCAATTTGTCTGCTACAAATAAAGCCATTTCATACTGTGTTGGATTATCCCGTAAAGTAGTATGAAAAGCTATTGCATCCAACACATCTTTATCGCCTATATCAAAATCCTCACGTGCAATCACTTCTGAAATTCTTTGATGCAACAAAAAAGGATGTGATGTTTCCGCATTGCATAGCTCCCAATCATTGTCTGTCGCATATAATAACATCTCTTCCCATTTTATCAAAGTACTTACATCATGCAACAACGCAGAAATCCTGCATTTTTCTCTATTTAATCCATACTGCAGTGCAATCACATCAATCCTCTCTGTTACTGCATTAATATGCTCATATCGCTTCTTCTGATCGTTAGACAAGAATAGTGTTTCAATTTGATTGCCAATGTCATTATCAGACTTCAAATAGTTTATATAACAAAATTTATCCAGCATTAATCTTCTCCAAATACTATTTTATTTCCTACAAACCGTATTCATCAAAATCATCATAACAATAATATCAACAATCACAATCCCCAAAAACACATACACAAAACTTGCCGGGAGCACCCGTTCAAATGCTCCCATCACAATAATACAAACCGATATTACTGCCATGCCCCATCCCATGATCTTGCACAGTTTCTTTTCATCGTACTTCTCTTTCTCTTCCTGACTTGCGGTATTGTATCCTGCAATCAATCCGCTTCCGTGTCCGGTAAAAAACACAATTGTAAGCAAGACAAATATCCCTGCCACTACCCACATTATCCACTCGGGACCATTCATTTTATCAATCAGTTTCATATTCTCTTCCTATCCTTCCCAAAATACATCTGCTCGTAAATAGCCGGCGCAGTCATTTTCTCAACAAGCTTATCTCCTTCATACACCTGAAGCGTTACCTCGCCACCAATTCGATGATATGAACCACGAAGTCCCATCAGCCAGATAATCGGATACTGCCACCACGTAAGTTGTGTTTCCATACCCATCCGTTCAATATTCTCATTCTTGCGATATGTAACTACGTAACGATTATCGCCGCCCTTATAGTCATAGATAATTGTGTCTGCCATATGTTTCTTTGTCACATTGTCAAAAGAATAATCCATCTCGGTATAAGTCAGACAATTGTCTGTATCATCTGCCAGAATTTGCCCATCCTTAGCAATCATAAAAATAGGAATCTCCGAAAAATCACATTTCTTGTTTGCCGTAATAAAAGAAGACACGATAGTGTAATCTCCCACCTTTGCACGTCCCCAGTACCAATGATGCATCAGGAAAAACATTGGCTTATTGCCCCAGTTATGGTCGTGGTAACCGGTTCCTTGGAAGTGATAGTCCTCGCCATGGTAGCGCAGTTCCACCGACACTTCGCCCTCAGGCACACTGGGCAACCATGCAAAATAATCCTTTTCATTAAAGAAAATGTGTCCTGAATGAGGCCGCCAGGACGGCACTTTTCCCTTTAATGTAACAATGGCTTCCACCTCTTCATCCTTATAATATATCTCATAATTATGTAAGTCGCCTTTGAATACACATTCTCCGATCCGTGCCTCACACTGCTCCTTCGAAAAAGAGTAATCATTTTCCTTGGAAAAATATTCTCTATGAATTTCCAAACCACACGGATTAGTTAAATCAAAAGTAACATAAGGCTTAAATCCATCCGAAAACGATGCGATAGGCCCTGTATGGAACACAATTACAAGAGAACTGCCATCCTTTAACTTAGCATCAAAATACCACCACTCATAACTGCCACGTACAGGCTTACTTCTAAGTCCGTCCTCAAAAGACTGAATCTCTTTTTTCATTCCAAGCATTTTGTAATCTTTTATAAAATCCGCTTTTTTCTTCATTACATTAGCTCCTTATGTCCAAACAAACTCCACTTCCTTATTTTACAAGAAAAACCTTGACGTGTCACCATCATAATGATATAAAATAATGTTAGTTAAACATCGGAGGAAAATTATGCCTAACTTAAGAGAACTTGAAAATGCGATGCCTGTCGC
>CAZGSF010000157.1:0-2959 GCA_964528145.1 uncultured Lachnospiraceae bacterium | reverse complement strand
GCGGTACGAGGGAAAGTTGAAGTTTGCGTCGTGAAATCTTGAATTTGGAGATGAGAAGTGTGCTTGATTTTTTGAATGGCGTTAGAAGAGTAGAAAAGAAACAATCACTTAAAATACAAATAGTTACGGCAACGAAAATATATGGATATTGATGAGTTATGACTGCGTTATAATTTATACGCTATTTTGCAATATGATAAAATGATTAGGCGGATTACGACAAATTTCGTAAATCCGCCTTTTTTAATAAATATATTGACAAACAATTAAACGCATGTTTAAATGTTCTTGTATCAATTAAAAGCGTGTTTAAATGTTTGCGCAAGGAGGTTCGCTAGTGAAAAATAATAGATTACCGCATGATCATGGACAAAACGAAGGAAAAGTTCTTGATAAATTACCAACTGTTGAGGAGTGCAGAAGGGTTGCGGAAATTTTCAAGCAAATTAGTGATGGTACGAGACTTAGGATATTGTGGTTTTTATGCCACTGTGAAGAATGTGTAAGTAATATTTCAGCAGCAATGGAAATGAGTGATCCTGCTGTTTCACATCACTTGAAGATTTTAAAAAATGCAGGTTTGCTAGTCAGTCGCCGCGACGGAAAAGAAATTTATTATAAACTTGCTGATTCATTAGTGGCAGAGCATATACATCAAATCTGTGAAGAAATCTTTCAGATTACATCTCCGCTGGATTAGGAGGTTCAAATGATTTATCAAGTAATAGCCATTTTAATACTGGTAATATTTTACACTTTTTATTTTGCCAAAATTGTTATCCAAAAAAAGCAATCCATTAAGACAAACCAGATGGGAGTTGGAAACAAACCGCAAAAGGTATTACTTATTGAGCGCATTATGAGCCTGGCAACGGTATTGGCATGTGTTATTGGCGTATGTAGTATCTTTATAGTAAAAAATGTTCCGGCAACAGAAGTCAGAATTATTGGAATTTCTATAGGTATACTTGGTGTGCTTTTCTTCGCATTGGCAACAATTACAATGAAATCCAGTTGGCGAGTAGGGATTCCGGAAGAGAAAACAACGCTTGTTACACAAGGAATCTATAATTTCAGTAGAAATCCTGCTTTTGTTGGCTTTGATTTGTTGTATCTTTCCGTGTGCCTTATGTTTTTTAACATTCCATTAGTGCTGGTTTCCGTGTGGGCAGCTGTGATGTTACATCTTCAAATATTACAGGAAGAAAATCATATGCATCATATGTTTGGAGATGAATACGACGCATATAAAAAGCATACATTAAGATATTTTGGAAAAAGGTAAAAGATATGCATTTATTTTATAAAATAATATCTAAAGGTTATGACCTGTTAGATGTAGTCTACTTTATAAATTTCAAAAAAAGTCCGAGGAAAGCAGTTTTGGATCGAATATATGAAAATGAGAAGATTCTTGATTTGTGTACCGGAACAGCCACTAATGCCATTACTATTGCTAAGAAAAAAGCAAATACTGAAATTATAGGAATCGATTTATCAAAAGATATGCTGAAGGTAGCTCAAAGAAAAATCAGGAAAACAGAATTGAAAAATATTAAATTATATCAAATGGACGCGACACATCTCAAATTCAAATCCAATTATTTTGATAAAATTCTTATTTCTCTTGTTTTACATGAACTGGATGAAGAACTTGCAGCAAAAATCATTTCAGAAGCCAAAAGAGTTCTAAAGGATAGTGGTGAAATAATTATTACAGAATGGGAACCAAGTAAGCAGTTATCCAAGAGAATATTATTTGCTCCGATTCATTATTTGGAACCGAAAACATATCGCAGATTTATAAAGATGGATTTATATTCCTATTTTGAAAAATACGGATTAAGCATTCAGAAGTACATACATTGTGATTACACAAAAGTGATTATTTTGAAGAAGATATAATAAGCCCCGCATTTATGGGGGTAAAAGGTTGGAAAACTGAGGAGATATTTTTATGAGTGAAATATTGTGTTCGTTGGAAAAAGAAGGTTTTATTGCTCACTATTTTCCGGGTACAAAAGAAACAAGCAAAGCTATTATTTTTGTTGGTGGTGCTTCATGCAATGAAAGAACAAGTATATCTATGTCAGGGTATTTGAGAAAAGAGGGTTATAATGTTTTGGTTCTTGGCTTTTATTTGTGGAAAGGACTATCAAAGAATCTTGCAAGAATACCGGTTGAATATGCCCAAAAGGCTATTAATTGGTTGAAAAACACACAGGGAATAGAAAAAATTGCAATGACAGGTGCATCAACGGGAGCGGGATATACTCTTGTGTGTGCATCGCTGATTTCGGATATTACTTGTGTTATTCCTGTTGTTCCTTTTGATTATATTATGGAGGGTACATCACCAAGTAACAAACGACTTCATTGTTCTGTGTATACATATAGGGGTGCAAATCTTCCCTATACAGAAACACCTATGTTGGATAAGGGAATGCTTAATTGGCTTAAGATGGCAATGAATGCCAAAGAGTATGGATTAAGAAGATTTATGAGATTTGGCTATGATTATATGTCAAAGTCTCTCAATCCCGAATCGCGCATAAAGATTGAGAATATGAATGCCGATGTACTGTTTCTTGCTGTAAAAGGTGATGATTGCTGGCCGTCGGATATTGCTGTACCAAGGATGCTTAAAATACTAGAAGAATGCAACTATTCACATAGAGTTGAATCTCACATATATGAAAAAGGCAGTCATGCATTAGCAGATGGCTTGAATGAAATGAATAGAATTACAAAACTTTTGATGAAAACGATGATTCCAACAGAAAAGAAACATCCCCAAGAATGTGAAGATGCAAGACGGGACAGCTTTACCAGAATTATTGATTTCATTGAAAAATGGTAACATGTTGAATTTTTGAAGTTTATTGAGGAATTTTATTATGAGACTATACTAAATGGGAAAACTTTCATAAAGTAATAAAGCGTGCAATGTTAGCTTGTG
>CAZGSF010000156.1:0-3077 GCA_964528145.1 uncultured Lachnospiraceae bacterium | reverse complement strand
GAATCATGATAACATCAGCTTTTTTAGCTGCTTCTGCTGCTGTGTATACTTCAAATCCCTGTTTTACTGCTTTGTCCCAGGATCTGGAGCCTTCATAGAGACCGATAATAACATTGCATCCGGACTCCTTAGCGTTTAATGCGTGTGCATGTCCCTGGCTACCGTAACCAATGACAGCAATGGTCTTTCCTTCCAATAAAGATATGTTACAATCTTCCTGGTAATAAATGTTTGCCATTTTTCTTTCCTCCGTAACTTTTATGTAAAATTAAATTTATAACTTAAAGGTTAAAATACCTAGAGTTAACTATAAATAAGTGACATTCTCTATACCACGTCCAAGACCTGCGATACCGGTTCTTGCAAGTTCAAGAATCTCATAGCCTTCAAGCAGGCTGATAAATGCATCAACCTTATCCTGATTACCGGTAAGTTCTATAATAAGACTCTCGGGTGCCACATCAATAATCTTTGCACGGAAAATATCCGCCACAGATATAACCCCCTGTCTTTCGCTGGCTTTTGCGCGAACCTTAATCAAAGCCAATTCCCTGAATACACTGTCTGATGGCTTTAATTCCTTAACATCACGTACATCAACAAGCTTTGCAACCTGCTTCTCAATCTGTGCAAGTATCTCATCATCACCGGTTGCAACTATAGTTATACGTGTAAAACGGGGATCCGCTGTTACACCTGCAGTAATGCTTTCAATGTTATATCCTCTTCTGGAAAATAATCCTGAAATACGGCTCAAAACACCTGAAGTATTATCTACCAGAAGCTGAAATGCTTTCTTACGCATCTTAATGCCTCCTAAATCTTTACACATATGGATTATTGTATCAACATTATTGTAATCTGTCAACAGAAAACACTTTACTTCTCTAAATCAATGCATTTAGAAAGTGCTAAAGTACCGGTTCTTGCAACTTCTACAATACTAATTGATTGAAGTAATACCAAAAGCTGTTTGATGTTTTCAGGTTCATCACAAATTTGAATCATCATATAATGCTTTGAACGGTCAACAATACTTGCTGTATCAAAGATTTCACAGATTTCCACAATCTCTCTGCGGTTTGACTTATTATGTTTAACCTTTACAAGCATAAGCTCACGGCTGATGCTTTGTACTTCATCAAATGTTTTTACTTTAATTACATCAAGTTTTTTATTAAGCTGCTTTTCAATCTGCTCAATAGTTCTCTGGTCACCTGTTGAGACAATCGTCATACACGAAACATGAGGATCATCTGTTTCACCAACTGTCAAACTGTCGATATTAAAGCATCTTCTTGCAAAGAGTCCGACAACCTTGCCCAAAACACCGGAGCGGTTCTCAACTAAAACTGAATAAATTCTTTTCATACTCGCTCCTCCTATTACACTAAATCCATGGGGTCAACAAGACACTCCAATAAAACGGATTCATCATTTGCCAAAAATTCATCTATCACTTCAGAAGCATTAGACATATTTTCAAGTCTTAAGAATTTCATATCATAAGCAGATACCAGTTTTTCCAAATCAGGACTTCCATCCAAATCTACCACAGAATAATTATCCTTGTATGTAAAATGTTGATACTGGCGTACCATTCCAAGATAATTATTTTTAAGAACCACAATCTTAACCGGCACACCGTGCTGACGCATGGTTGCAAGCTCCATCATTGACATCTGGAATGAACCATCACCACACACTGCCACAACCTGTCTTTCGGGTGCGGCAACTTTTGCACCCATGGCAGCAGGAATGGAATAACCCATTGTTCCCATACCACCGGATGTCAAGAACTTACCTTCCTTAACCACATGATAACCACAGGACCAAATCTGATTCTGTCCCACATCTGCAACATAAACGCCATTATCCTGCATTTTATCGGAAAGCATGGTAATAAATGCCGCCGGATCCACATAATCAGGATCAGGATTACGTTTCACTTCCATTGTGTCACGGTATTCATTTAATGTATCTATCCACTCATCATGTTCGCAGTCTGCATCCTGTTTACTCAAATCATAGAAAATATATTTTGCATCGCCTACAAGAGGAATATGCGGGCCTACATTTTTACCTATTTCTGCCGGGTCAACATCAATATGCACCATGACTTTATTAGCGGTTATAAGTCCCGGCTGGCTTACAGCACGATCTGCCACGCGGGCACCCACCATAATAAGAAGATCCGACTCATTCATAGCCCTGTTGGCATATGGCTTACCATTATTACCCACCATTCCATAATACAAAGGATGCCTTGTTGGCATAACACCTATACCCATCATGGTTGACACCACAGGAATACGATACTTCTCACTGAATTCTCTCAGTTCATCTTCCGCATCAGACAAAAGCACGCCACCACCCGCACAGATAATGGGGCGTTTAGCTTTCTCAAGCTCATGCATAACTTTTTTAATCTGAACCATATTACCTTTAACTGTAGGTTTATAGGTACGCATGTTAACCTCTTCAGGATATTTGAAACGATTAATTGTCGCATTCTGAATATCAATAGGCACATCAATAAGTACCGGTCCTTTACGTCCTGAATTGGCAATATAGAAAGCTTCCTTGAAAATACGCGGAATATCATTGACATCCTTTACAAGATAGCTATATTTAACAAAAGATTCTACCGCACCGGTAATATCTGCTTCCTGAAAAACGTCACTTCCAAGAAGATCACTTCTAACCTGCCCTGTAATACAAATAAGGGGGATACTGTCCGCAAATGCAGTTGCAATACCGGTAATAACATTGGTAGCCCCCGGACCGCTTGTTACGGCACACACACCGGGACGTCCTGTAAGACGCGCCATACCGCTTGCCGCATGAGCCGCATTCTGTTCTGTACGGATTAAGATTGTCCGGATATCTGACTGCAAAATACTATTATAAAAAGGACAAATTGCAACGCCGGGATAACCGAAAACAACGTCTACATTTTCTTCTTCCAGACATTTAATTATTGCGTCTGCTCCTATCATACGTAAAATACTCCATTCTTTCAAAAATACATTTCTACTATTTTAGCATAGTAAAGTGTGGGTTTTCAACCCTTAATT
>CAZGSF010000155.1:0-3142 GCA_964528145.1 uncultured Lachnospiraceae bacterium | reverse complement strand
CTATTGCGGATCAGGCAAGAACCATCCGTATTCCGGTGCATATGGTAGAAACTATCAATAAATTAATCCGCGTGAGCCGTCAGCTTTTGCAGGAACTTGGAAGAGAGCCGTCTCCGGAAGAAATTGCAGAGGAGATGAAGATGCCTGTAGAACGTGTTCGCGAAATTCTTAAAATCAGTCAGGAGCCCGTTTCCTTAGAAACACCTATTGGTGAAGAGGAAGACAGCCATCTTGGCGATTTTATTCAGGATGATAATGTACCTGTACCTGCGGATGCAGCTTCTTTTACCCTATTAAAAGAGCAGCTGGTAGAGGTGCTTAACACATTAACAGAAAGAGAGCAGAAGGTGCTTCGCCTTCGTTTCGGTTTGGATGACGGACGTGCAAGAACCTTGGAAGAGGTTGGTAAAGAGTTCAATGTTACAAGAGAGCGTATCCGTCAGATTGAAGCAAAGGCACTCCGCAAACTTCGTCATCCCAGCAGAAGCCGTAAGTTAAAGGATTATCTTGACTAGGTGTAGCACATGGAACTGTCAAAGAGATTAACGGCTGTTGCCGGTATGGTAACAAAGGGTAATATAGTGTGTGACGTGGGATGTGACCACGGATATGTGTCTCTTTATCTTGTACAAAATAAAATCAGCCCGCATGTTATTGCCATGGACATAAGAAAGGGCCCCCTTTCCCACGCAAAGCAGCATATAAGCATGTATGGGCTTGATGATTACATAGAAACAAGGCTTTCGGACGGTATGGAGAAATTAGCTCCCAAAGAAGCAGAAACCCTTATTCTTGCAGGAATGGGCGGCAGGCTGATGGAGGAGATTATTACCAAAGAATTTGAGAAAGCATATGATTTAAAAGAATTGATTCTGCAGCCACAGTCGGAAATTCCGGGATTTCGCAAGTTTTTACGTGATAAGGGCTTTGAGATTGTGGATGAGGATATGGTTTATGAGGAAGGAAAATTCTATCCTTTAATGCGCGTAGTACCGTGTGGTCGGGGGGACGGCACGGATGTATGTGCAAATAAACCGGATGAAGCAGAGGACGGAACAGATAAGCAGTTATATGACTTGTATGGTGAAAAATTGCTTAACAGCCGTCATCCCGTACTTGCAGAATATTTAGATTTCCAAAAGATGAAATTGACGCAGCTTCTGGAGGAACTGACGATATCAGGTAAAACCTCGGAAAAAAGCAGACTTCGTCTGGAAGAGGTAAAAAAGGAACTGTTGTTAAATAATTTAGCAAGGGAGAGGTATTGACTATGAAGGTTACAATTGATGGAGTAGTAAAAAATTATCCCATAGGAATCACTTACGAAGAAATTGTAAATGAGTATCAGGAACAAAACGGAAATATTATTGCACTTGTGGGTGTAGACGGTAAAATACGCGAACTGATGAAGAAGCTTGACAGGGATTGTGAACTCAGTTTCTTTACTTTAAAGGATGTAATAGGTCATAAAACCTACGTGCGCACCGCTACAATGCTTCTTATGAAAGCAATTCAGGATGTGGCATCGGATTCCATATCAAAATGTGTGGTTGAATATACAATCGGTAACGGTTACTATTTAAGAGCTGCAGAGGGTGATACGATAACACCGGAGCTGGTTAACAAAATTGAAACCAGAATGAAGGAGCTTGTAAAATCCGAAGCACGTATTTATAAGCGTGCCTATTCAGTAGGAGAGGCCATCGAACTTTTTGCAAAACAGGGAATGGTAGATAAACAAAAACTATTCCGTTACAGAAGAAGCTCCTACATTAATGTATACGAGATGGAAGGCTATTTTGACTATAACTATGGCTACATGATGCCTCATGCAGGTTATGTAAAATACTTCAAATTAATGCCATACGATAAGGGAATGATGCTTCTTTTACCGAAACGCGAGAATCCTACAGAGATTACAGAGTTTGTACCAAGAGAGAAATTGTTTGCAACTCTGGATGAGTCAATAAATTGGTGCCGTAAAGTAGGAATAGAGACTGTAGGTGACCTGAACAATATGATTTGCGACGGTAAACTTAATGAATTGATTCTAATACAGGAAGCAGAGCAGGAAAGAAGAATCGGTGAGATTGCCAAGGATATTGTAAGCCGTGGCGATGTTAAATTTGTTATGATTGCAGGACCCTCATCCTCAGGCAAAACTACATTTTCACACAGATTGTCAATCCAGCTCCGTACACAGGGATTAAATCCTCATCCCATTGCGCTTGACGATTACTTTGTGGATAGAGAGAAAACGCCTCTTGATGAAGATGGAAAATACAATTTTGAGTGTCTGGGTGCAATAGATGTGGAGCAGTTTAATCACGATATGTGTGAATTGCTTGAAGGCAAGACTGTTGAACTGCCGAGCTTTAATTTTAAGACAGGAAAAAGAGAGTATAAAGGTAACTTTAAGACTCTGGGCAAGGATGATGTACTTGTTATTGAGGGAATTCACGGACTTAACGATAAGATGTCCTATGCACTTCCCAATGAAAGTAAATACCGCATTTATATAAGTGCTTTAACAAGTATTAACGTAGATGATCATAACAGAATTCCTACTACCGATGGAAGACTGCTTAGACGAATGGTGCGTGATGCCAGAACACGTGGTGCCTCTGCAAAGCGAACCATTGAAATGTGGCCGTCAGTACGTCGTGGTGAAGAAGAGAATATTTTCCCATTCCAGGAAAGTGCAGATGCAATGTTTAACTCAGTACTTATTTATGAACTGGCAGTGCTTAAGCAGTTTGCGGAGCCGCTTCTGTTCAGTATTCAAAAGGGTGAACCGGAATATTATGAGGCAAAACGTCTTCTTAAATTCCTGGATTATTTCCTGGGGGTTAGCAGTGAAAATGTACCTAACAATTCCATTTGCAGGGAATTTATAGGCGGAAGCTGCTTTAATGTATAAGTAATAAAATGTTGTTTTGAGTTTTTGTTTTCAAGTGATTTTTCTTTTTCGGTGTATCTAATCCTACGAAAGGTCTCACCGAAAAAGAAAAATCACTTAAGCACACAAAAACTCAAAACAACATAATTTCACGCAAGTAGGACAAATAATCGCGGCCTGCGTGTGCAGGGTGAGGAAAGTCCGGGCTTCACAGGGCAGGATGCCGGATAACGTCCGGTGGAG
>CAZGSF010000154.1:0-3240 GCA_964528145.1 uncultured Lachnospiraceae bacterium | reverse complement strand
CACATCTCAGGTGCAGTCTGTCTTTTATTTTCCTACAGTAAATTTACGCTATCTTTTTACTTTTTATCACTTGTATATTAATCTGTCAAGTGTTAAAATTAATATATAATAATTAACATTGCAGTATTGTGCCCATGCGTCGGCCGTTCAGCATCTGTAAAAGGATTTGCAAATGCCGTTCTGATTCTTAACAATAATGTAAAGTTATCCGATAACTTTACAGACGCATATTTCACGGAAGAAAGGAGGGCCACTATGAGTAATACAATTCTTAATCAGGTATATAATCATTATCTGACCACATACACTCCTAAGGGCTTCTCCCAATATGATGCCCATAAGAAGAGTGAACTTCGAGGTGTTTATAATTCCATTGTCAAAATGAATAAGGACGCGCCTTTGTATCTTCTGGACAACAGTTCCGAAACCAAACAGTTTGCTGTTAATGTTAAAGAAGATGCACGTATGTTGCGTAACACTATTTCTTCTTTAGGTGTAAATCACACTTCTCTTCTTAATAAGAAGACTGCGTATTCCACCAATGAAGATATAGCTACTGCCAAATATATAGGAGAGAATGAATCCTTTAACAATAGTGATTTACCCTCTTTTACACTTAAGGTAGATTCGCTTGCCACATCCCAGGTTAATATGGGAGCATTTCTGCCCGACGGAAAGCCTCCTCTGTCACCGGGCGGTTATTCCTTTGATGTAAATATCAACGACATGAACTATGAGTTCCAATTTAATATAAAAGAAGACGAATCCAATCTGGATATACAAAAGAGACTGGAACGTTTAATCAGCACCTCCGATATAGGTCTGGAAGCCTCCATCATCGGTGATGATACCGGAAGAAGTGCTCTTAGGATTGCATCCACTGCAACAGGACTTTCAGAAGGCAAGACTGCCATATTTAATATTTCTGATGATAATACCAGCAAAGCATCAGGAACTGTTGATTACTTTGGTCTGAACTATATGGCAATACAGCCCCGTAATGCCCGTTTTAATATTAACGGTGACGATTTAAGCACTGCCTCCAACAGTTTCATGGTTGAGAAACAATTTGAGATTACCCTGACAGGCGTAAATTCAGAAGACAGTGATCCTGTCACCATAGGATTAAAGACCGACGTGGATTCATTAACCGACAATGTCAATTCGCTTATCGGAGGATACAATACATTTATCCGCGCTGTGAATGATGCCACCGATAATTTATCCAGAGGCCAGAAACTTTTAAAAGACATGAAAAGCCTTACCACTGCATACCAATATGAATTATCTTCCGTTGGTATTAACTTTGAGCAGGATGGTACCGTTACCGTGGACAATAACTTATTTGCCCAATCGGTTGCCGAGAACGGTTCGGATGATTCCACCAAACCCCTTCGGGATTTTGCCGCATCACTTATGCGTAAGACCAGCCAGATTTCACTTGATCCCATGGAATACGTTGACAAAACCGTTGTGGCATACAAAAACCCCGGTAAAAATTTTGCCGCACCTTATGTTACCAGTCCATATAGCGGTATGTTATTTAACAGCTATTGCTAAAAAATCCGTGTAGCCTAATTAAAATTGAAAGCCACACGGATTTTTTTATTTTTCCATTTCAACCATTGCAAGGGCAGCCTCTATTACCTTGTCCATATCGTAATACTTATACTGTCCCAATCTTCCCCCGAACAAAACATTTGATTCTTCCGAAGCAAGTTCCATATATTTCGAAAAAAGAGCATCATTTTTCTCATTGTTAACAGGATAATAGGGTTCATCGCCTCTGGTCCACGTTGCAGGATACTCTCTTGTAACCACAGTATCCGGCCAAGTTCCGAATTCAAAATGCTTATGCTCAATAATTCTGGTATACGGAATTTCTCTTTCGGTAAAATTAACAACCGCATTTCCCTGATAATTATCCACGCCTTTGAGCAATTCAGTTTCAAAGCGCAGGGACCGATACTCCAGTTCACCTAACCGGTAGTCAAAATACTCATCAATCATTCCGGTATATAAAACCTTATCGTAAGTAATCTTTTCTTCCTGTCCGCCATAATCGGATTCGTTGCGTGAAACAAATTCTTTGTACGAAATTCCCGTCTGCACCGGAATTCCTTCCAATAATTTTTCTATTATCCCCGTATACCCTCCCTTAGGAATGCCTTGGTAAGGATCATTAAAATAATTATTATCATATGTAAATCTAAGGGGCAATCTCTTTATTATAAATGCAGGAAGCTCTTTACAATCTCTTCCCCACTGTTTCTCTGTATATCCCTTCACAAGTTTTTCATATACATCTCTGCCTGCAAGTGATAAAGCCTGCTCCTCAAGATTTTGGGGTTCACCTATCTTGAGTTCCGCAATTTGCTTTGCAATAATCTCCTTAGCCTCTGCGGGAGTTTTTATCCCCCACATTTTACTAAAAGTATTCATATTGAAAGGAAGATTATATAACTCATCTTTGTAAATTGCCACCGGACAATTAATATAGTGATTAAACTCCGCGAATTGGTTTACATAATCCCAAATATTTTTGTTAGATGTATGAAAAATGTGTGCACCATACTTATGTACATTAATCCCGCTTTGTTCTTCAGTATAAATATTTCCCCCTATATGATTTCTTTTCTCAATCATATAGCAGGTCTTATTACGTTTTCTCATTTCATAAGCAAAGACAGAACCAAACAGTCCTGTCCCTACAATTAAATAATCATAATGCATATATTACCTCTTTATTTAGAGCTTTTCTTACCCTTTGCTTTGTACTTGTCAATCTGGACAAAGTCATCCATAAGTTCCAATACTCTGTCACGGCCAAGCTGGTTAAGCTTAACATAGTACTGCATAACACGATTCTCTAAGAGCTGTGCTCCTAAAGCAGTATCTCTTTCAAGCGATGTAAAGTCAACAGGATTAAGGCTTAATTTATCACACATACGGATAACTGTGCCGTAAGCCATTCCTTCAATACCTCTTTCCAATGCGGTAACAAGTGTACTGTAAGGAATCCCCATCTCAATAGCAAACTGTCTAACGCTTCTATACTGGGTTAAAATTTCTTTCTTAAGAATTTCAGCTTTTGTCATTACTAATACCTCCATCGTTAAAGTCGTTAATATCAATATACGATATTCCGTGAAATATTGCAATGAAAACTTTACCAATTTTCTAACAACGTTGAATAAAAAAGTAAATTCCACTTTGGGCTGAATTTAGTCTTACACTCTT
>CAZGSF010000153.1:585-3251 GCA_964528145.1 uncultured Lachnospiraceae bacterium | reverse complement strand
AGCTGGCCAAAATTTGACTGACCTAAGTCATTTGTTGATATTTTGCCATAGCTAAAACGTACCGAACTCATCTTTGTACTCGTATACGTTCTGGCGGATTCCATTCCTATGTTACTGGAATCAATTCTCAACTTATGCCTCCTTATATTTATATTTGTTCTGTAATACCACATTATCCGGAATAAAAAATGGCATGTAGCAAACCTCTCCGGGTTACTACACACCATCCGTGGTCATACGAACATCACCTAAACTTCCGCCGGCCAAGCGGAGCTTTCAAAATGTATATCGGTGAATTGACGAATAACTTTAGTTTTTACGTAATGCATTTTTAAACTGACATATCCTATCACTGCAGTTTGCACATTGCAGTCTCTTATTGGCACCACTAAAGAAACGCTCCGGATGCTTAGCATATGTAATCTCCCATTTTATAAGAACTACAACCGAAGTAAAAAACAAACTCCAACTGAAAAAATTCTTAATAAAAAGCATGGGTGTAAACATCATAAAGTGACCCCAGTCATAAATTCTGCAGTTAACACAACACCTGTTTTTCATAATACCCGTCTGGAAAGGACAGAAAAACAAAATGCAAATATAATCACACAGAAAATAGAAAACCGTAAGCATCAGCAAATCTGCACTGTCTATAATATCAAAAAC
Source organism: uncultured Lachnospiraceae bacterium (assembly GCA_964528145.1). Classification (GTDB taxonomy): domain Bacteria; phylum Bacillota; class Clostridia; order Lachnospirales; family Lachnospiraceae; genus Acetatifactor. The sequence continues at coordinate 2,585 of CAZGSF010000153.1, read as the reverse complement.
GTAAAGCAGTCCGAATATAGCATTGAAACAAAGCCATAAAAGCATTACCTTCCATGCCTTTGCATTCTGGTCCTGCACATATTTAAGAAGCTCAAGCTCAGAATAATTTTCCTGCTTCACAAACGTCTGCTTTTCAGCTTTACGGGCAGCCATCGACAATTTCTTAAAGGGAAATATGTGTCTTAACATCATTACCATAAAGCCCAACCAAAGCACGTGAATAGGCGTTATTCCCATCCACACAGACTGAGTCATAAGTTGATACATAAGCGGCTTGTTTGCCAAATATAAAATTGCAATGAAAAGAAATGTAAGCAATCGTATTACAAATTTTATAATATAATTCCTTAACATTTTGGTCATAACAATACGCAAGACTTAATCCTCTCTCTTTGCACCCCAGAAAAACAATGCAACAGTTCCCGGACCTGTATGACTTCCGATAGTTGTACCAATATCGTAAATCTGCACCTTTCCATTAAGTTTAGGGAAACGGCTTTCAATCAGATCTGCTACCGCACGGGCATCTTCGATACATGCAGAATTACTAATATAACATTTACCATCATAATCCGTACCATTCAGGGCAAGTAATTCCATCTGATTAACAGTTGCCTCAATTACTTTCTTCTTGGTCCTGATTTTGAATCTTGGAATCAGTTTACCTTCAAAGCTTACATTTAAAAGAGGACAAATATTTAAGATTCCGCCCACAAAACCGGATACTTTACTTACTCTTCCGCCTTTAATGAAGAATGTTAAATCAGAAGTAAAAAACCAATGATGCATGTTCAGCTTATTTTCTTCAATCCATGCTCTGACTTCATCAATATCTTTTCCCTCATCACGCAAATCAGCAGCTTTATCTACCATTAAACCAAATCCTGCTGAGGCTGCCAAAGAATCCACAACATATATTTTTCTGTCAGGATAACGTTCTTCCAGCGCCGTTTTGGCAATATTCGCTGAATTGATAGTTCCTGAAATTCCCGAAGACAAAGATAAATGCAATATATCCTTTCCTTCTTTCAAAAACTGCTCAAAATATTCTTCAAATTCCCCTGCATTTATCTGTGATGTCTTTGTATCGGCACCGTCTGCCATTGCTTTATAAAACTCCGAAAATGGTATTGACTGGCCCAAATCATCATCATACTGCTTTCCATCCAATGAAAAGTGAGCGCATGCATAGTGTATATCCCTCTTGTTAAAATGCTCCTTTGACAAATCCGCTGTAGAACAGCAGCTAATAACATAATTGTTCATATCATCCTCCGAATTTTATCACGTAGTTTTCATTACTACATTATATGATAAAACAACATGGTTGTAAAGTAGATAATTATAAATAAATATTATATAATATGCTTTAATTCAAAAAGATGAGCCGCATTGGCGGCTCATCCTATGCTTTTTGCTAAATTATACACGATTGTAATTAATGAGGCATCCCTTCAAAATAATTTGGCGCTCCTCATCCGTTAATTCACCAAGTTTTAACTCGAACTCTTTTAAATCATTACCGTCTACACAGTATGCTTTAATACTGTCTGCTTTTTCCTCAACAGCCTTCTTAATACCGGGAACAAAAATATAATCCAGGTTCTTGAAAGGAAGCTCACCTTCTTCAATCAGGAAAGGAAGCATACCCCAGTTAATAAGGTTGGAACGGTAACGCTTGGTTGCATATTCATTTGCGATATTCGCCCATCCGCCCAATACCTTCTGGCAGCTTGCAGCCTGCTCACGGGCAGAACCGTCACCGGGTTTTACCGCAAAAATTGTGGAACCGTAACCCATATTTCCTTTTCCCGCCTCGGGGAATGATTTATTAACTGCTTCCATAACAGCTTTAAGTTCAGGTTTCTCTTCAAGAGGACATCTGCCTTCCATAACAGCAGTCTGCGCTCTCTGCATATCCTTCGCAAGACCTACATACGCAGGGTCTTTTCTTGAAAGTGTAAACTCAGCAAGTCCAAGAGGGTTGGAACGATAACTGG
>CAZGSF010000153.1:0-575 GCA_964528145.1 uncultured Lachnospiraceae bacterium | reverse complement strand
AACTGGAGGTTTCACCGGAAGGAATCAAATCATCAGTTGTGGTAACAGGATCATGAATCTCTGAAACCACTCTTAAGAGAAGGTTCTCCGGAAGCGCTCCCATCTTAGGCCAGTCCTTGATATTGGGACCGAACTGAATCTCAACCTCAGGGTCAGCCACTCCTTTTGAATCAAACACACGGTTTGCATAAATATTTGTATCAAAATGATATTTGTAAGTTCCGATTGTTCCGTCAAAATCAGTAGCCGGTGTAAGCACACCTTTGTTTGCAGCTGTAGCCGCAATGGAACGTGCATCCATAAGCGCAACGGATGCAATCTGACCATTCTGTAATTTACTACCTTCACGGTTAGGGAAGTTTCTGGTGGAGTGACGGATACTGAATGCATTATTTGCAGGTGTATCTCCAGCACCGAAGCAAGGTCCGCAGAACGCAGTTTTCATAACCGCACCTGTCTCTAAAATAGTTGCTGCACAACCATTCTTAATAAGTTCCACATATACCGGCATGGAAGCAGGATATACACTTAAAGCAAATCCATCGGAAACGATGTAGCTTCCCTTTACAATATCT
>CAZGSF010000152.1:0-3384 GCA_964528145.1 uncultured Lachnospiraceae bacterium | reverse complement strand
TATGCGGAGAAACTCATTCCGGCATGTGATATTTCCGAGCAGATTTCATTGGCATCAAAGGAAGCATCAGGAACCGGTAACATGAAATTTATGTTAAACGGAGCAGTTACTCTGGGAACCTTGGATGGTGCAAACGTGGAGATTCACGATCTTGTAGGTGATGAAAATATTTTCGTATTCGGTAAAGATTCAGATACTGTTATCAAGCATTATGCTGATGCAGATTATGTGTCAAAGGAATACTATAAAAAGAGTAAAGTTATCAAGAATGCAGTTGACTTTATTGTAAGTAAGCAGGCAATGGCAGTAGGAAAGAAAGAGAATCTTACAAGACTTTACAATGAACTTCTTAATAAAGACTGGTTCATGACACTGCTTGATTTGGAAGAGTATATCAAAGTGAAGGATGAAGCTTTTGCGGCTTATGAAAACAGACGTGAATGGAAACAGAAAATGCTTGTAAATATTGCAAAAGCAGGTTTCTTCTCTTCCGACAGAACTATTGCAGAGTATAACAGAGACATTTGGCATTTATCATAAAACAGACAGTGGAGAGGATTATGAGAAAAAGTGGAATATTAATGCCGGTTTTTTCACTTCCGTCCAAATATGGAATAGGATGTTTTTCGAAGGAAGCATATGAATTCGTAGATTTTCTTTGTGCGGCAGGGCAGAAACTGTGGCAGATATTGCCCCTTGGCCCCACAAGTTACGGGGACTCGCCGTATCAGTCGTTTTCAACATATGCAGGTAATCCTTATTTTATTGATCTCGAAGAACTTGTACAAAACGGGTGGATTGGGGCAAGTGAATTAAAGAAATATGATTTCGGAAGTACAGAAAGATATATTGATTATGAGAAGCAATATAAAAACCGTATAAAAGCATTGAAGGAAGCATACGAAAAAAGTCATATTGAGAAGGATGAGGACTTCGTGAAGTTCTGTACCCAAAATGAAGCATGGCTTCCCGATTATGCACTTTTTATGGTGGTAAAGGATTCATACAATGGTGTAAGCTGGGATAATTGGGATGAGGATATCCGTATGCGTAAGGCTTGTGCCATGGACAAATACAGGAATGAATATAAGGATGAAATCCGCTTCTATGAATTCCTTCAATATATGTTCAGTAAACAGTGGTGCAGGTTAAAGGCCTATGCCAACAGTAAGGGAATTAAGATAATAGGTGATATTCCCATTTATGTTGCCAGGGACAGTGCGGATACATGGTCATGTCCGAAGCTTTTTCAGTTTGATGAGGATTTGAATCCTGTTGCGGTTGCAGGCTGTCCGCCGGATGCATTTGCGGTTACAGGGCAGTTATGGGGGAATCCCTTATATGATTGGGAATATCATAAATCCACGGATTATGAATGGTGGTTAAGCCGTTTTGAACATGCTTTTACCCTATATGATGTGGTGCGCATTGATCATTTCAGGGCGTTTGATGAGTATTATTCAATTCCTTTTGAAGACAGAACGGCGGAGTTCGGAACTTGGAAGCCGGGACCGGGATATGAGTTGTTCCGTACCCTGAAAAAGAAACTGGGTAATAAATCCATTATTGCAGAAGATTTGGGCTTCTTGACACCAAGTGTATTAAAACTTGTGAAAGATACGGGTTATCCGGGAATGAAGGTCCTTCATTTTGCTTTTAATGCAGGACAGGACAGTGAGTATCTTCCCCACAATTATGACAGAAATTGTGTGGTATATACGGGAACTCATGATAATGACACCACAATCGGATGGTATCAGAGTAAGAACAGAGCGGATAAACAGTTTGTAAGAAATTATCTTAATGTGCGTAAGGGAGTTAATATTAATTTTACCCTTATACGTGCGGCACTTTCCAGTGTGGCTGATACTGCAATTATACCTATGCAGGATTATCTTGGACTGTCAAATGAGGCAAGAATTAATACACCGTCTACATTGGGCGACAATTGGAGATGGCGTATGTATGCCGGTGAAGCCGACGAAAAGCTGGCTGAACAGATTAAGAAGCTTACTGTATTATATGGAAGATAATAAGAAAAGGATTTGTCAGGTTTATTTAACCGGCAAATCCTTTTTTTGTTATTCATTGAAATTCATCTTACTTAAAGTGGAGTTGTGATATGATGTATTATAGGTTACATCTTCCCAGAACCATTTGGGAGGGATAAAGGCCTCTGCGGCATCCTTGCTTCCAAATTCTACCTCGGCAAGAATAAGTGGGGTGAAGGGTTCGTCAAATACATCCAGTTCGATGGTTAAGGTGTAATCGGCAGGAGGTTTGGCGCAGCCTTCCTTAAACTGCGGGTCCTTTAACGGAATAAGGTATCTTTTCTTTGAAATTACATTGCCGTCTGCTTTGGCACGTAAGTGATAATAAGATTCTTCGTTTAACTCAAGATTGTATTCTGAGCGTGCAAGCATTCCTTTGCCCTTGTAGGTTAAAATATATTTATCATCCTCCTTGCGGACACGTACGACAGGGTCTGTATTAAGATATGCCTGTTCAATGTGACGGAAGGGATAACTGTCATAATCAGGCGGTAAAGCTTTTACCGTAAATTTACGTTCGATTTCCATAACGTTCCTCCTAATGGTATTAAAATTATTATAACAGTTTTTGTAGGAATAAGAAAGTCAAAAAGCGTATAAATTGTATAATTTAATGGAATTTTAATTGAAATTTTATAGTTTGATGGTAAAATTAATTTGTATTATAAAAAACATCCGGGAGGTTGTGTTATGAGTACTATAGCTGTTTTTTTTGCAGATGGATTTGAAGAGATTGAGGCGTTAACGGTAGTAGATTTGTGCAGACGTGCAGGTGTTGATACAAATATGATTTCCGTAACGGGAAATATGGTGGTTACAGGTTCACATAATATTCCGATTACCACAGATATGTTGATTGATGATGTGGATTTCGAAAGTGTTGATATGATTGTATTACCCGGAGGAATGCCCGGAACTTTGAACTTGGAAAAATGCAGTCTGCTAATGGAACAGGTAAAGTCCTTTGATGCAAAAGGAAAATATATAAGCGCCATATGTGCGGCACCTACCGTTCTTGGAAGACTTGGTATTTTGAAAGATAAAACGGCCTGTTGTTATCCTTCAATGGAAGAGGAACTTATATGTAAAGAGGTCGGAAACAATCCGGTTGAGACAGTAGGACACATAATGACAAGCAGGGGTATGGGTACAGCCATGGATCTGGGGCTTGCAATAGTGGAATGTTTCAAAGGCAGGGATGTTTCAAAACAATTGGCACAGGCTGTTGTTTATAATAAATAATTCTGTACAAGAAAAGAGGATGCGTTCAGCATCCTCTTTCAGACTGTAGACAAAGCGCATCTGGCAATTCCTAAGCCAGAAGCGCTTTTCT
>CAZGSF010000151.1:0-3501 GCA_964528145.1 uncultured Lachnospiraceae bacterium | reverse complement strand
GCACCTGTAGTCTAACGGATAGAACGAAGGCCTCCGACGCCTTTAATGCAGGTTCGATTCCTGTCGGGTGCATTGATTACATCACCTTTAATTCTAAATAAGAGGAAAGGTGTTACCTATGGCTGATAACAGACAGAGAAGAAACACTCCGACCGGTAACAAAAGCGTGAAGATGAACTTAGAGAAAATTCGGGATTTTATATTACGAAACAGTAAGATTGTATTCCCTGTTATATTAATTGTATGCGTGGCGATTACAGTGATGACTGCATTGAGTGCAGGCAAGGTAAAAGAGGAACATGCTCAGGAAACAACTGCGGAATCAGTTAGTGATTCTGATAGTACACAACAGGAGACGATGGGTGTACCGGTAACGGAGGAAGCATTACAGAATAATGCATATCCGGAAGTTAATACCCTTGTAGTAAATTACTATAATGCGGTTGCCGAAGGAGATGTGGAGAAGGTTTTATTATTAAGTAATCATGTGGATGATACTGAAAAAATACGTATACAGGAATTGAGTAAATATATTGATTCATATCCAAGTATTGTGATATATACCAAGCCTGGTCCTGTGGCGAATTCATATCTTGCCTATGTTAATTACAAGGTTAAATTTGACGGTTACGATAATATGGCTCCCGGTATACAGACCTTTTATATTTGTACTGCAGAAGACGGCAGTCTTTACATGAATGAAGGCGATGTTGAAGAGTATATTACAGAATATATTCAGCAGGTTAATATGCAGGATGATGTAGTGGAATTGTTTAATAAAGTGGCAGCGGAGTATAATGAGCTTCTTGTTAATGATTCCAATTTGAGCTTATTCCTTCAGGAACTTAATACCCAGATGGATATTTCAGTAGGCGAAGCTTTGGCGGCTGCTGAGGTTGCAAAGGAACAGGCTAATCAGGAAGAACAGCAGAATGAAGAAGCTGCTGAAGGTGAGAATACTGAAACCGGCGAGGGTGAAGTTACAGAAGAGACCGAAGAGGCAGAGTCTGCAGGTCCTATACAAGCCCGTACTACAACAACAATTAATGTAAGAAGTTCCGATAGTGAGTCCGCAGACAAATTAGGTAAATTAAGCGGTGGAGCCAAGATAGAAGTTCTGGAAATGCGTCCTAACGGATGGAGCCGTATTAAGTACGAAGGTAAAGATGCATATGTTAAAACTGATTATATAGAAACCATTGTGACAGCGGATACCGGCAATCAGGAGGTTGTTGGAACAGTAACAGCGAAAAGCACGGTTAATGTACGCAGTCAGGATAATCAGTCAGCAGAGAAACTCGGAGTTATCTATGCAGGAGATACTGTTGAGTTATATGAGAATCTTGACAGCGGCTGGAGTAAGGTTAAGTACGATGGTCGTATAGGATATGTGAAGACCGAATATGTAGAATAATATAAAACTCTGATTAATACTTGTGTGTTAATCAGAGTTTTTTGTTTTTAGGATAAATCACGATAAGTTGAGAATACTTATAGAAAATGAAAGCGAGGTATTCTCATGAAGAAGGAAGAAGTAAATATTTATCGTGAAATCCAGAAAAATACGGAAATGGCAATTAGCGCAATTGATACGGTTTCGTCAAAAATATATGATGATTCCCTTGCAATGCAGGCTGCCCGCGAATCCATAAAGTATTCTGACATAAGAAGCAGGGCACTGGATAAACTTTTACAGGGCAAAGCAGAACCTTATAAATCAGGTCAACTGTCGGAGTTTACGCTAAAACAGGGAATTCATATGAATACACTTCTTAATACCAGTACAAGCCACGTAGCGGAGTTAATGATACAAGGAAGTAATAAGGGAATAGTGGATATGTGCAAGGTTTTAAATAAATATCCCGGTGCAAATAATAAAGCTACCGAACTGGCAAGAGAGCTTATTGATTTTGAAGAAAAAAATATTGCCCGGTTAAAGAAGTATTTGTAGAAGGGAATAAAGTTTTCGGATGTGGATTGTATACAGTAATACTGATATACAAATTGCACAAAAAATTATGTAAAACTTTTATTATTTAGTGAGTTAAAGTGTATTGTTATCTTGCAAAAATCGTTATATAATACTACATGGAAACAAGGATGTATTGAAAGATTGCTTGTTTTTAGAATTTAATCAGAAAAGAACTTAAGTAAAATAAAGGAGGACATTAATATGTCATATGTTGATGAGGTAATTGAGCAGGTTGTAGCGAAGAACCCTGCACAGCCCGAATTCCATCAGGCGGTAAAAGAAGTATTGGAGTCTCTTCGTGTTGTAATCGAAGCAAACGAGGAAGCATACAGAAGAGATGCTCTTTTGGAAAGAATCGTTAATCCTGAGAGACAGATTATTTTCCGTATTCCCTGGGTAGATGATAAGGGACAGGTTCAGGTTAACACAGGCTATCGTGTACAGTTTAACAGCGCAATCGGACCTTACAAGGGTGGAATCAGACTTCATCCTTCAGTAAATATCGGTATTATTAAATTCTTAGGTTTTGAACAGATTTTCAAGAATTCCCTTACCGGACTTCCTATCGGTGGTGGTAAAGGTGGTTCTGATTTTGACCCTAAGGGAAAATCAGACAGAGAAATTATGGCATTCTGCCAGAGTTTCATGAATGAGCTTTTCAGACATATCGGAGCTGATACAGACGTTCCCGCAGGTGATATCGGAACAGGTGCAAGAGAAATCGGTTATATGTACGGTCAGTATAAGAAAATCCGTAACATTTACGAAGGCGTTTTGACCGGTAAAGGCTTATCTTACGGCGGTTCTTTAGCAAGAACACAGGCAACAGGTTATGGTCTTTTATACATAACAGCAGAAATGTTAAAGTGCAATGGCTCTGACATTGCAGGTAAGACTGTTGCTGTTTCAGGTGCAGGTAATGTTGCAATTTATGCTATCCAGAAGGCACAGCAGTTAGGTGCTAAACCTGTAACATGTTCTGATTCTAACGGATGGATTTATGATCCCGAAGGAATCGATGTTGAGTTACTTCGTGAGGTTAAAGAAGTTAAACGTGCACGTCTTACAGAGTATGCGGCTGCAAGACCCAGCGCACAGTATACAGAGAAAAAAGACGGTGCTCCCAGTGTTTGGAGTGTTAAAGTAGATATCGCTCTTCCTTGTGCAACACAGAACGAATTACATCTTGATGATGCAAAAGCATTGGTTGCAAACGGATGTATCGCAGTATGTGAAGGTGCTAACATGCCTACCACATTAGAAGCTACCGAGTATTTACAGGAGAACGGTGTATGGTTCGTTCCCGGTAAAGCTGCTAACGCAGGTGGTGTAGCAACCTCCGCTCTTGAGATGAGCCAGAACTCCGAGAGACTTAGCTGGTCATTCGAAGAGGTTGACGGCAAATTACAGACTATCATGGTTAACATTTTCCACAACTTAGACAATGCTGCTAAGAAATACGGTATGGAAGGCAACTATGTTGCAGGCGCAAATATCGCAGGCTTCTTAAAGGTTGCTGAGGCTATGAC
>CAZGSF010000150.1:0-3510 GCA_964528145.1 uncultured Lachnospiraceae bacterium | reverse complement strand
GAGAAAAGCGCTTCTGGCTTAGGAATTGCCAGAGGCGCTTTGTCTACAGTCTGAAAGTTCATCCCATACAGAGATGAACTTTTTCAATTATTATCAAAATTATTATTCTACATTACCATTTCAAAATCGTTTATGCTTTCTGCCTGAACTGCGGCTATAATCCATCTTTTTAAAACCATAATGTCCTTCTCTTGCATTATTCTCTCGCGAAGTTCATCCGAAACATCACCTTTAATTCCCAGTATATCCAATATATCCTCTGTTCGTCCCTCTGCACGCCCTTCTGCACGGCCCTCTGCACGGCCCTCGCTTCTTTCTTCCTCTGCCCAATCTCTTAACGCTTTACACATATCGTATCCTTCCTCCTCTTCACTTTTATACATTTCCTTGTTCATAAATACTGATGGTTCATTAACCACAGCCGAGATAGCCTCTACCGTTTCCTCACTTAAATGCTTATAGTTATCATTATCTTCTACCGTCTTCTTCAGCTTCTCCTTATCGCCACGGCATCCCATCATTTCAAACAATTCCCTAATCTCTGTATGAAACACTGACAAATCATTCTTCTCATTCACACAGTAAAGTAACATCGGGTAATCTGCAAAATACTTTTCAAAGACATCTTCATCCTCAAATTTCATCATGTCCTTTAATGTTCTTGGTCCATCCCAGGCTTCCTCGCCATGATACAGGCATATGGTGTATGAAGGGCTTAAGCGGTCGCTTCTTTTAACCCGGCACACTCGCTCCGCCGCGGTTTTATAATCTTTTGTCCTTGCATTCTTTTTCCGTAAAATTCCAAGTTGTTTCCTGTATTCCATGGTGTCGTATTCCATGCACCTGAAAGGCATTGAATAATCTGTCAGGTTCTGATTTTCCACCGAAAGAACCCGAAGCAAAGCACCGTTTTTCATGTACTTTTTTAAGTCACGGTTCCTTGTAACGAATGTGGGGGATTTCTTGTCCTTTTTTCCGATAAACTCCCCTTTTTCCTTATACTGCTCCGAAGCCTCTGCAAGCTCATCCGGGGCAATAACCTGCTTCCCCTGAAACATTATACCGTTATAAAGGTCAGCAAAACGCTCCGCATCATCAAGATAACGATGCAGTACATCGTCCATTGTTCCCATGTATGATACCTCCTTTATGTAGGCAGGACTCAACATGGTAACATCCTGCCACCTATTTTTTAATGTGAGTAAAGTGGCAGAACTGCCGGAATGTACGAAATTAGAATTGACGTATCATTGATTACTCTTGATGGGTTTATTGTAACCATTTCATTTATATCTGTCAAGTAAAAAACCGCCAAATCCTTCCCCTGCCCATTAGCTCCGGGTTTGAATCTGGCGGTTAATACCATGATTATTAATTTTAAGTTTATCTCGCCTCTAATGCGCCTTTAATATCTGCAATCATATCTTCTACTGCTGCTCTGGATGCATCAGCAAAATTCTCTGCTCCAAACTTAGCGTACTGCTCCTGCTGGTAAGCTCCGATGATTCCTCTGGATGAGTTTACGATTGCACCAAGTCCATCTTCATTAAAGAAATGAACCAGGTCTTTTCCTTTGCCTCCCTGTGCACCGTATCCCGGTACAAGGATAAATGTCTTAGGCATAATCTTACGAAGAACTTTTCCCTGTTCAGGATATGTTGCACCTACAACTGCGCCAACGTAACTGTAGGAATCACCCATAAGCTCTTCGCCCCATTTTGCAACCTGTTCACCAACAATTTCATATAAAGGACGATTGTCTGCATCTGCAAGTAGTCTGTCCTGGAACTCTCCGCTGCTGGGATTCGATGTCTTAACAAGTACGATAATACCTTTCTTCTCTTCCTTACAAACCTTCATGAAAGGTTTAACACCGTCCGAGCCAAGATAAGGATTAACCGTTACAAAATCCTCTGCGAATCCGCGGCACATAGTGTTACCCACCTGAACCTGTCCCAAATGTCCGATTGCATAAGCCTCGGAAGTTGAACCAATGTCACCGCGCTTAATATCACCGATTACAATCAAATCTTTCTCTTTACAATATTCTACAGTCTTGTGAAATGCTTTCAAGCCTTCAAGTCCAAACTGCTCATACATGGCAATCTGAGGTTTTACTGCAGGAATCAAATCATATGTTGCATCAATAATAGCTTTATTATACTGCCAGATTGCTTCTGCTGCACCTTCCAGTGTCTCTCCGTACTCTGCAAAAGCCTTCTTCTGCACATGTTCAGGAACCAGCTTCATGGTAGGATCAAGACCTACTACGATAGGTGCGTTTGTCTGCTGAATTTTTTTCACAAGCTTGTTAATCATGTGTCTACCTCTTCTTTCGTTGTATTTTTATTTATGTTCCTATTATTTTTATTGTTTTCCCTATTTATCGGGACAAATTGTATCATATTAAACTCCATGGTGCAATATGTTTTGAGCATAAATAATTGACACCTACTAATATTTTGTGTATTCTTCTTATCAGAAATGTCTTTTATTATTCAATCTTTTTTCTAATATCAAATCTATGAAAGTCAGGTGAATTTTCCATGTTGTATCAGCACATGCTCAAAAGGCAATCTTATTTAAAAGAACAAATCAAACAATTAGAAGATAAACTCTTGCTTTATCCCGATGATGAACTTATGCTTGTTCACAATGGGCCGTATTCCAAATGGTATAAAAATAAAGGAAGCAGTTCCGTCTACATCCCCAAAAATGAACGTGCTATTGCTGTAGGTCTTGCCCACAAAAAATTTTATATGGCACAATTGTACGATTTATCACAGGAGTTAAAAACCCTAAATAATTTTCTTAATAAGTACAAAAACATTCCTCACAAATCCCAAAAACTTCTGGAAGACCCCGCTTTCAGGGAACTATTTACGCCTTCTGTTTCCACACATCACTCTAATAACGAGGATTGGCTTACTGATGACTATCAAAAAAATCCACAACATCCCGAGCAACTCCAACACAAATGTCTTTCAGGAGAATTGCTTCGTTCCAAATCAGAAGTAATTATCGCTAACTTGCTTTTTACTCATCAGATTCCATATCGCTATGAATGTGCTCTCCATTTGGGCCAACTCACCTTTTATCCGGATTTTACAATTCTAAATCCCTTAACTGATGAATTTGTGTACTGGGAACACTTCGGCATGATGGACGTTCCAAGCTATTGCTCCCATACATTCAACAAGTTAAAACATTACGCCAATCACAATATTATTCCCGGTCTGAATCTTATCACAACATATGAAACCCAACAAAACCCTCTTAATTCCGAACAAATTGAGCGACTTGTTCAAGATTTATTCAAATATGGCTAAGTTAATTTTTAGTTTTGTTACATTTTGGATGTCTGGCGCGCTTGTTGTCCCGTACATCCAAACTTCCAACTGTTTCCTTCTGTTTTGGATGTTTGGCGCGCTTAATGCCTCCCTACATCCAAATTTCACAATATTTCCGCAGTTTTTGGATGTTTGGCGCGCTTGACCACCCTGTACATCC
>CAZGSF010000149.1:0-3529 GCA_964528145.1 uncultured Lachnospiraceae bacterium | reverse complement strand
AGAAACTCTTGGAGCGCATCCGAACTGAAAAAGAAGCACTTATCAAGGCGGGCAAAATCAAGCGTGATAAGCACGAATCCATCATTTTCAGAAGGGATAATTCTCATTATGAGAAGTTGGACGGAATAGAGCATTGTATCGACGATGAAATTCCATTTGAGATACCTGAAAGTTGGTGCTGGTGTAGACTTGGTACTGTGTTAACTAAACTGAGTGACGGTACTCACGCAACACCTAAATATGCACCAAAAGGACTTCCGTTTATCTCTGTCAAAGACATCAGTTCAGGATATTTAAGTTTCGATCATTGTAAATATATTACTGCAGGAGAACACAAGGAACTATACAGTAGATGTAATCCTCAGTATGGCGACGTGCTCCTGACGAAGGTAGGCACGACCGGAATCCCGGTTATCGTGAATACGCACGAGGAGTTTAGCTTATTTGTGAGTGTCGCACTCCTAAAGTTCAATCAGGATCTCTTGTTTAACGAATATCTTATTCATCTCATCAATTCTCCTTTAGTGCAAAAGCAGGCAGAGGAAAACACTCGTGGTGTCGGCAATAAGAACTGGGTTATGCGCGATATATCAAATACACTGATTGCAGTACCACCTTTGAACGAGCAAAAAAGGATTGTCGAGCAAATCAATTATCTCTTTGGATATTTCAATCATCTATAAAGAAACAAGGCATACACCTCGTTAATGAAGTGTATGCCTCTTTCTTTACCAATCTACGATTTTATCAACGATTTCACGCTGCTCTGTCGATGTTTTGCGGAGATAGATGCGCGTTGTTTCTATGCTTTCGTGGCCCATCAGATCGGCAAGAAAAGCAATATCGTTACAACGCTCAAGAAAACTTTTCGCAAAGCGGTGACGGAAAGAGTGGGGATAAACTACGGCAGGGTTTATATCATATCGTACAGCCAATTTTTTGAGTTGTCCCGATATTCCCCTTGTGGTTATACGTTCCCCATATTTGTTCAAAAAAATGAAGCCGCTTTCTTGTTGCTTTTCAGACAGCCAAGAAAGGGCTTCATCTTGAAGTGCTTTGGGAATGTATATTCGCCGCAGCTTTCCGCCTTTTGAGTATAGATCAAGGTGTCCTCGTTTTATATGTTCTACCTTGATCTGAATCAATTCGCTGACTCGCGCACCTGTTGCTGCAAGGAAGCGTATTACGAAATACCAAAAGAGCTCATCATCCCGTTTCAGACAGTTCTTAAAATACTCATAATCAGCCTCGCTTATTACATTTTCAAGGAAGGCTTTTTGCTGAACCCGTACGAACGGTTGCTTCCACTTGTCCTTGCCGATGCTTTCCAAGTAGCAGTTCATTGCACGAAGTCGCAGATTGACGGTCTTGGGCTTGTAGCTCTCTATGAGCCAAACCTTATACGCCCTAAGGTTTTTGAGGGTTACTTCATCATACTGATCGCTGAATTGTTTTATTGCGAAGAGATACGATGAAATGGTGTTTTCCGAGAGGTTGGTGCCTCTCAAGTGCCTTTCAAATTCTTTTATCATGGTGAAAGACCTCCTTTCACCATAATTATACTACTAAGACTTTACAAGGCTTTTATCGTTGGGAGAAGTTCCTCTATCTTATTGACAATTCGTTGTTGTTCGGCAAGCGGAGGTATTGGAAATAGCGAATTAGCAACCTTATCGCTATTCAGGTTCTTTACAACAGCTCCACTAACTGTCCCGCAAAACTGATAGTACGCATATGGAGAGGACAGCAAGTAATATAAATAGTCAACAATAAAGCAATTGAAATTATCAGACAAAACAAGCCATCCGTCGTGAATACAACCATCCGTTTTAAGAATGTAAGGCCTTCCAAAGCTCATGGAGTTTGTCAGCAAAAAATCACCTGCCTTGACAAAACGACTCTTCTTTATACCTTCAGGCTTGATCTTTTCATGAGTTTCATATATGTACTTTCCTCCCTTGTCGGTATCTCCAATTTTTATCCAGTTGACGCCGTTTGCATCGGTTGTTAGAAAATTCTGTATGGGTCTTGGAGAACCACCACGAGCTATTTCAAGTAGAGAACCCAATCTGCTCCAACTCCAACTCTTAGGTATCTCAAATGGAATTTCATCGTCGATACAATGCTCTATTCCGTCCAACTTCTCATAATGAGAATGATAGGATTAAAAATCCTTGCATAGTTGAAACAGTTCAAGGATTCTCGCTACAATACGTTCTTGTTCCTTCAATGGGGGAATGGGAACGAGTATCGAACCAATTTTATCTCCCGAAATGTGGACAATGATATCGCCAGTTGCCAGTTCAACCTTGCAATTGATGACATAAGGAGAAGCCATAAGAAACACAAGATAAAGAGGGTTCATCCCATGATGCTCCCAATACGCAAGATCTCCGCCAGCTGCAACCGGAGTATTACCCATATATGCTACCGCCTTTGCTATGTCCGGTTTGTTTTCTCCGGTTAGAGTAAAAACAATATCGCCATGAGCAAAATGCTTGCACTGTTTATCCAGCGTAGGGGGAATAAACGATTTTGTTTCTTCAAAAGAAATATTATAGCTCGTATATATTTCCCCATATCGAACACATGGGAGACCGCTCTCGGTCGTCTCGGTGCGTTTGATACCACTGCCCCGAACGATATTACCTATTGAGCTTATACGACACCAAGCCCACGTTGGAGGAATAGTAAAGGGTAATTCACTGTCGATACAGATGTCTTCTGTACCTCGCTTTTCATAATGAGAATTATCCCTTCTGAAAATGATGGATTCGTGCTTATCACGTTTGATCTTGCCCGCCTTAATAAGAGCTTCTTTTTCGGCACGAATACGTTCCAATAGTAACTCTGCGGGCTCGTCGTCTTCGTTCTGAGGAACAAGCTTGCCCTGTACCGCCCATTGAAGGATGGATTTCTTTAGTTGTTCGGGAAATTCCTTGTTAAAACAATCAAGTTGAGCTTCTGCGGAAGCATAACTATCCAGTACTGGAAGCAGCTCTTTCAGCTTGTTGATAATGCGCCGCTGTTCTTCAACAGGTGGAACTGGCATTAGTGTCGCCACAATTTTTTCTTTAGAAATATTTGGTTGTGCACCACCTTCGCCTTGCTTAATGAAGTTAAGCTTTTGTGACATCAGGAAGTAAAACAAATATTCATTACAGAGGCCGCCGAGTGGGAAGCAAGCGCAACACGCTTGGTTCGTTGTTGCTTGCAATGCAAGAATGCCTAGTTTACCGATTGTTGCGCCATACATTGCTATCAGTACAGATCCAACTGGATTGAGTCTTACTGATGTTTTCTCCAACGCTACCGCACTTATACACTCCGGTATTTCAGTGATCAAACCATCATTCAAATCACCTGTCTTTAACCAAGGAATGTTGCCATTGTAATATTCAGGATGAGTTCTACTCGGAGTTGCCCCGGACCCCCAATCACCGACATTACCTAATCTCACCCATTCCCAGGAGTCGGGGATATCAAAAGGCACATCCAACGGAACGACTTCATCCCCGATTTTCTCATA
>CAZGSF010000148.1:0-3569 GCA_964528145.1 uncultured Lachnospiraceae bacterium | reverse complement strand
GCATTCTATATGAAGCTGAACGAAGATGGTAAGACTGTTGCGGCTATGGACTGTCTTGTACCCGGAATCGGTGAGATTATCGGAGGAAGCCAGCGTGAAGATAAGCTGGAGGTTCTTGAAGCAAGAATGGAAGAAATGGGTCTTAACAAAGAAGACTATGATTTCTATCTTGACCTTAGAAGATACGGTTCTGTGCGTCATGCAGGATTCGGACTTGGTTTTGAACGTTGCGTAATGTATTTAACCGGTATGGGCAATATCCGTGACGTACTTCCTTTCCCTCGTACTGTTAAAAACTGTGAACTCTAATTTTTAATTGTATAAAGGTTGTGAAAAAAATTACTAAACGATTTATAAGTCTAATAATTGTGTGTCTGGTTTTTCTGACAGGTGTAATGCCTGTCAATGCAACCAGCATAAGTGAATTGCAAAATGACATACAGCAGCAACAGCAGAATCTGGCTGAGGTAAGTGAGAACATTGCATCAATAGAGGACGAACAGGAAATTCTTGAAGAAGAAATTGCTGATCTTGATGCTGAGCTTATTAACATGATGACCAGTATAGGTATTCTTGAGGATGACATTGAGGCAAATGCTATAGAAATAGGGATAGCCCAGGCGGATTATGATAATGCTAAGGATATTGAGACAAAGCAGTATGAATCCATGAAGGTTCGCATACAGTATATGTATGAAAATGGTAATGCTGATTATCTTTCTATGCTTTTTAATGCCACGGGAATGTCTGATTTGCTTAATAAGGCAGAGTATGTGGCGCAAGTGTATGCCTATGACCGTAAGAAGATGGAAGAATATCAGGCCACCACAAAGCAGGTAGCAGAGTTGAAGGCTGAACTCGAAACTGCTAAGAAGTCATTGGAACTTCAGAAAAGCGATATGGAAGCCCAGCAGGAGCAGCTTGATATTTTGATTGACCAGAAAAAGGCGTTGTCAGAGGAGTACGAAGTGCAGCTTGCCAAGGCAAGGCAGGAAGCGGCTACCTATAAAGCTAAGATAAAGGAAGACGAGAAGAAAATCGCCCGCCTTGAAGAGGAAGAGCGCAAACGTCTGGCAGCACTTAATGCAAAGAATACAAATAACAATACTGATGTGGCAACGATTATTTCTAATGCATCAGGTTCAGCACTGGGTAAGCAGATAGCAAGTTACGCATGTCAGTATATAGGTAATCCTTATGTATACGGTGGGACAAGTTTGACAAACGGAACGGATTGTTCCGGATTTACATATAGAGTTTATGCTGATTTTGGGTATAGTCTGCCAAGAACATCCTATGCACAGAGAAGTGTAGGTAAGGCAGTGGAATATGCCAATGCCCAGCCCGGAGATATAATATGTTATTCAGGTCATGTTGGAATATACATAGGTGGCGGCAAGATTGTACATGCCAGTAGTCCAAGCACCGGAATTAAAATAAGCAATGCAGGATATCGTCCGATATTAGGGGTTAGGCGTATTATCTAAATATCTGTTGTAAATACATAATCACAGCATGAAGCTACATCATATGCTTTAAAATAGTTTAGTTCCATGGGAATCCATTTAGATTCGAAATTTTTATAGGCTTCTTTGCCGTTACGGGCAAGGAGCCTTTTCTGTTGCTCTTCGGTATCGATATCCAGAAAGACTTTTAAATCATAAGCGTCTCTGAATTCGGGGCGCAGGCAATATGACCCTTCCACGATGGTTAAGGGTCTGTTTTCTATTGTGGCATTCTCGGGTTTGTAATCCATAATGTGACAGTCAAAAATTTGATAGCTTTGTGTGGCAAAGGTATTGTCAAGTGTCGAAGCATCCTGTTGTAATTGGGTAATAGCGGGCAGAACCTGTGACAGGAAACGTTCATAATGAATGTTTCCTCCGGGTTCGCTAAGGCGTTCTCCGTTGCGAAGCGTAGTAGGAAGATAAAAATCATCCATGTGAATTATGTTTGCAGGGTAAAGTGCCTCCAATTCCCGGGCAAGTGTTGATTTCCCGGCACCGCATTTGCCGTCGATAGCAATGACCACATGGGATTTTACAATGAATAATCTATTTAATTCGTTTGATAATATTTTTAATATTTTTTCCATAGAGATTCTCGTTGTGTTGTTTTGATATTTGTGTGGTAAGGCATCAGTTAGTCAGTAAGTTTTGCTTTTTTAAGTCCCAGAACAATGGGAGGAATTATAAGTATATGGCAGATGATGCCGGGAATTGCGTTTGTAAATGCTCCTGCAATAAAAGCGGCAAAGGTAAAACCTTCTCCTGCAATATTCATTAAAAATATCATGGCAATTCCCCAGATAATCCGTCCAAACAACATTGAGCCTACCAACGAAGTATACAAATAAATTAATTTTTGCGGAAGTAATTTGTATAGGATACCACTCATGGCACCGTAAGCTGCCAGTTCAAAGGCCATGGCAATAGCTTTGGGAAAAAGGGTGGGCATACCGAAAATAAAGGAACGGAAAAGTGGTGCAATTAATCCTACAATAAGTCCGTAGGGCCATCCACAGGCAAGACCGCATATAAGTACCGGAATATGCATGGGGGAGAGCATATTGCCTATTTGAGGAACCTGTCCGGTCAGAAAAGGAAGTACCAGACAAAGGGCCAGACAACAGCCGGAAGTTATTATATTTTTGGATGATATATTTTTTTGTGAAGGATTGCTTGTATTCATAAAGAAACCTTTCATATGTAAATTAAGTGTAATGCCCAAAAATAAGTGTTATAAACTGTTTTTATATTAACGAATTTGTGGGGGAAAGTAAAGGGAATTTGTTAGTGGTATAATACTAATAGCAATCACCTTGACATAGACTATACTATATAGTAATATTCTATATAGGAGGAAGAAGTATGGATGAAACAAAAGGTGGATTTTTAATCTCGCAGATCAAACAAATTCAGGGGCGCATCTTTGGAAAATTATTAACAGCGTCCGGAATTGATGAATTTAATGGTGCACAAGGTCGTATTTTGTATATTTTATGGTTGGAGGATAATCTTCCTATAGTGGAACTTGCAAGACGTACAGGTTTGGCAAAGACTACTTTGACAAGTATGTTGGACAGGATGGAGCAGCAAGGACACTTGATTAGATGCTATGACAAAAAAGATAGGCGTCAGATTAGGATTCAATTAACGGAAAGTGCACGTAAACTCGAAAAGAAGTATCAGGAAGTCTCATCTGAAATGAACCGGATATTTTACAAAGGATTTTCGGAAGAAGAAATAAAGAGTTTTGAAATGAATCTTGAGCGGATTATAAAAAATTTAGAAACGGAGGAACAAAAATGATAATGCAGAAGATTGCAGAATTAGTTAATAATTCAATGACTGCAGAGTTGGGATTTATAGAGGATAATGGAATGCCAAGCATCAGAAAAGTATTTTGCACATGGCATAAAGGTCTGGGTGCCCATCTTATATCAACAAATACATCATCAGTTCATGTTCAAAAACTTTTAGAAAATGATAAAGCATGCCTTTATTTTTCTGATGGTTGAATGCCAAAGTAAATTCCAGTGACAAATGAAATTCCAGAATGCCAAAGAA
>CAZGSF010000147.1:0-3590 GCA_964528145.1 uncultured Lachnospiraceae bacterium | reverse complement strand
CTGCGGACTGCCAGAAAATAAGGATACCACTCCTTTGTAATATATCCGCTTGTCCCAAAGAACACCTTTCCATAGGCAATATCATCCCGTTCCTCCAGTACCCTCATTCTCCACTCCCAAGGGTCTGTTTCAGGGTCTCCCGTATGCCATGCTACGGGGCAACCCGGGATAGGATTCTTCCAGTCAAATGGAACAATAGCATAGATTCCCTTGGCATTACCTCCACCCATGGAAAATCCGCTTTTTAGTAATTCATCACAAAATTCGTTAAAAGAAGTAACCATCTCTCTATCCCCAAATATTTCCTTTTGCAGATTGCCAATCAATAAAAAGCTTGTAAATATTACTCAAATATCCGTATAACATAACCATCAATAGTTGTAAGCTCGCAGGTCTTACCACCCCACGGTTGAAGCACTATTTCTGTTATTTTGTCCCAGCCTTTTGATGTAATATATTCATGCATCTTCTCAATCCCTTGTACTTGCATAAATGATATCACTTCTTTTGACGGTTCACCATAGAACATCTGAAAACCGGTAAAGGGTGCCAAATGTGTTATCTCCACTTCTGGAAGCATCTCAAAAACTGCTCCATAACAACCTTTTCCCTGGTCATCCCGCTCCACGATATTACTGTACCAGCCCAGAATCTCTTCAAACCATTTAGCGGTATTATCCATGTTATTTGTAAAATAAACAGGCGCATTTTCTTTTACATAATAACCTTTTTCACTAAATCTCCTCATATGTAACCTCCGTTTTTTCTCTAAAGTATCACAACAAACACGACACCTGTGTGTCATGTTATAAATATTTATCTGAGATAACAGCAAGTGTCATTTTCATTTTCTCTACCATCTCCGTCGGTTCAATTACTTCCACTTTATCTCCCATACTTAAAAACCAAGGCAATGCATCCTCCGCACTATTAAATCCCCATTTTGCATACAATTTACCATCATCCATTACGGTAAAAGAATCCGGTCCGTATTCCTCCACCAATTTGTATTTAACACTAGAATCATAAATTGCCGTAACAAAGTAATCGTCTGTCATATGAGAACCAAATTGTAATTTCTCATTGGGAATTACGCGGACTTCGTACTCTTCTTCACTAAGCTTTAACTCCCATAATCTTCTTAATTTGTACAAACGGAAATCCTGACGTTGTTTGCAATAGCCAAACACATACCAATCAGACCACATAAAATAAATCCGATATGGCTCAATCAATTTATCCGTTTCGCCCTTATTATAATAATAGCGGAAACAAATACATCTTCGCTCACTAATTGCCTTTTTTATCAGTTCAATTTTGGTAGATAAGGATGACTTATAAAAAGATGCTAAATCTATCGTCATATGACCCGTTAAATCCAGTTCATCCTTAGCCCCCATTTTCGATACTAACTTGTCTGCACTTTGAGAAGAAGAAACACTATCTAATGTTTTCAAGCCTGTAAATACCGCAGATAACTCCTGCTTCGTAAAAACAGTGGTATCCAGTGCAAAACCTTCCATTAAAGAAATTCCACCATTTGTACCCCGCGTAGTAACGATAGGAATTCCTGCTCGACAGATTTCCTCAATATCCCTATTGATAGTTCGTCTGGACACTTCAAATTTTTCTGCTAAATATGGAGCTGTTACTTTTTCTTTCTGCTGCAATGTAGTAATAATGCCGATTAATCGCTCTATTTTCAAAAATCCAATCACCTCAATGTTTTATTTTACCGAAAATCTTCTAATGCCCAGTACATGCATAATACTTCTTTTTATTCATTTTACAAAAAAATATAATTATTTCAACACTTCACAAAGCAAATAATATATTTATTTCAATATTAAAATTACAAAAAGGAGAAACGCCTCATAAGCATTTCTCCTTCTTCTTACTCTTTCCACTGCAACCTGTGCAATTCCCCTTCAGTCTGCATACCGTCAAATCCCTGCTGCCTTAAAGCCTCATAAAGCACAATCGCCACAGAATTCGATAAGTTTAGTGACCGAATTTCTGAAAGCATTGGAATACGTATACAGGTCTCTTCATAATCCACGAGAATCTCTTCGGGAATTCCCGCACTTTCCTTGCCGAACATTATAAAATCATCAGGCCCAAACTCAACATCTGTGTATACATGTTTTGCCTTGGTGGTTGCCATCCAAATTTTGTCATTAGGATTTTGAGCCTTAAAATCATCAAAGTTAATATATCGTTTCAAGTCCAAGTGCTCCCAATAATCCATTCCCGCACGCTTGATACTTTTCTCATCAAGCCTAAAGCCCAACGGCTCGATTAAATGCAGGCTTGTACCCGTTGCCACACAGGTCCTGCCAATATTCCCTGTATTCGCCGGAATCTCCGGCTGATGAAGTATGATGTTCATTCTCTATTTCCCCTGCTCCTCACGCAACTTCTTTACAAAACGCTCCAAACGTCCTATTGCAAGCTTCAGATTCTCAAGTGAATACGCATAAGAAATTCTAAGGAAGCCCTCGCCGCAATCACCAAATGCCGTACCGGGAACAACCGCAACCTTTTCTTCCTCAAGGAAACGTGTTGCAAACTCGTCACTGGTCATGCCAAACTCCTTGATGCAAGGGAACACGTAAAATGCACCATAAGGCTCAAAGCATTCCAGCCCCATTTCCTTAAATGCGTACATAAGGTAGCGTCTTCTCTGGTTATATGCACGGCGCATCTCAAGCACTGACTCATCGCCGTTTCTAAGTGCCTCCACTGCCGCATACTGACTTGTGGTAGGTGCACACATAATCGCAAATTGGTGAATCTTAGTCATCTGCTCTATTATATTCTTAGGACCGCAGGCATAACCCAGACGCCATCCGGTCATAGCATAAGCCTTTGAAAAACCATTTATCAGAATGGTACGCTCTTTCATGCCCGGCAGGCTTGCAATGGATACATGCTCGCCTTTATATGTAAGCTCTGCGTAGATTTCATCGGACATAACATAGAGGTCTTTTTCAACAATTATCTTAGCAATCGCCTCCAAATCAGATTTTTCCATAATTGCTCCCGTAGGATTGTTAGGGAACGGAAGAATTAAGATTTTAGTCTTATCGGTAATTGCATCTAGTAATTCCTGTGCTGTAAGTCGGAATTCGTTTTCAGCTTTTAAGTTGATAATAACGGGCTTTGCTCCTGCCAAAATGGCACACGGCTCGTATGACACATAGCTGGGCTGTGGAATCAGCACTTCATCACCGGGATTAATCATGGCACGAAGTCCGATATCGATTGCCTCAGAACCGCCAACGGTTACTAAAACCTCGTTCTTATAATTATATTCGAGATTCTGTCTTCTCTTTAAATAGTTACATATTTCTACTTTTAATTCTTTTAATCCCGAATTGGAAGTATAAAAGGTGCGTCCCTTTTCCAAAGAATAGATGCCTTCATCACGGATGTGCCACGGTGTATCAAAATCCGGTTCACCTACGCCCAGAGAGATTGCGTCCTTCATCTCGCTTACGATATCAAAAAACTTCCTGATTCCGGAGGGTTTTAATTCTACGACCTGGTCGGAAAGTGGGTTTCTCATGGTGTAATCATCTCTCTTTCGT
>CAZGSF010000146.1:0-3594 GCA_964528145.1 uncultured Lachnospiraceae bacterium | reverse complement strand
TTTCTGGACTGTCTCCTCATGATAATCATCGGTGGTACGGATAAATTTATCATAAGAGGTATTAAGCTGGTCGCAAAGTCCCTGAATTACTCCTGCCACATTATCTACAAATTCCTTTGGAGTAATACCGGCTTCCGCTGCTTTTAATTCAATTTTCTGACCATGCTCGTCAGTTCCTGTCTGAAAGAATACATCATATCCTTCTTTTCTCTTAAATCTTGCAATTGCATCTGCCATAACAATTTCATAATTATTACCGATATGGGGTTTACCGGATGTGTAGGCGATTGCGGTTGTGATGTAATATTTGCCTTTGTTCATGTTGGTCTCCTTTTCTATTTCAAATGTTATTGTTGTTGTGTTGGGTAATTAGGAATAAAAGTTTCCACTTGAGCACGCTTTCGCTCCGTGAAAAACGTAACAGTACTAAGGATTTTTCTTCGTCAAACTCGAAAAATCCAAGTGCTGACGTTTTTCAAGGGCTCTTCGCAGGAAATCTTTTATTCCCAATAACCCAATAAGAAAATTTGTAAATTTTAAACAGTAAATGTACGCTTAATATACTTTTACAAACAAAAAACTCGTCTCCTTAAAAAATAAGAAGACGAGTGTATACCCGTGTTACCACTTCTGTTCGTTCATGCCTCGCGGAATGAACCTCTGTAAGTCTCCGCAAGCATTAAATAATTACAGAAACTCTTCCCGCTATAACAGGCGGACCTGTTGCAGCCTTGCCGGAATATCGGTTCGGTGCACTGCTCGGAAGCCATCTTCTGTATGCTTTCTCTCCATCCCTCTCAGCTTACGGAATGTTCTCTGTAAAGATATGACACACATACTCTCTTCGTCATTGCGTTTACTTATCTGTGGGTTAGATTAGCATAAATTGGTGCAATTGTCAATCTTTACCCAGTTTACTATAATCACCTTTACGGTTATAAGAATCCAGCAGAAAACTGTCATCAGTGATAATACAATTTATTTCCAGCTCATTCTTTTTATATACACTAAGGCGGCTTTTATCCTCCTGCTGCTTATTCCGCGAGCCGCTATTTCCGGCACCCATATTAAGAGTCTGGTCCTGTTTAAGAAATTTAGACAGAGAATTTCGTATTTCACCAAACTTAATACGCACACGATTTTTCAAATTGGCATACCAATTATTCGCAGGTATCTCTTCCTGTGCAGGAACAAAATACTTGGCTGTTGTATCCGATATTGCTTCCTCATCCGGCATAAGCTGCGCCATTAATGAATTCTGCGCGCCCCGTAAATCCTGTGAATTCGTACCTGTGGATGTATTATCTGACAATCCTCCATCACCGGGTATACTAAAAAAATTTTTAATGCCTGTAATTCCCTGATTTATTACCTGTTCTACCCATTGAAAAATATTCTGACCGGTTTCAGGAATCTGTTTCACTTGCTCACTTGTTAATGTTACAGAATCTCTCAGCCCGCCAGCAGTTTCTTTATTCCGCTGCATCCGGTCTTCATGTATACAATCGGTTACATGATGCACATGATTATCCATAAGTTGATTATTAACGTCATTTCCAATTCCGTTAATCATTATGCCACCCCTTTTTGTCAGCACCTGCTACAATAGAACTCATTGTTTTGATTAAAATTTACGTTTCTAGGGGATATATCGACACGTTTTATATTTACCTTTAATAATACAATGACACAATAGCATTTACAAAATTAATATACAAAAAGGAAGTATTAAGTAAATACTTAACACTTCCACTATTATTTTAGCCTTTTAATTTAGCCATAACTATATCTATCTTTTTCTTATTACCGCCCTTAGCGACATATAATTCGCAATACTTATCTGCGCTTTCTACATCCCCCAGCATCATGCTGGCAATTGCCGCCGTACTCATGGGCTGATACAAATCCCGGTTTAACTCCATTGCCTTTTTAGCATATTCCAACGCTTTTTCAGGATTAGCTACCTTCAAGTAATAAGTAGCTGCATTATTATATGCATTTGCATTTTCCGGATTATACGTTATGGCACTTGTAAATGCCTCCTGAGCTTCTTTTGTTTTTCCCAAAGACAGATATGTCCAGCCAAGGTTAGACCATATCATAGAATCAGTCATATTAAGTTTAAGTATCTCTTTATATGTTTCAACAAGTGGCTCGTTCTGTCGCGCTCGTGCGTAACAAATCGCTTTGACATTATACACAACCAAATAGTCCTTTGAACAGGTACATTTACTTAGTAAATTGTCCAAAATAGCATGAGCCTTTTCAAATTGTTTTTTATCCCAATAAATTGATGCTTCGACGAGCTTCATATAACTTTCTCTATCATTAACAAATGCCCCTGCCAGAAAGTCTTTATAGGCCTTTTCATATTTTTTATAAAGAATCGGTGATGGTTTCGCATTTCTTTTTACAATTGCAAACACAACGCCAAAAGCAAGAAAGATTAATTTTATAACCAAACTGTTATTTTCATCTTTCCAAATAAATAATATGTAAACATATAAGGCAATTAAACCAAGTGTTAAAATAACTCTTAAAAATCCTAATAATTTTTCTTTCATCTGTTATCCCCTTTTAAAAAAATATTATATTATTCCACTGTAGCCAGATATTGTTTCAGCTTATTTGAGTCGCCGCCGTTAATCTGATACATCATACAATATTTTTCAACATTCTCATCATCGCCCAGCATCTTATATGCAATTGCCGCCGTACTCATAGCCTGGTACACATTAGCATTTAATTCTATTGCCTTAAGCGCGTATGACAATGCATTTTCAGGATCTGCAGACTCAAGATAGAAGTGTGCCATATTACTATAAGCCATAGCATTTTCAGGATTATACAAAATTGCGTTATAAAATGAATTATATGCTTCTTTCGCATTGCCCATCATTTTATAAATTAATCCCATGTTAGACCACGCCGTAGTATTTGCCATATCATACTGCAACACTTTTCCATAAGCAGCAATTACATTTTCATACTGCCCCACTTCTTCAAACCCTAAAGCCATAAATGTATAAACAGCAGAATAATCTTTTGCCCTTACACATTTATTTACTAATTTATTCAGTATTTTTAACATTTTACCCGGCTTATCATTGTTATAATAAAAAGTTGCCTTAAGCAATTTGTTATAACTGCGCTTATCCTCAGAAAATACACCCTGCAATATATCCTTATATGCTTCTTCATACTTTTTATAATTTTGTATGGCAGGCTTGCGGTCTTTCCTGAACATATTAGCAATACAACCAGCTGCAACAATTCCACCTTTCATTATATCACCGTTCTCAATGGTGCCTTTTGAAATGTAAGTATAAACAAACAATCCTCCAACTACAATAAGCAGTAACAAATTAAGTATTACATACGATTTTCTACTCATCTTATGTCCCCTCTCACAATTATTTTTCTCTCAAAAAAGGCGTCCGGGCTTCATTTTCAACCACAAACGCCTCTAACCTGTATTTTTTTATTTATATTCTGCATCCTCAGGGAAAACAGGGAGTCCTGCAAGCCCTGCTGCAATCTCCTCATCAGTAGGAACATAATCTTCCATCTGACCATCATTAAATCTCTGGTATG
>CAZGSF010000145.1:0-3608 GCA_964528145.1 uncultured Lachnospiraceae bacterium | reverse complement strand
TTGAAAGGAGTTCAAAATCACTCATAAGTCAGCCCTCTCTTTCGTAAGATTTCCCGATAAAGCAAGGATTTCTATGTAAACAGAAGGTCACAGTCCTCCTGGAAGAAGGACTAACCGCTACCGTTATGGCAACACCCGTAAAGATAATATATCAAAACAGATAACTATTTTCAATAGTAAACATAAACTAAAAAATGATAATTTTAACAAGTGTGAGAAAACCGAAGAAAAGAAGCAGGGCGGTTTGTCTGCAAAGGAATATAAGAAGAAAATGGAGCAGAAGCGTAGCAGATAAATTTGATTGTAAAAAGTAAGATGTTTGATATAATTGATGTAGAAAACAAAAATATGGAGGTGATGCAAGTGGTACGTTTATATGGTAAAGCACCCTATAAAGTGGTTTTAGTTCACGGAGGTCCGGGAGCAATCGGATCTTTAAAAGGGTTTTCGGAAGAATTAAGTGAATTGTCAAAAGTAGGTGTTGTTGAAGCAATACAATCTAAATATTCTATTGATGAACTGATAGAGGAATTATATTGCCAAATTAAAGACAATACTTCTAATAAAATATCCCTTGTTGGGCATTCTTGGGGAGCGTGGTTGGTTGTTCTTTTCGCTGAAAGGTATCCTGACTTGATTGAAAAGGTAATTTTAGTTGGAAGTGGTCCGCTTGAAGATAAATATGTTTCAGAAATCGGTGCTCGCAGATTTCATAATTTATCAGATGAAGAGGGAGAAATATTTCAAAGGCTTATAAATAATCAAGCAACAGAAGATGATATGGAAAAAATACCAAAGGTATTTGAAAAATCAGATAATTATTGTTTGGAAAATAAAGAAAAACATAAAGCAGATAAGACAGATAGTGAAATGCATAATAAAGTTTGGAGTGAAGCAGCCAAACTAAGAACTAGCGGAGAGTTATTAAAAGTCTTTAAGAATATTAAGAGCGAATTGTATTTGATACAAGGGGAAGTAGACCCTCATCCAGTACAAGGTATAA
Source organism: uncultured Lachnospiraceae bacterium (assembly GCA_964528145.1). Taxonomy (GTDB): domain Bacteria; phylum Bacillota; class Clostridia; order Lachnospirales; family Lachnospiraceae; genus Acetatifactor. The sequence continues at coordinate 2,605 of CAZGSF010000145.1, read as the reverse complement.
CACTGCCTTTGCAAGAGAATGATATTCCGTGCGAAACTTATATTTTGCAAAAGTGTGGTCATAGTCCGTTTATGGAAAAATATGCGAGAGAAGAATTCTATAAAATTCTAATTCAAATAATCAAGTAAAATATAAGATGCATTCGCGAAAGGAAAACATATGAAAAGTAAATTAAAAATAGTTTTATGGTTATTGGCGATTGTAGTTTCCGTGTTTACAGGTGGTCAGCTTATATCAGACCAAGACCAGTCAGAGCAAGCCATAGTTACAGAAAAAACTGCAGTTGAAGTGGAGTCTGACATTGTAGAGGAATCGGAAATTGAAGCCGAACCTGATATTGCAGAGGAACCGGAAGTCATTGAAGACACTGAAGCTGGTGTTGAGCCGGAGCAGGAATCCAAAATTCTCTTAGACGAAGCCGGAAGCTATACTTCCAAAGAAGATGTGGCGGCGTACCTTCACCAATATGGAAAACTACCCTCAAATTTCATTACAAAGAAAGAGGCAAAGAGTTTGGGATGGGTTAGCACAGAAGGTAATCTCGGAGAGGTTGCGCCGGGTAAGAGCATCGGAGGCGATTATTTCGGTAATTATGAAGGACTTTTGCCGGAGGATGACGACAGGGATTATTACGAATGTGATATTAATACGGATGGCGGGCATAGAGGTGCCGAGCGCATTGTTTTTTCCAATGATGGGTTGATTTATTATACGGGCGACCATTATGAAACCTTTGAACTGCTTTACGGGGAAGAGTAATATGAGAGAGATTTTTTTGGATGGAACATATTTGTGCGAGAAAGAAAAAGCACATGAATATTTAAAGGGTAAGCTTGATTTACCGGAATATTACGGTGGAAATCTGGATGCGTTGTATGACTGTCTGACAGATTTTTCAGCGACAGATATCGAGATTAGAATGCCGGAAGAGAAAACGCTCTACTCAAGAAGGGTTTTGCGTGTGTTCAAGGCGGCGGCAAGGAAGAATGAGAATTTGATAGTGAAAATTTTGTCGGTTGGTGCCGATTTTTGATTTGAAAGTAGCAAAAAACGGAAGGAGAGGATGCAGATGAGACGAAAAATGCAAGCATTATATCAGAATGGTGCCAAGAACAAATTTGCCCATGCAGAATAGCAGGCATATAGAGTTCTGTATGGGCGAATAAAAACTATATGTTCTGCTGATTCTGCACTTTATTTATTAAAGATAAATAAGGAGCGGTAAGTATGAAATATAAAAATGCAGCAGAAATATTGCCGGAACAATTGTTAATAGAGGTTCAGACTTATATTGAAGGAGATGTACTATATGTTCCGAAAACATCACCTAAAAAGGAGTGGGGAACAGATAGTGGATCACGTACATTTTATAGGGAACGCAACAATGAAATACAAAAGCTATATAAAGAAGGTTGCTCTATAGATTTGTTAATGGAGAAATATGGTCTGGCATATAGTACTATCAAAAAAATAATATATGAATAAGTTCAAGACGCTTGCATAAATGGCAGGCGTCTTTTTGTATTAACTTTAACTATAATTATTCTCGGTACTTGTTAAGTGAAGTTCTCTTTCATACAATGAATTTGTAATAAGGAGGCTAACTATATGAAAAATATTACATCAAGACCATTTAGTGTTTTGGCAGATTGCGGAAAAATATATGATTTCATGTTGGATATTTATGAGAAAGATTGGAGAAATGGCGTAGCAGCCCCTTTTTTTGAGTATGCTTTTTCGTCATTCTCGAGTTGGATGGATATAACATATTCTTACAAAGATCGTATATGGGAAGATAATGGGGAAATAGTTGCATTTTGTTTTTATGAATCACCTGTGACTTGTATTTATTTCAGCTTAAAGCCCGGATACGAGGAACTGGCTTCTGAGATGGTAGCTTATGCAAATGAGCATATGACCATTAATGACGAAAAAATCCAATTTGTTCTTTTTGGTGGGCAGGTTGCATTGATGAAAGCGGCTGAACAGTTGGGGTATTATCAAGAATCGGAAAATTGGGACATGCAATACGATTTTGAACAAGAGTTAGATTATGCTCTGCCGGATGGCTTCCATTTCGTGAAACCACAGGAACTTGATCTGACTAAGGTGGGCAAATGTTGTTGGAAAGGTTTTGAACACGAGCAAAATGAAGGTCCATGGAATTATCAACATGATAAGGATAATTATCTGTTGCAAGTAGCTCCTCATGCAACGATGGAGCTTGCAGTAGCTATTGCAGATGAAGAGGGTGAGTATGCCTGCTGTGCGGGAATGTGGTGGACGCCGGAAAACAAGTTGGCATACATGGAGCCGCTTTGTACGATTCCGGAATATAGGCGTAAAGGCCTTGCGGCTGCAGCGTTGTCAGAATTATATCGAAGAACAAAAGCATTAGGTGCAACACATATGACAGGTGGAATGCATGATTTTTATAAAGCAATCGGATATAGACCAGCAGTGAAGTGGACATATTGGAAAAAATAAGAGTTGTATAAGAACCTTGAATTTTCCCACATTATGTCATAAAATGTAATTACAACACTTATTAGGAGACTAACTATTAGAAGTCAATAGATTTTTGAAAAAAGTTTTATTTAAAAAA
>CAZGSF010000144.1:0-3631 GCA_964528145.1 uncultured Lachnospiraceae bacterium | reverse complement strand
GAAAGGAAATGTATGTCCAATCATCTTATATTTGATAATTGGATTATACGAGATTATATTATGGCAAAAACTAAAGGTGCACAAACAGTAGAAGTAGTTCCCGGAAGAAAAGTTGTCATTTCAGGAGCTGTAGGAAGAACTAATGTAGAAGAACTTGTTTGGCTTACCAGTACCGTTCTTGAAAGTGCGGCTGCCTGGAAAGCAACCGGCTGGGCTTATATCGCAGATTGCTCACAGATGGATCCCGTAGGACCTAACGAATCCGGCGAACTTGTTAAAATGACAAAAGCATTCGTAGATGCAGGGTGTAAAGCTTTTGCTTTCGCTGAAGGTTCATCCGTTATGCTTAAAATTCAGGCAAAGAAAAACACAGAGCGTTCTGAAACCGGTATTGCAGAAGGACATTTTGCCACAAGAGAAGAAGCTCTTGACTGGTTAAAAACAGAAATTCACATCTAATAATTTACAATAATATTTTTAAAATCAGGCCCCTTTCACAAATATTTATACTGTGAAAGGGGCTTATTTTCGGGCTTTTTTAATGTTTGCAAAATAAACTTTACATTTTTTGCAAAATATGCTTGACATTTTTTGCAAAGTGCGCTATTCTAAATTTGCAAAGTAAACATTGCATAACATAAAAAACTAAATTAAACATATTCAAAGGAGATTTTAAAAATGGACACAACTACAATCGCAATCATGTTACTTACAATCGTTAACTCACTTTACTTAATCAAAAAAAATAAGGAGGCAAAAATTGAAAACGAAAATTAAAGAATTAAGAAAACTGAATAAGCTTTCACAATCCGAACTGGCAGACGCTGTCGGAACAACCCGCCAGACGATTACTTCAATAGAAGTAGGTAAGTATACCGCATCCCTTGTTCTGGCGTACAGAATTGCACATTATTTTAATTTAACAATTGAGGAAGTATTCGATTTTTCTGAAATCGATGAGGAGGAGTAATAATGGATAAGAGATTAAATAGAATGAGAGACGATATTACAAACCGCTCTAAAAGACTTATAGGATTAATTGCATGTACCGTATGTTTTCTTGGATTTTCAGTAAGTGGCGTTGTTGAAATAAATCTTGGAAGTGAAGCAGCAAATGATTTTGTTGCAGGTTTCCAGCTTGGTATACTAACAGCGTTAATAGTTGCCTATTTAGCCAAATTGGTGAACTACCGTAAAGCATTGAAAGATGAAAAGCTTCTCAAACGTTTATATTACAAGGAAAATGACGAACGTCTTGCCTTCATCAATCAGCAGGTAGGAAAATCCTGCATGTCTGTTACCACCGTTGTTTTATTAACCTGTGCTGTCATCGCAGGATATTTCGACATAAAAGTTTTTGTTACAATACTGGCTGTTACAGTTGTACAATTAGTTATCCAATTAATTTTACAGCGTTACTACACCTGTCAGGTATCCGGGGAGGATATGGAATAAGCCCCACAAATTTTAAAGGATGGTCCATTATAATATGAACCATCCTCTTTTATTATTATTTTTTCTCTTTCACATATCCGATAAATTTATTCTGATAGAGAATCTGAATGTATCTTACAAGGCGCTCAACAATTGGCTCAGCCTCATCTCCAAACTTCTCCTCTACCAGCTTGGATATCTCAAAAACATTTCTTTTACCGTCCATCTGCTGCCATACAAAGCTTCCATATTCATCAAGTGCTATATGACTTATACGGGGCTTTTTAAATAATTTCTGTGCAAGCCAGTTGTAAAACCCCTTATTTACAACATGCACGGTAACAATTCCTTTTTTATCCGCATCCCATGTATATTGCGGATTACAGCATGGAATAAAATCCATAAAGTTTTTCTTATTTTTCACAATAGACTCCCTTTATGCTTTTGCTTTTTTACTCTTGCGAACGCAGAAGCAGTATAAGCTCCATGTTAATAATGCAAATGCAATAATACCGATAATATTACCAACATTCACATTCTGTAATGCAGGAATCATGTTAGGTAAGAATTCACCTATTACATCTCCAAGAGTGGTCTCCTTAGAAACCGGAATAATAGCAAATACTGCAAGGAGAATACCAACGAGACCTTCACCTGCAATAAGACCTGAACTGTAGAGAATACCGTTCTCAATAGCGTCCTTCTGTTCAGCGCCTGTCTTTTTCTTCTCAATAAATAATCTTACAAGACCACCAATCATCATAGGTACACTTAAGTGGATAGGAAGATATAAACCGATTGCAAAAGGAAGTACAGGAATCGCTAAAATCTCAACAACGATTGCGATTGCAGCACCGATTCCAACAAGACCCCAAGGAAGGTTTCCACCCATAACACCTTCAACGATCATCTTCATAAGAGTTGCCTGAGGTGCAGGAAGCTCTGCAGAACCATATCCCCATGCGTTGTCTAAGAGATATAATACACCACCGATTGCAATTGCAGAAGCAACCACACCGATTAACTCACCAATCTGCTGTCTCTTAGGTGTAGCACCTAAAATGTAACCTGTCTTTAAATCCTGTGAAGTATCACCCGCAATAGCCGCTACGATACAGATAACACCACCGATTGCGATTGCTGCAGTCATACCTGCCTGTCCAACCGTACCGGTTGCTTTAAGTGCAAGAGTTGCAACCAAAAGAGTTGCGATTGTCATACCTGATACAGGGTTGTTACTACTTCCTACAAGACCAACCATTCTTGAAGATACGGTTGCGAAGAAGAATCCAAATACAACAACAATAAGTGCTCCGAAAAGATTAATCGGAATAACAGGTACAAGCCAGATAGCAAGTGTCAATATAACAATACCAAGTAAAATAAATCTGATATCCAAATCCTGATTGGTACGCTCTGCGCTCTTTGCGCCTTTTCCAAATCCTTTCATTGCTTCACCAAAGGTTTTAACGATAAGAGGAAGTGACTTAATCAAACTCATGATACCGCCACATGCAACCGCACCGGCACCGATATATTTAATATAGTTTGACCAGATTGCAAAGGAACCGCCGGATGCATATAACTCTGCCACGCTTACGTCAGCGGGGAATAAAGTAATATTTGCACCAAACAGAACGATTACAGGCATAAGTACAAACCAGCCTAAGATACCACCACATAAAAGATATGAAGAAATCTTAGGACCGCAAATGTAGCCGACACCTAATAATGCAGGAAGTACGTCAGCACCAAAACCTGATCCTTTATAAGCAGGAATCTCATAATGTACTTCACTGGGGAATGTCTTCATACCGTCTGTAATGAATTTGTATGCTGCTGCAATTCCAAGTCCGGCGAATACTGTAGAAGCCTTAGCTCCACCTTCTTCACCTGCAACAAGAACTTCTGCACAAGCCTTTCCTTCCGGATAAGGAAGTGTTCCGTGCTCTTCAACGATTAACGCTTTTCTTAAAGGAATCATAAAAAGAACACCAAGTGCACCACCAATTGCCGCAACAATTGCTATTTCTACCAAAGATGGTGCTGCTGTTCCCCACTCTTTTGCCCACAGGAAAAGTGCAGGCAGGGTAAAGATTGCACCGGCTGCTACAGACTCGCCTGCAGAACCGATTGTCTGAACCATATTATTTTCCAAAATGGAATCTTTTTTCAGGATAAAACGAATAACTCCCAT
>CAZGSF010000143.1:0-3836 GCA_964528145.1 uncultured Lachnospiraceae bacterium | reverse complement strand
TCTTTTCATAGAAAAATCCCGAGTAAAAACTCGGGACTTTGTCTACAGTCTGAAAGAGGATGCGTTCAGCATCCTCTTTCATGTTGCTCACTTGAATGTTAAATTCATGCTTGAACAACTAGGATCTTACTTCATAGATTCTTCCTGTTTCTTAATCATACGACGAACCATCTCGCCACCGATAGAACCAGCCTCTTTAGAAGTTAAGTCACCGTTGTAGCCTTCTTTTAAGCTTACACCAAGCTCTGCTGCAACCTCAGTTTTAAAACGGTCCATTGCTGCTTTTGCTTCAGGTACTTCTACTCTATTAGTTCTGTTTGCCATTTCAATTCACCTCCGTATTTTAATGTTTGGAATTTACATTCCTGTTCATCTATTCTTCAAGATAAGGCTTTTACAATTCGCTTATCCTGAAGAAATCATGTCACTGCAACATCGTTTTCTTTGCCGGTTAAAGCGTTTTGTAATTTCTTATCTTGGTCTTAGTATTAACGGTATGAAAAGAAATATGTTGGAAATATATGTATATTATAATTTAATTGTTTTCTTTTGATAAATATTTTTTCAGGGGCAGCCAGATAAGGTAAGCCAGAACGCTTCCTATTAATGCTGTGATTAACTGTACTGTTGAAAAAGTAGTACGTCCCATGGCAAGCTGCTTTTCGTTAAGGGCACCGCCAAACATGGAAAACAAAATATTTATAATTACAAATGCCATAAATGCAGATTTGACAATGGAACCGGCAATCATGCCTACGGGAAGCTTTCCGGGGAAACGCAATTTTTTCTCAAAGAACCATACAAATACTGCAAGGATACAGTTACCAATCATAATCATGGGCATTACGGCAGGTATGGCTGTGATAATAGGAGATGCGGTGATTAAATATGCTGTAATGGGTGCAATCACGGATATTATAATTCCGCTGCCAAGTCCTACAGCTAACACTGATATTATGATGATAGTATTAACGATAGGGCCGGTAATGTACACTGATAAATTTTTGAAAAACTGGCTGGCAATGCATAGTGCCAGTAAAAGTCCGGTCTGGGCAAGTTGTTTTGTTGTGAATTTCATATTTTCCTCCGTAGTGGTATATTATTTGTCTTTCAGACTTAAACATTATATACCTTGTTTTTCAGAAAAAAAATACTAGTATTTTGTGTAGGGATATGCTATAATTTCAAAATGACTGTGACTATGTCCGAATTTCAAGGACATTTATCATAAACTTTAAAATAAAAAACAGAATTGCAAAAGCACAAGGAGGATTCAAAATATGAGCTTACAGGTTGAAAAATTAGAAAAGAACATGGCTAAGCTTACCATTGAGGTGTCAGCAGAAGAATTAGAGAAAGCAATTGAAACTGCTTATCAGAAAAACAAGAATAAAATCAGCGTACCGGGCTTCCGTAAAGGTAAAGTTCCCCGTAAGATGATTGAGAATATGTACGGCAAAGAAATTTTCTATGAAGATGCTGCTAACGAGCTTATTCCCGATGCATATGAGAAAGCATTGGATGAGTGTGAAGAAGAAATCGTATCTTCTCCCAAGATTGAAGTAGTTACTATCGAAGCCGGCAAACCTTTCGTATTCACTGCAGAAGTTGCATTAAAACCTGAAGTTAAGCTTGGTAAATACAAAGGTGTTAAAGTAGATAAAATCGATGTAGAGGTTACAGATGCTGAAGTAGATGCTGAAATCGAAAGAGAGCGCGAAGCTAACGCACGTACAATTACAGTGGACAACCGTCCCGTAAAAGACGGCGATGATACTGTGATTGATTTTGAAGGTTTTGTTGACGGTGTTGCATTTGAAGGCGGTAAAGGAGAGAATTATCCTTTAACTATCGGTTCAGGTGCATTTATTCCCGGATTTGAAGAGAAATTAATCGGTGCTGAAATCGGCAAAGAGGTTGACGTTGACGTTACCTTCCCTGAAGAATATCATGCAGAAGAATTAAAGGGTAAAGCAGCTGTTTTCAAATGTACAGTTAAAGAGATTAAAGAGAAAGAGCTTCCTGCACTTGATGATGAATTTGCAGCAGAGGTTTCTGAATTCGATACACTTGCTGAGTACAAAGAAGATGTTAAGAAGAAATTAGCTGAAAAGAAAGAAAAAGATGCTAAGAATGAAAAAGAGGATGCTGTAATTGAAGCTATTATTGCTGATTCTGAGATGGAAATTCCGGAGGCAATGATTGAAACACAGCAGAGACAGATGATGGATGATTTTGCTCAGAGAATTACCATGCAGGGATTATCAATGGAGCAGTATATGCAGTTTACAGGTTTGACACCTCAGGCGATGATGGAGCAGATTAAACCTCAGGCATTAAAGAGAATTCAGTCAAGATTAGTACTTGAGGCAGTTGTTGCTGCTGAAGGAATCGCAGCTTCTGATGAAGATTATGATAAAGAAGCAGAGAAAATGGCTGAAATGTACCAGATGGAAGTTGATAAGATTAAAGAGATGCTTGCAGAGAACGAATCTGCAAAAGAGCAGCTTATGAAGGATCTTGCAATTACCAAGGCAGTTGAGTTTGTAGTTGATAACGCAAAGGAAGCAGCAAAGAAGACAACAAAGAAAGCTAAAGAGGACGCTGAAGCGGCTGAATAAGTTCTGATTACAAAAGATAAATAAACAAAGTTTGAAAAGAGGATTAAGTTTTTCTTAAATCCTCTTTTCATGCTTGAAAATGGTATTTATTAGGGCTAAGATAAATACAAAATATGTAGGAGGATTTGATTATGAGTTTGGTACCTTACGTCATAGAGCAGACCAGCAGAGGTGAGCGGTCTTACGATATTTTTTCAAGATTATTAAAGGATAGAATTATTTTTCTTGGAGAAGAGGTTAATGAGACTACCGCAAGTCTTGTAGTGGCGCAGATGCTTTTCTTAGAGGCAGAAGATCCCGGAAAAGATATTCATTTTTATATTAACAGCCCCGGAGGAAGTGTTACTGCAGGTATGGCGATATATGATACAATGCGTTATATTAAATGTGATGTTTCTACAATTTGTATTGGTATGGCAGCAAGCATGGGTGCATTTTTGCTTGCAGGCGGTACAAAGGGCAAAAGAATGGCACTTCCCAATGCTGAGATTATGATTCATCAGCCTTTAGGCGGAGCAAAGGGGCAGGCTACAGAAATTGAAATTGCGGCTAAGCATATTTTAAAAACAAAGGAAAAACTCAACAGAATTCTGGCCGAAAATTGCGGACAGGATTATGAAGTTGTGGCAGCGGATACTGAAAGAGACAACTGGAAATCAGCAGAAGAAGCGCTGGCTTACGGTTTGATTGATAAGGTTATTGTGAATCATCAGCAAAGTGCAGAGTAATTCTGTTTATTTGTATATTATAAGAAATTAGAATGTTTTAAGGCAGGAGCAAAAATGGCAGGAAAAAATTCTGACGATAAAGTAAGGTGTTCCTTTTGTAATAAGACCCAGAATCAGGTGCGTAAGTTGATTGCGGGGCCCTCCGGTGTTTATATCTGCGATGAATGTATAGATATCTGCGAGGATATTCTGGAGGAAAGCTTTGAAGAAGAGGATAGTAATTTTGAAAAACCTCAGATTAATCTTTTAAAGCCGGTACAGATTAAGGAATTCATGGATGATTATGTAATCGGACAGGAAGCAGCAAAAAAGGTATTGGCGGTTTCTGTTTATAATCATTATAAGCGTGTTACGGCAGATAAGGATTTAGATGGTGTAGAATTACAGAAAAGTAATATTATAATGGTGGGTCCTACCGGTTCCGGTAAGACCTATCTGGCACAGACTTTGGCTAAGATTATTAATGTACCTTTTGCCATTGCGGATG
>CAZGSF010000142.1:0-4014 GCA_964528145.1 uncultured Lachnospiraceae bacterium | reverse complement strand
AAGAGTGTAAGACTAAATTCAGCCCAAAGTGGAATTTACTTTTTTATTCAACGAAGGCACAAAAATATTTATTGATTTGTTGAAAAATTTGCAAAACGGGTTTATAATAAATCATAGAGTTTTTAAAATTCTAAATCTAAAACATCTTATTCTTAAGAAGAGGGAGTGATATACTATGAGTAAAAAAGAGAATAAGAAGAGCACGGGAATTCGCGCCAGATTAATTCAAGGATGTCGTAGAATAGAAGGGATTTTGAGTGTTGCGGCGATAATTGCGGTAGTGGCTATGTTTGTGATGTCACATAATTACGAGTATGCAATGAAGAACTATGGTTTTTCTCAGGGCGATATTGGTAATGCCATGTCCGCATTTGCGGAAGCAAGAAGTTCACTTCGCGGTGCAATAGGTTATGATAAGCAGGAAGAGATAGACCTGATGATACAGGTTTATAATGAACAGAAAAGTATATTTGATACATATATTAAAGAAATAAAGCAATATGAGGTTACTGCTGAAGGCAAGAAGGCATATGCAGAGATTCTTCAGGAAGTAGAGGCTTACTGGGCACTTAGTGATGAGATTCTTGCTCAGGGAGCCGTTACAGACAGAGAAATATGTGCACAGGCACAGGACAGAGCGATTAATGAGTTGGCTCCGAAATATGATGAGATTCATGACGACCTGACACTTTTGATGGAGATTAATATTTCCAAAGGTGATCAGACTCATGATACAATGGTAATAATTAAGATTGTCATGGTTATTGTTATGGTTGTATTAATCGGTATTGCGGTGGTTATTGCAACTGCAATCGCACGTAATCTTGCGCGTGGTATTGAAAGACCTCTTAAACAATTGGGTGAGCGTCTGGAAGGTTTCTCTCATGGTGATTTAAGTAGTGAATTCCCTGAGATTAATACCAAAGATGAGGTTGAAGTAATCGTTGATGATTGCAAGCGCATGTCTGATGCATTGACAGCCATTATAGAAGACGTTGAATCTGTACTCAGCGAGATGGCGGAAGGTAATTTTGCGATTGAATTTGATAAAGAATCAAAATACGAAGGCGATTTGAGGGGATTGCTGGAATCTATGCGTAAACTGGATAAACAGCTTAATGATACTTTGAAGCGTATTAATGATGCATCTGAGCAGGTGCGTGACGGAGCGGGTCAGCTTGCTAACAGTGCACAGGAACTTGCGGAAGGTGCAACTGAGCAGGCAGGAGCTATCCAGGAATTGACAGCTACAATTGAGGATGTGGCTAATATTGCGGAAGAAAGTGCCAATAATGCAAAAGGTGCAGCTTCCATGGCACAGGAATCTGCCAAAGGAGCTATTAAGAGCCGCGAAGATATGCAGGAGCTTAACAAAGCTATGGAGCGTATCACTGAGACCTCTAAAGAAATTGAGAATATTATTGCAGCGATTGAGGATATTGCAGACCAGACCAATCTATTGTCATTAAATGCATCAATAGAAGCAGCAAGAGCCGGTGAAGCAGGAAGAGGCTTTGCGGTAGTTGCAGATCAGATAGGTAAGCTTGCGGCAGATAGTGCCCAGTCAGCAGTAACAACCAAAGAACTTATAGGTAAGGCTATTAAAGAAGTTGAAGTTGGTAATCAGATTGTTGATATCACAAGTGTGGCAATTGATGAAGTTGTAAATAATATGCAGGAATTCGCATCTGCGGCAAGCGGAGCGGCTGAAGCATCCCAGGTACAGGCAGATATGCTTGAACAGATTAAAGGCGGTATAGACCAGATTTCAATCGTAATTCAGAACAACTCTGCTACATCCGAAGAGACATCGGCAATTAGCGAAGAGTTGGCTGCACAGGCAATTTCCCTTAAGGAAATGATAGCAGACTTTAGATTACGTGAGAATTAAGATGATACTATCTGATAGTAATTAGAAATAAGAGGCGGGTGAATCCCGCCTCTTTAAATAGGAAGAAAAGATGATTTTTAAGCGTATTTGGAATGATATTTGTAAATTTTTCTGGGCGATTTTGGGGATTGTACTTATTTATATATTAATGCATATGTTCTTTGATGCATTTTGCCCATCGGTAATAGTAGCAGGGTTACCTTGTCCCGGGTGCGGAATGACAAGGAGTATTATTTTTTTGTTTCAGGGACAAGTGGCGCGTTCCATATATGTTCATCCTATGGGAATAGTGGTTGTAATGACTGCTCTATATGCTGCATTCTTTCGGTATATACTGGGGAAGAAAATACCTTTAATAAAGTGGATTGTGTTGGGATTGTTTCTGGTAGCAGTAGTATTGTATGTGACCCGGATGTATTTATATTTTCCACACAGACCGCCTTACACATATAATCCGGGCAATCTTTTTGAAAAAATAATTCCACAATATAGAAAATTGTGGCAATAATACTTTAAAGTGATGAAATTTACTGTAGACGAATCTGCATAAATATGGTATTCTAATAAAGTAGAATTAAAATTAATGGGGGGTCTTTCGATGGATAACAATTGGAGCACAAATGACAATCAGGGACAGTTCAGCGGGCAGCCCGCAGACAATAGCGGAATATACCAGCCTTATCAGCCTGTAGAGGCACCTAAAAGTGATGAGACGGTTAAATTGTCCGAGTATTTAATACCATTATTATTATGTACATATATACCTTGCGTAGGTATTATTCTTATGTTCGTGTTTGCGTTCAGCAGCAAGGAGAAAGAAAGTAAGAAGAACTTCTGTAAGGCATATCTTATTTTGACAGGTATCAGCCTTGTAGTAGGTATTATATTTGCAATTGTTTATGGTGTGATTTTTGCATCTGCTATGGGATATTAATAAGAAGGCAAATGTATAAATAAGACTAAAACCGCCAAAATCAAAACTCATTAAGAGGAATTTGAATTTGGCGGTATTTTTGTGAATTTATTTAACCCAGCGTCCGGATGCTCCGCAGGGAAGTACCAGTCCGCTTTCGGTAACAGGAAGACCTATTTCGTCAGCCTCAACATGTCCACCGAATTGTTTAACGATGGTGGTGTTTATCATATAGGAAAGAACTGCAGGCTGAAGTCCTGTGGTATATGAATTTAAAAGAAGGAATTTGGCGTCTTCATGGAGAAGCTGAACCAGAAGTTCAAGGAAAGGGTAAATACTTTCTTCGATTTTCCAGATTTCACCCTTTGGACCGCGTCCGTATGAAGGTGGGTCCAAAATAATTCCGTCATAGAGATTTCCACGTCTGATTTCTCTTTCTACAAATTTGACGCAGTCATCCACCAGCCAGCGGATAGGCGCATCTTTAAGTCCACTTGATATGGCATTTTCCTTTGCCCATGTTACCATTCCTTTTGAAGCGTCAACATGAGTCACGGATGCACCGGCCTTTGCGGCTGCCAGTGTTGCGCCTCCTGTATAGGCAAAAAGGTTAAGTACCTTGAGCGGTCTGCCGGATTCCTTTATAATAGAAGAGAACCAATCCCAATTCACTGCCTGCTCGGGGAAAAGTCCTGTGTGTTTAAAACTAAAGGGCTTAAGGTTAAAGGTCAGTTCCTTATAATTAATCTGCCATTCTTCCGGGAGATTGAAAAATTCCCATTCGCCACCGCCTTTGCTGCTGCGGTGGTAGTGACCGTTTTTCTTTTTCCAATTTATATGTTTCTTAGGAGTGGTCCAGATAACCTGTGGGTCCGGACGTACAAGGGTGTATTCACCCCAGCGTTCCAGCTTTTCACCACGGCTTGTATCCAACACTTCGTAGTCTTTCCATTGATTAGCAATCCACATATGGTAACCTCACTTGTTTAGATTTAAGTAGAGTATAGCATATAAATAGGAGGTTACACTTAAAAAAACGCTTTGTACAGAAAAAAATACAATTTTTTGAAAAAAACACTTGCAAGCCGAAAAAAACTACTGTATACTAACAAATGCTGTGACATGATAGCGATGAAGCGTGAGGTTGCTGCCAAAGGCAGGTTTTCCGTGGAGCGAATGTCAAGTTAGGAAACTGACGACAAGTCACTGT
>CAZGSF010000141.1:0-4029 GCA_964528145.1 uncultured Lachnospiraceae bacterium | reverse complement strand
GTCTTATATATACCCTTGAATCTTCTCCGGCTATGTCTTTCATTATTTCATAAAATTCATAACCATATTTTTCATATAATCCGGTATGGTTTGTTGAAATATAAATATTTTTAAGTCCGGCTTCTTCTGCCAAGACTTCAGCATAGTTTAAAAGTTTTCCTGCGCAATGATTACCTCTATAATCAGGAAAAGTATATACAAATCCTATCCACGGTGTCAATTCCGTTGGCTGAATATCATCTTTATCTGCAAACGTGCAAAATGAAACCAAATTATCTCCATCTACCAACATGAGCACTTTTGTATTTTCACCAACTAACTCTTTAAGCTTTTCTTCTTTCAATAAATTATATAAATACTGCCCCGCATCCCAATCACTTTCTTGGATTTTGGAAAGCCAATATTCTTTGTTATCTGTGCTGAAATATTCTATTATTTTCATTAAAATTCACCTCAATCTCCATTATCTATCCATAAAGGACAAAAATCAAGTTTATTAACGTTCATCTTTTCCTTTCATAAAAATAAGCCAAACATTACTGTCCGGCTCATTTACTACTTAAAATCAGCATTATTTTTCTTTAGGAATCCAATATTATTTCCATATTCACGTGCCAGATCCATATCATTATCCAAAAATTTTTGATATTCATCGCCGGAAATCTTCGTGGGTTTTCTTCTTTCGTATATTGTAAGATTCCAAGAGTGTTTGCATTTCGCACAACGATAAATCAACCAGACATCTACTGATTTGCCATTTGCATTTACCCTAAACTTGCCAGAATTTATAAACTCTTGCTTTTTCCCACATCCTCCGCAGCGATGATATATCTTAATGGTATCAAAATCTACTTGATTTTTCATCACTAAAATCAAATATTTTTCTGATTCCGGATAATTCTCTGGATACTTTTTTCGGATAACGAATATTCAGTTGCCAATACTTTTACGGTTATACCGTTTTTATATTTCTCAAATATTTCCCGGTTCCTGGCATCAAGAATCTTTTTTGTATCCGTGTTGCTTCCCCAATCTGATTTTTCTTTACTGGGGATATATATGGTTCTTCCGTCAACATATTGCTGAATAGTTTCAAGTAATTCTTTTGGCAGAATTTCTTCTGCTTTTAAATAGCTCATTTCAAATCCTCCTATCGTATTTCTTCTAGGATTCATCTGAGCTTACTATTCATCTTTTTAAGCTCAGACTACTGAGCAATAACATGTCGTTTTCTCATATATATTAATCCTCCTGTTTATTTTTGACATTTACCATTATATGGCTCATACAAATTATCAATCAACCTATTGTTTCTTTATAAATGAATTTGCGCCATCTTTATTTCGTCCATTTCCATAATCAATTCTTCTAATGGTCGATACTCACCACCCCAATATTCAAAAGTATGCATTCCTTCATCTTCTAAAATCGGACCAATCATCCTTACAGAAACATTCATTTTATTTAATATATCTTCATAATTAGGAATGTCTTCTTCAAAGGGAAGTAGTTGCTGAAAGCTTTTATAAGATACACCAAACACTATCGTCTTAATTCCCAACGATAAAATCGCCATAAGACAACGGACACATGGCGCACAACTTGTATAAAATATAGCATTCTCAAAAATCTTATCAGAAAACTTATTTGCACATTTATGTACAAGATTAAATTCAGCATGACCAAATATGCCTTTTTCATAGTCTGCAGTATTTTCTGCTTCCGCAATAATAGTATCGTCATTAACCAATACTGCACCAAAAGTTTCATACCCTTTTTTTCCTGCACTAATTGCTAATTGATAACATCTTTTTATATACTTTTCGTGATTGTTATACATATAATTTTTCACCTCAGCTTATAATTTATATAACATTTGCATTTTTACGAGTGTAGATTTTCATAAAAAGAATAATCAACCAGCCCGCTTATTATGTCTAATGCACCTTTCTCCAATTCTTTTATCATAAGACAATCCGGATGAGGCAATTTCATATTAGGACCTGCCTCTATGCCATATATGTAGCTTGACTGAAATCCGCGATTGTTATAATTACGCGGATTACCTTCAACAAGAATTGCCCTGAATCCCAGCTTTTTTGCTACATCAAAACCATATTCCAATATGTCCTTGGAAATATGTCGCCTTTGCAATTGTGTTTTTACAGCAACCGGTGTGAGTATCAACAATTCATTTTCATACTTTCCTTCGATATGAAAGCGTGAAAACATAGCATATCCAATAATATCATCATTTTCATTTACCATGATAAGTTCCAGTTCGGGCAAATAATATTTTTTTGACCTAATTTCTTCCACTAATTGTCTTACAACTTTGCCCTCTTCCGGACTATCATATTCTCCAAAAACTTCTTCTACCAAATCAAGTGACGGAAGAAGATATTTGTTTTCCATTGCTTTTATAATGCGTTTCATTTTTATTAACCTCCATATTTTATTCCGCTGACTCTATAACAGCATCTGTATATTTCCTTTGCATATCATGTCGTTTTTTGCGGTTTTCAACAGTTTCAAATATAATTGAAAAATCATAATCTTCAGGATAAAGTTCTGTTGCTGCTACGTGAAGTTTTACTCGCTTATGATTAATCCATATTTTTTTATTTGGTAGCTGTACTCTTAACACGCCTTTTTCATTAATCGGCTCACAAACTATTCCTATCTTTTTCTCCGGATAAACCATTACACTATCACCAATATTGTATTTGATACTAAGTGACATATTATTGATGTGTGTTTTTGTTTTGGAAATCTTAGTTGTATTTCTTTTAATAATAGTACTTTCAGGCTTTTGAAACTTATAAGACGCTATAGCATCTTCTCCATATGCAGCACCAATTGCTACCTTTAACATTTCATTAGGCATTCCCAATCTATCTGCAATGTTAAATGCGCAGCTCTCCCCTGCTTCTCCTATTATCATTTGATATGTAGGGAGTAATGTTTCTTTGTCAAAAGTCATCCGTGCATTAACAATCCCCTCTGTTCTATCTGCATATTCCTTTACTTCGGGATAATGAGTTGTCACTAAGAAAAGCGCATTGCTTTTTCGAAGTTCCTCTAATATTGCAATTGCAATGCCCATGCCTTCTGTAGGATCTGTTCCTGACCCCAATTCATCCATTATAACAAAGCTATCCTTGTTTACTTCGCTTAATACTTCCAGGACATTAGTTATATGTGCTGAGAATGTGGACAAATTTTCAGAAAGATTTTGTCCGTCACCTATATCACACAAATAAGAACTGTTCATGCATATATCTGCTTGTTTACATGTAACGTGCAATCCGCATTGTGCCATAATGGAATTTAGCATAACTGTTTTAATTGCTACCGTTTTTCCGCCTGTATTTGGACCTGTTATAACAACACCTCTTACTTTTTCGCCTATATCAAAATGTAATGGTACTGCAATGGTCTTGTCCATTAATGGATGCCTTGCCCCGGATAATTTAATTCTACGCTCTGTATTAATTGCCGGTTCTATTGCATCCATGTCAATACTTAATTTCCCTTTAGAAAAAATAAAATCTAATTTTTCAAGCATTATCAAGTTTTCATTCAACACAGGTGCCGATGCCAAAACATAAGCAGATAAAGTATATAAAATGTGGTATACCTCATTTTCTTCATCTATTTTTAATAATTGAAGCTCCTCGTAATATTTTGCAACACTTGTCGGTTCTATGAAAAAAGTGCTGCCGGTAGATGACTTGTCAATGATGCTGCCGGATATCTTAAGTTTGTATTCTTTTTTCACAGGAAGGCATATCCGTCCATTTCTAAACGTACAGTAACTATCTGCCATATATTCCTTATGAGAACGCATAATTTGTTCTGCTTTTTGTTTCATCTGTTCTTCACATTTTAAAATTTGACTACGTATCTGCCCTAACTCTTTTGATGCATAATCATCTACTGCACCATTTCTGATTTTACTACATATTTCTTCGCGTAATTCTGAAATATAATCCAAGTTTTCATCATAATAAGCTAAAGAATTATTAT
>CAZGSF010000140.1:0-4218 GCA_964528145.1 uncultured Lachnospiraceae bacterium | reverse complement strand
GGCGGATCGGAGGATCTTCCTCCGTATACGGGAGGCGGTGTCCATGAATATGATCTGGGGAAAGGTTATTCCGATGATGATCTGATCTACTATTTCGGAGACATGAGAGATGTCTATGATGACGGTGAGTTTGATTTTACCGGCATGAGTACTGACTATATCTGGCATATGAGTCTTGCCGATATCCGGGAAGGAGTCGATGAAGGGTATATCGTCGAAACAGGAGATCCGAAAATGCCCTATGCCTGGCGCACAGCTGAAACCGACTGGTTCGGGAACATCACATATACGGACCGGCCTGTAATTGAACCGGCGAACGATTCCGTTACCTCGTTTCCGTCCCGTGAACATATGGGGTTCGGAGAGAAGAAAACAGAATCCGAAATCGATGATATTATCCATAACCTTGAAGACAGGATCGAAGACGGAACCGCGGTCCAGTCCGTTTCCAACGAAGAACTGTCGGAAGGATTGAAAAACGGAACGATAAAATATGTTGGTGACAGCGGATCAGGCTGTTTGTACCTGGACACTTCAAGCGGCTCATGTGTTGTGGATTCAAGAGATCCAGGAACACTTGGAATCATCAGCATCGCAAACGATGCACTGCTCGGCATTGTCGACAGACTGTATAAACCGACCGAAGAAACCGTACAGATCATGGACCGGGGATTCGATATCACACGGAAACTTGCGGTCGCCCTGGTTCCGCTTGTGATCCTGCTGTCCATTGCTTCCACGATGAGAGCCGGTGCGAGTTCCGTTACCGGGATTGCTGAGGCAAGATCTATGGCCGTCAACCTGCTTTTCTGCATCTGGCTTGCATTTTCAAGCAGATGGCTTCTTGGAAAGATTTCTGTCATCTCCTACAGTATAGCTTCTGAGATCGGGCAGGGAGCGATCCTTTTCTCCGACAGTATGCTGACATCCTTGACCTTCGGTTCGGTGATCCTGATCATGCTGTTCACATTCGTGTTTATTTTCATCATCATCGCGCTGCTGATCGAATTCTATCTGGCCGCGATGTCTCTTCAGGTCATGTATGCTCTGCTTGCGGCGCTTGGTCCGATCTTCATCGTCCTGTCCGCTTTCAAACCGCTGGAATGGCTGCGCGGCCAGTGGCTGAAGATGTTGCTGCAGGCTGTAGTGCTTGCGCCGGCAAATGCGCTGATTATTAACCTGCTCAATCACATTTCATGGGATGGCGGAGCGTCCGGAGTCCTTCTCGCAAGTGCCATGTATATCGGCTGCGCGTCGATCCTGATCGCTATAAACAGCTCTGTCGCCAAGCAGATTCTCAGCAGCGCTGCCATGGTCGCGTCGAAAACGGCTGATTTCGTAAGGGGAGGTTTTACCGGCGCAGGCGGATTGAATCTTGCAGGATTTGCCGCGTCAGGCGGGTTCGGGGCTTTGGATACCGCGGTCTCTCACGGCGGAGGATCTGATAACATGTCTGGCAGCGCTTCAAGTCAATCCGTACAGAATGCCTCAGGAGGGAAACCCGCGTCACCATCTTCTCCTTCTGCCGGGACAGGTCCGGTTTCTTCCGGTACAGGTATTCATTCTGTGTCACAGGGATCCGGAAGCGGTTCATCTTCCCGAGAAGAAAAAAACAGAGGACAGGACAGCCTGTTTTCAACGCTTCTTGCGGGAACAAGAATGGGTGGCGGTGTCGCCGCGGCAAACAGGCTGAAAATGTATAACGAAAGAAAGGGATATGTAAAATCATCCGTTACCACGGAAACGGATGAGGCAAATGCGCTGGAGAGATCTTTCTTCAGGAAGTACAACAATTCCATTGACGTCTCGGATATCAACGCAATCGAGGAACGGATCCGCCGGATGGATACCGGCCATGTCCTTACCAAAGAGGAAGTCCACAACGCGGCTGATTCCGCGTCTAAGATGATCACAATTGCCTATCAGGGCGCAAAAAATGCCGGTCTGGAGCCGATGAACGGATACCAGGGTGACAGTATGGAACAGGGTGCCGGCAACATTCTTGATTTCGGGATTGCGAGAGGTATTCAGATGCACGCCGAATACAGCGGCCATGCGCAGAAGTTCCTGGAGGAAATCCCGGACGGCCAGAAACCGGGGATCGATTCGTTTCGTAAAAACGAAGGAACTTCCTATTACGAGCAGGAAATTCTTATTGCCGGAGCGTTTATGGAAAGCCATACAGGTGAGGAGCGTAATTTCGGAGATGCCGCGGCTGAGGTTACGGACCGTCTGGGGCAGGCTGACCTGATGAACAATATCCGCTGGTGAAGCGAATATTTCCGCCATCACCGGTTCAGGGGCTGAATGAACAGAGTGCTTTTCATTCAGCCCTTTTTTTTAACATTGTTTGAGATTATTCTAGTTATTTTTACATATTGTCCTTTTTGAGAGCGCAAAAGCGGATTCAAAACAGCTCGCCTCCTGTAGAATTTGAATATGGAGGCAATCGTGAAAAAGGGCGGGCAGAAAAATTCAATCTGGGCTGAATCCTATTCCAGGGAAAGCATGGAAAGATCCAGGGAGTTTCCCAAAAGCAGATGGTACAGGGATGATCTGGCACCTCTTCTTGGAACCTATATCACCCTTGAATGTAATAATTACGAAATTGAAAGGTATTCGGCACGGGCAAACAAGGCTGTGCTTCGGGATTCGAAGGTAAAGCATATCAACAGATCAGCGCTGAAATCCATGAAGGTAGATGATATCGAACATCTCTGGGTGCTGCTGAATCCTTCCCTTATCATCGACAAACAAAAATCGCTGAAGCTGACCGGCGTCCTTTACGAATACGCACATAAGAATATACGGAATATCGGGATGAGGGTTGTCGGAATCAATCAGGGGTGACTGCTGAGGATGTCAGACACATCAAGACTTATGAATCTGAATATCATAAACAGCAATCCTAAAACTTAAATTCTTCATCTTAACCTTATATAAGTAATGATGTATTTTTTCAGATCAGCATGTGATTATAGAAGATTTCCTCCTCAGGATTTCAAATGAAGATACAGATCTAAAACCAGCCTGGAATATTAAACAGAACAAAAGAAGAAATAATCAGGCAGCTTGGAAGGCCGTACAGAGAAACATGATATTCTGACAACAACAGCAGCGTCCGGTATCAATCACGGACGTTTTTTGTAAAATAACCGGAGATGCGGGATAATTTTATCCCGTTTATATTTTATGAAAGCGGGATACATATGGCCGGTTATACTCCTCCGAAAATTGAAGACGCACCCAAAAGTTTTATCGGCGTCGGCACACGTGAACTTGTTATCGCGGCAGCCGGCATTATTCTGGCAGTTCTGGTTTACCTGTCAGATATGTTTGCGCCGCTGAAGATTGGTCTTGCCATCATCTGCGCAGGCATCGGGGTCGGGATCGCTTTCGGCCGGGATCCGAAAACAGGCCGGAAATTCGAGGAGATGATCACACAGATCCTGATGTTTTACGGCCGGGACAAATTTCATCAGAAGGGGATTGATCACGTCGAAAAATATGACTACAGCGAAAGAAAGCCGGAAAAACCGAAAAAGGAACCCAAAGCGCTGTTTCATATGCGTCCCATCGACCTCACTGTTTCATACGTTCTTCAGCTCTGCTCGATAGCTTTCCTCGGGGTCCTCATCACCTATCTCTGGGGAGGAGGTCTTCAGGAGGATCTGTTCCGGTACAACGCGAACCGAGGCTGAATTATGGACATGTCCGGTCTGCTTTCTACGCTGAAATGGATCGGGGCCATATTCCCGATCTTCAACATCGAGTTCCCTTTCCGTATTGCCTATGACATCATCATCAGGCTGGCCAGCTCCTGGATTCTGGAAGATTCAGCGGATGAGATCGCCGGTTTCTTCAATTCCGCCTTCGGCTCTGCGATTCAGTATATGTATGACCTGGACCAGCCTTTTCTGAAAATGTGCATGGACATGTGGAGTTCTACGGTAAAATTCGCGCTGGCACTTTTACCTCTGATGCTGATCCTTTCTATTTTCAGTACAATCAAATCAAGCGGAGAGCGGAGTACGCTCACACTGGTGAAAACACGTGAACTGGCGTTCGAAACCATTCTAAATGTCGGACTTGCCGCATCAAGCTACTGGATCTTCACAAAAGTTCTTGCAATATCAACTGCGTTGGGCAGGCAGATGCTGGCGATTTCCGGAATAACTGTGACTACAAACTTTTCTGAAATCGCGGAACGTATCTTTC
>CAZGSF010000139.1:0-4267 GCA_964528145.1 uncultured Lachnospiraceae bacterium | reverse complement strand
TCTTTTCATAGAAAAATCCCGAGTAAAAACTCGGGACTTTGTCTACAGTCTGAAATTCCTTTTTGAATAAAAAAGGAATTTGCTTTTCTATGCAGAATATTAATATTAAAGGCTAAAATTCAACCGTGCAAAAGTATAAGAACGGAGGTACTTATGGGAATCCGCGAGAATCTGGAACGCTGGGAACAGGAATATTTAAGTCCTTATGCGTCCTTAAGCATGAATTCTAAGGGAAGAGTAAGAGAAGAAGAACAATGTGATATAAGACCTGTTTTTCAAAGAGACAGGGATAGAATTCTGCATTCAAAATCTTTTCGCAGATTAAAGGATAAGACTCAGGTTTTCCTTACACCGGAAGGTGACCATTACAGAACCCGTCTTACGCATACCTTAGAGGTGTCACAGAATGCCAGAACTATAGCAAAGGCATTGCAGCTTAATGAGGATTTGGTTGAAGCAATAGCACTGGGACATGATTTGGGACATACACCCTTTGGACATTCGGGAGAGAGAGCGTTGGAGAGAATATGTCCTCTGGGCTTTGAACATAGCGAGCAGAGTGTAAGAACCGTGGAGGTGTTGGAGAAGGGGGGCCAGGGACTAAACCTGACTTTTGAGGTGAGGGACGGAATACGTAATCATCAGACCAAAGGAATGCCTTGCACGCTGGAGGGTAAGATTGTAAGATATTCAGATAAAATAGCATATATACATCATGATATGGATGATGCCATACGTGGCGGAATATTAACGGAGGCTGATGTTCCCAAAAGTATAACCTCAGTAATAGGTGAGACTACCGGGGAAAGGCTGGACCATTTTATTCATGATTTGGTTACAAACAGTTTTGGTAAGAATGACATTAGCCTGTCAGCGCCGGTTGAGGCGGCAATGAAGGAACTTCGTGAATTTATGTTTGAAAGAGTTTACCAGAATCCTGATGCTAAGAGCCAGGAGGGCAAGGCAGAGATGCTGGTTGAAACCTTGTATGATTATTACCTGAACCGCATTTCACTGCTTCCGAGAGAACTGTTGAATTTACTGGACGCCGGCGAGGCCAAGGAACAAATCGTGTGTGATTATATTTCAAGCATGACTGACCGCTTTGCGATTGCAAAATATGAGGAGTTATATATACCGAAATCCTGGCATTATTAAAAATTATGTTCATGTCTGATATTTATAAAAGATTCCACTCCGGGCATGCTTTCGCTCCGTGAAATGTCGTAGCGGACACTAAGCTCGAAAACACCTCGCTAAGTGCCGACGCATTTCAAGGGCCCGTCATCGGAATACTTTTATAACTATCAGACATGAAAACAATGTTAAATAAACAGAAAGGAGGGGCAGCATGTATTATCCTGAAGAACTTGTAGAAGAAGTAAGAATGAAGAATGATATCGTGGACGTTGTTTCAGGGTACGTACGGCTTCAGAAAAAAGGCAGCAGTCATTTTGGACTTTGCCCTTTCCATAATGAGAAGTCCCCGTCCTTTTCAGTTTCGGCAGCAAAACAGATGTATTATTGCTTTGGCTGCGGTGCCGGTGGTAACGTATTTACATTTGTAATGAATTATGAGAATTACACCTTTGGCGAAGCCATTAAGATGTTGGCGGACAGAGCAGGCGTTAATCTGCCGGAGGTTGAATATTCGGAGGAAATGAAGCAGAAGGAAAGCCACAGGCAGAAGCTTCTGATGGTGAATAAAGAGGCGGCAAAATATTTTTATTACCAGTTGAGGGCGCCTCAGGGGCAGATTGGTTATAAGTACCTTTCGGGAAGGGAACTTTCCGATGAAACCATTAAAAAATTTGGTTTGGGTTTTGCCAATAAAACAAGTGATGATTTAACTAAATATTTGAAACAGCAGGGATATGAGGATAAGCTTATTCAGGAAGCAGGACTTGCCTCCTTTGATGAGCGGTTTGGTATGCATGATAAATTCTGGAACAGGGTAATGTTTCCTATTCAGGATATTAATCATAGAGTAATAGGTT
This sequence comes from uncultured Lachnospiraceae bacterium, assembly GCA_964528145.1. Lineage (GTDB taxonomy): Bacteria > Bacillota > Clostridia > Lachnospirales > Lachnospiraceae > Acetatifactor. Next base: position 2,270 of record CAZGSF010000139.1, on the reverse strand, counting down.
TCGGCGGAAGAGTTATGGGAGACGGAACACCCAAGTATTTAAACTCACCGGAGACTCCTGTATTTGATAAGAGCCGTAACCTTTATGGGCTTAATTTTGCAAGGACTGCAAGAGCAGGGAATATTATTCTCTGCGAAGGTTATATGGATGTAATAGCCATGCATCAGGCGGGATTTACTCAGGCGGTGGCATCCCTTGGAACGGCATTTACAGCGGGACAGGCTAATCTGCTTAGGCGCTATACGGACCAGGTGCTACTGGCGTATGACAGCGACGGAGCCGGTACAAGTGCGGCACTTAGGGCCATAGGTATTTTGAAAGAAGTGGGACTTACGGGTAAGGTCATTAATATGCTGCCTTACAAGGACCCGGATGAATTCATGAAGAACCTTGGTAAAGATGCTTTTCAGGAAAGAATCGAGCAGGCAGAGAACAGCTTCTTTTTTGAGATACGCATTCTTCAAAAGGATTATAATCTTAACGACCCGGAGGAAAAAACTAAATTCCATAGGGAAATAGCCAAAAAGTTATGTAGCTTTTCTGAGGAAGTGGAACGGGACAATTATATTGAGGCCATTGCTGAAAAATATAATATAGGATTTGACAACCTTAGAAAACTGGTAAACGGGTATGCGGCTAAGACCGGACTGGTGAAGCCTGTGGAGCGGCCAAAGTCGGGCATACAAAGTAAAAGCACGCCACAGGATAATAAGAAAAAATCCCAGCGCCTGCTTATCACGTGGCTTACGGACGAGCCTACCTTGTATAAGAAAATCGAAAAATATATTTCTCCATCGGATTTTACAGATGACTTGTACAGGCAGGTGGCCGAGAAACTTTTTGCGGATTTGCAGGAAGGGAAATATAATCCGGCAGCCATTATAAGTATGTTTACGGATGAAGAAGAGCAGAGGCAGGTTGCAACGATTTTTAATACCAAGCTTGAAGCACTGGATACATTGCAGGAGAAAGAAAAAGCATTTCATGATATTCTTTATCAGGTGAAGAAAAACAGTCATGAATTTTATACATCGCAGCTTGGAAGTGACGTTAATGCACTTCAAAAGGTTATTGCAGCCAAGAAAGCTTTGGAAGAACTTGGGAAAACGCATATTTCTCTGGAATAGGGATAAAATAATTATTACGTTTCGAAAGGATGGAAACACAAATGGATGAAAACGCACAGGTAAAGTTTGAGGAGAAGATGAAAGAACTTCTTAACACTGCCAAGAAGAAGAAAAATGTATTGGAGTATCATGAAATAAGCGAGTTCTTTTCTGATATGACCTTGGAAGATGAGCAGTTTGAAAAGATTCTTGAAACTCTTGAACAAAATAATGTTGATGTACTCCGCATTACTGAAGAAGATGATGTGGATGATGAAGAGATTATTCTGACTGAGGAGGATGAGGTGGATGTTGAGAACATTGACCTTTCAGTTCCTGACGGAATAAGTATTGAAGACCCTGTCAGAATGTATCTTAAAGAAATCGGTAAAGTTCCTCTTCTTAGTGCAGAAGAAGAAATCGAACTTGCTAAAAAGATGGAACTAGGTGACCAGGAAGCTAAGAAACGTCTTGCTGAGGCTAACTTACGTCTGGTTGTCAGCATTGCAAAACGTTATGTGGGCCGCGGTATGCTTTTCCTTGATTTAATTCAGGAAGGTAACTTGGGTCTTATTAAGGCTGTTGAAAAATTTGATTATCGCAAAGGTTATAAGTTCTCTACTTATGCTACATGGTGGATACGTCAGGCAATCACCCGTGCTATTGCGGATCAGGCAAGAACCATCCGTATTCCGGTGCATATGGTAGAAACCATCAACAAGCTGATCCGTGTTTCCAGACAGCTCTTACAGGAACTTGGCCGTGAACCATCTCCGGAAGAAATCGCAGAAGAGATGAACATGCCTGTAGACCGTGTGCGTGAAATCTTAAAGATTTCCCAAGAGCCGGTATCGTTGGAAACACCAATCGGTGAAGAAGAAGATTCCCATCTTGGCGATTTTATCAAAGACGACAATGTACCAGTACCGGCAGATGCAGCAGCATTTACTTTGTTAAAAGAACAGTTGGAAGAAGTATTAAGCACTTTGACAGAACGTGAACAGAAAGTGCTTACCCTTCGTTTTGGTCTGGAGGATGGCCGTGCCCGTACATTGGAAGAAGTTGGAAAAGAGTTTAATGTTACCCGTGAACGTATTCGTCAGATTGAGGCAAAAGCGCTTCGTAAGCTCCGCCATCCAAGCAGAAGCCGCAAATTAAAAGATT
>CAZGSF010000138.1:0-4277 GCA_964528145.1 uncultured Lachnospiraceae bacterium | reverse complement strand
TAAATAAAACTTTTTTCAAAAATCTATTGACTTCTAATAGTTAGTCTCCTTGTCAAGTTCTGTCCTTATTAGATCATTCACGATATTTACATATGTACCAACCTGACCAATATCTCGCGATGTAAAAGGCGCTACTTTAACTTCTACAACCACATAACAATGCAAGTACAAATGATAAAACAAAAGATCAATTTTTTCTTCTGTTCCTTCAATTGGTATTGCATACTCTCTACCAACAAACGCAAATCCTTTTCCCAGTTCCAAAAGAAACTTCATAATATTATCCATCAGAGCATCTTTTAATTCTTTTTCATTATAATGTTCTTTAAGCTCAATAAAGTCGAAATTATATGGGTCTTTGGTTATTTCCTGCGCAAGATCACCTTGTAATGCAGGTAGTGCGTATTCAAAATTAGATATCGCTTTGCCTTGCCGTTCATATAAATCAGTATCAAGAAAATTTAAAAGTACAGCCCGCGACCAGTTATTTTGAATAGTCTTTTTGATAAAGAAAAGACCTTTTTGGCAATCCATTTTACATTTATCAATAATAACTCTATGATGCCCCCACGGGATCGAAAACAAACCTTTATCAGTCAAATCTCCCACAAGTTGTGGAAGATTCGGCAAACTGTACATTTCATAAAATTTTTTCATGTATCTTAGGTTTGAACTTGACAATCCTTGAACGCCGGGCAATATTTTTTGCATATCTTTACTCAATATCTTTACCAATTGACCAATAAAAACCTATCATTTCACGATTAACAGAAACAGATGCCTTAATTTGACTTTGTTTATACCGCTTTCCTATTTCTTCAATCCATTTTTTGTATTCTTCGTCAATTATAAAATCTTGATTCATATACACACCTTTCCACGGTAGCAATCTCATATTTATTCATAAAATATTACATCGAACATAAATTTAAGAATTCTACATCTTTGAAATTCTAACGTTCTATTATTTAATTAGTAAACTGGAAATTCAGCAGATTCGCCGAGACGGATTATAAATCCAGCACAGAAAGAAACTGTGCGTCAACTTAATTGTATGATAGTGTATTTGATTATTACTGTCAACATTGATTTTAATTAGAGATTATTCAACAAAAAGACAGGAGTACTTATGTAAATACTCCTGCTGCCTAAATTATTTATTATTCTTTTATATCATTCCCCAACATGGATAGAATTTCTTTTAGTATAACGGCAAATAGAATCCAAACCATAATTGTATATGCACCGCCACCTGCCAATACAGTTCTAAGAATATCGTATTCCGGATAACTAAACAATTCTATTGCTGCACCTATATTAAGCCCGCAATCATTAAAAATCAAAAATACTGTCGCGTACCCCATATACATATATCTGCAAATTCCTTTACTCAAAACACATAATGCAACAATTGGAATCACAAGATATTGATTCGCAATCGCAGATGCAAATGTAACCATAGAAATTAAATAGAAAATAACTGCATACTGATAATCTCTTTTTCTTACTATATATCCTAATATAACCATGATAAGTATATATATTATAAAATATAAATTATTAGGTATTCCAAGAAACTTATACGCCAATTTTAATAAAGGAGCATTATTAATAGAACGATACAAAAAAACATTTTTTATTATTCCATGCAATGCTTCTTGATTTCTAATACAAAAAGGTAAAAAACTTGTTAGAAATATTAACACAGGTGTAAATGAATACAAGCATCTTTTTTTCAGAGAAAGTCCTTTTTTAATTAATATCCAAAATGGAAATATGAAAAAAATATGTTTTGTCATCAAGCATAACGAAAACAAAAGTATAAATCCTAAGTCTTTAATTGTTATTTTTTCTTCTTCATTATAAAAGCTACAGGTTAACAATCCCAACAAAACAGCTATATTGTCGAATTGATTATGAAAGCCGGTTATAAATACAGATACCGGATTCAGAAAAAATATTATTCCTATTCTATAATTATATTTTTTGCACAGCCATTGCATAATCCCAATATCAGTTGTTGTAAGTACACTTACTATCAAAATCCTAAAAATCAGAATACCATTCGTTTCAAACAAATGTGCAATCCACCAACATAAACCTTGTACCCAACAAAACACAGGACCATAATTATATCTATACGTTTCTGCATATACATTCCCACCTGAACTAACTATTTCTCCTACTATACAATAAGACTCAAAATCATTATTATGTCCCAGAGACATTACTACAAATCTTAATATTATACCCAGCAATATGTAAAAATATTTAGTCTTCCCTTTTTCATTAACCGTCATGCCAATCTTTCTCCCAATTATTCTGAATTTAACTTTTTATTAATTTTAATAAAATCTCTTATTGCCTTTTTGCCTATCACGATAATTTTTCTTAAATTTATAGAATTTATACCACCTTGACGGGGACGAAATGTAATAGGTATATATTTCACCGTACACTTTTTCTTTTTATAAATAACACTCAATATTACATTAGCAAGATTATGCTCTTCCGGTATTAATTCAATATATTTTTTAAGAGTTTCCGCTTTTAATAATCTAAATGGAGTATTAGCATCCTTAACATCAACACCAAAACATAGACGTATGACCAATCTCAGTATTTTGGTTACAACAATTCTTGAGATACCATCTTTTCTTGCTTTTCGATGTCCAATCACCATATCATACTTCGCTCGGTTATTCCAAAACTCTTCAAATTCCTCCGGTAAAGTCTGTCCATCTGAGTCGGTCTGAAATATATAATCGACATTATTATCAAGCGCATATTTATATCCATATAGAACCGTTGCTCCATGTCCTTGATTGCCTTTGCTCAAAGGCATCAACAATTCCTTATCTTTTGAAAGTTCCTTAAGAATACTATATGTATTATCTTTACTTCCATCATCAATTATTAACAATCGGGACTTACCATTTCCATTATGTTCAACCACAATCGGATACCAAGCTTCAACAACATTCTTTATATTTGCCTCTTCATTGTAAGCAGGTATCACAATGTATAAAGTATCCATTGCATCTCCTCCTTCGTAAAAAACGTATACACGCCCTCCGCTATATCTGTTTGATACAGTTTATCATGTTTTGTATCTGTTGGCTAGTATACTTTTGTAGCTATTAGCTATAAATTTGAATAAAATCCATATAATATTTTGAAGAATGGAGATTTTATGAATTTAACAGAATTAGGACTTCGAATCAAACAATGTAGAAAAACTCAAAATTTAACCCAAGAGTTTCTTGCCGAAAAAATAAATATATCTGCACATTACCTTTATGAAATAGAGCGCGGTTCAAAATGTGCTTCACTATCAACCCTGGCAGATATAGCCTCTGCACTAAACACTTCAACAGACTACTTGATATTTGGTGCACAAGATTTTTCTTCAACATCACTGTATACTGACGAATTAAATGAAATTCTTCTTGATCTTACACCGCAAAAGAGAGAAATGCTTGCAGATATAATAAAAACAATTATTCCACACTTAAAATAAAAACGCCGGTTATACTTTTAACCGACGTTTTATTTTGTGTTCTTATATAACTAAATAAATTTATGCACTTATCGAATTTCATTAAGAAAAGTAAGAAATTCAACCAGAATCCCCTCTTTGATACATTCATCCCACAAACAGTATATACTCTTTTAGTGCCCGACAGGCTTCCACCAATTCTTCATTTCCATAATTTAAATTAACAACTGTTACCGCAAGTTCCAATTCCGGTTCTCCTTGACATTTTTCATATGCAGACGATAAATATTCAGTCTTTCTCGCCGGATATGCTTCTGTTCCATTATAAAATACCACAAAACGCGGTGTTGGAATCTTCACTAACGCTGAGCCATAGATGTTCTTACCTCTGACAGTATTCCTAGGTATGTCTGAAACATAAAATAAATTCCGAATCGGCATATTGGGATTTATTGTTGATTGATACGAAAAAGAAAATATGCTTTGCCAATATTTATCATATCAGCAAAGCATATTCAATCTCTGTTAGTAAAATTTATTAAATTAAAGGATACTTATCTGTAAGCTTCTGTACGATTGCACGAGCCTCTGCAATCTTCTCTTCGCCGCCTTTGATTACAAGCGCGATAGCTTCTGCAATCTGGTCCATATCCTCAGTGTTCATGCCACGTGAAGTAACTGCAGGTGTACCAAGGCGGATACCGCTGGTTACGAAAGGTGACTGAGGATCGTTAGGAATGGTGTTCTTGTTAGCAGTGATATGTGCCTCATCAAGAAG
>CAZGSF010000137.1:0-4573 GCA_964528145.1 uncultured Lachnospiraceae bacterium | reverse complement strand
TTAATTATTTTGATTTTCTTTACGGAAATGGTATATGTTCCGCTTAAAAAAATAAGAGAAACAGGGTGAATTAAATGAGTCGTATAAAACTTTATAAAAACAGCAATGCTGATTATACTTCTATTTCCAATAGATTTATTGATGAATATATGAAGGACGCAAATGATGCACAGTTAAAAGTGTATCTTTATTTGGTGCGCACTATGAGTGCAGGTATGTCTACAAGTATATCTGATATAGCCGACACATTTAACCACACCGAGAAGGACGTTATGCGTGCTTTAAAATATTGGGAAAAGACCAGACTTTTAACTCTTGATTTTGATGACACCAAGACCTTGGTAGGTATCCATATTGAGAATCTGCATACCTCCCACACAGAAGCCCCGGCTCCCGAGGCTTATGCTGCTTCTTTGGCTCCCGTGTTATCTATAGTTCCCAAGCAGACAGGCTCTCCTGTTTCTGCCACAGCAACAGAAGTACAGCCTGCCCCTTCCCGCACAGCCCCCGCCAAACCATCATTCAGTGCGGACGAGTTGCGTTCTTTCAAAGAACGTCAGGACACTGCACAACTTCTTTTTATTGCAGAGTCTTACATGAAACGTCCACTTACCGTTTCTGAAATGAAATCAATATTATATTTTTCCGAAACACTTTCATTTTCAGATGATTTAATTGATTATCTTATACAATATTGTATTGAACGAGGCAAAAAGGACTTTAAATACATTGAAGCAGTAGCAATAAATTGGGCAGAAGCAGGTATTACCACCCCAAAGCAGGCCGAAAAATTTGCCTATAAATATGACAAATCAGTGTATGCAATTATGAATGCACTTGGCAAATCCTCATCTCCCACCTCAAAGGAGATGGAATACATTAAACGCTGGACCAAAGAATATGCTTTCACAACCGACATTATTCTGGTGGCATGCGAACGCACGGTACTTGCCACAGACAAGCATCGTTTCGAATATGCCGAAAGCATACTTGCCAGTTGGTTAAAATCAGGTGTTCATCACAAAGCCGACATCCAGAAAATCGACGAGCTTTACCAGAAAAAGAAACTTTCAGGTACAAAGAGCACTACATCAACCAACCGTTTTACCCAATACACTCAAAATGATTATGACTATGATGCGCTGGAAAAAGAGCTGCTTAGCTACTAAGGTGCCATTCAAAGGAGTTAAACGTGTCGCTGAATAATTTACAGTACAACACTATCTTACATACATACGAACGTACCAGAGACAAGAACCGCCATATCCTTGATATGCGCAGGGAAGAGGTATATCAAAAGATTGACGGTTATCGCGAACTTGACGAAGCGGTTTCTTCTTACAGTGTTTCTTTCGGCAAAAAACTTTTGAACGGAGATGAACATGCACTCGATGAACTGCACAGTACTCTTGCAGAACTTTCCGATTCCAAGACACGCTTGCTTACTTCATATAATTATCCTACCGATTATTTGAATCCAATTTATGATTGTTGTGACTGTCAGGATACCGGATATATTAATGGCACAAAGTGCCATTGCTTCCGAAGGCAAATGATAACCTTACTGTATGAACAATCCGGCATTCAGCAAATGCTTGCAGAAAATAATTTTTCAACATTATCAGAAGAATTTTACACAGGAGAGGATCTCGAACGTTTCCGTGCAGCAGTTGAATCCTGCCATGAATTTGTCCGTACATTCCCTAAAGATTGTCCCAATCTTTTTTTATACGGAACCGTGGGAACAGGTAAATCTTTCTTATCAGGCTGTATTGCAAAAGAATTACTTGACAAAGGCTATTCTGTGATATATTTTAGTGCAGTACAGTTATTCGATTTACTTTCCGAATATTCATTTGACCACAAAAATAAAGATTCTCTTTACAATCCGTACGAAGACTTGTACAATTGTGATTTGGTGATTATTGATGATTTGGGAACCGAAATTGCCAACAATTTCGTTACATCCAAATTATTTAATTGTCTGAACGAGCGTCAGATTCGCAAGAAATCAACTATTATCTCCAGCAATCTTTCGCTTGAAGAATTAAAAACTTTATATTCAGACAGAATATTTTCAAGAGTAACTTCAAACTACGTGTTCCGCAAATTAACGGGACCCGATGTAAGAATGTCTAAAAAGCGAATGTTAAACAACAGAAAGTGAGGGCTCTGTCATGTCAAACCGTGAAGAGAAAAGAAATCTGGAAACAATACCCGTAGGTTCACTGGGAATTATCCCCCTTGAAGGTTGCAAAACCTTAGGTGAAAAAGTAGACCACTATCTTGTAAAATGGAGAACAGAAAGAGAAAGCGAGCACAAAGACAGCCTTGCTTTTTCAGGATATCAGAGAGACTCCTATATTTTAGGAGCTAAGGTTCCCCGTTTCGGTTCCGGCGAAGCTAAAGGTGTTCTTTTAGAATCTGCCCGTGGTACTGACCTTTATTTATTGGTAGATGTAGCCAATTACAGCCTTACTTATTCCCTTTGCGGTCACGAGAACCACATGTCCCCCGATGACCACTATCAGGATTTAAAACGTATTATTGCTGCCGTAGGCGGAAAAGCACGCCGTATCACAGTAATTATGCCTTTCCTCTACGAAAGCAGACAGCACAAACGTACTTCAAGGGAATCTCTTGACTGCGCACTTGCTTTACAGGAACTTGTTAATATGGGCGTTGATAACATCATTACCTTTGATGCTCACGACCCCAGAGTACAAAACGCTATTCCCCTTAACGGTTTCGAAACAGTACAGCCCGCTTATCAGTTCATTAAAAACTTATTAAGAAATGTACCTGACCTCAAAATTGACTCTGACCATATGATGGTTATCAGTCCTGACGAAGGCGGAATGAGCCGTGCAATTTATGTAGCCAACGTTCTCGGTCTGGATATGGGTATGTTCTATAAACGTCGTGACTATACAAGAATTGTCAACGGACGTAATCCCATTGTAGCCCACGAGTTCCTTGGAACAAACGTAGAAGGCAAAGACATGATTATCATTGATGATATGATTGCTTCCGGAGAAAGTGTACTTGAAGTTGCCGCAGAGCTCAAAGAACGCAAAGTTAATAAAGTATTTGTTTTTGCTACATTTGGTCTCTTTACAAACGGCTTGGATAAATTTGACAAAGCATACGAAAGCGGAATAATAGATAAAGTTCTTACCACTAACCTTATCTATCAGACTCCCGAATTATTAAGCAAAGACTGGTATATAAACTGTGACATGAGTAAATACATCGCTTATATTATTGATACTTTGAACCACGATACTTCTATAAGCGACTTACTCAATCCCAACGAAAAGATTCAGGCTGCTGTAGCCAAGTATAAAACCGGAGATACTTCAAAATAAGTGAAACGAGCAAACAAACTAAGTACTTTAGATATGATTTATATAGCAATGTTTGGAATATTAATAGGTATCTGTTCCTGGATTGTCATACCGGGAGCAGTACCCTTTACGCTCCAAACCTTTGCCATCTTTTTGACATTATCTGTGCTTGGAGGCAAAATGGGAACTTGGTCGGTTCTCCTTTATATTTTCATAGGTTTAACAGGTATACCCGTATTTTCCGGTTTCCAAGGCGGAATCGGTGTCCTGCTCGGTCCTACGGGGGGATATATTATAGGATTCATTTTCAGCGCTCTTACCATGTGGTTATTTGAAGTTCTCTTTGGTAACAAACCTCTTACACTTGCATTATCCATGGTTATTGCCCAACTTATTTGCTATATTTTCGGTACATTATGGTATTTGTTAATATATTCCGGTAACTCTTCGACTTTAAATATTTCGGTTGTAATAAGCCTATGTGTAGTACCTTTTATAATTCCTGATATTATCAAAATCATAATGGCGCTTTTGCTAAGCAAACAATTGCGACGAATACTTTCACGCAATAGAATATAATAAAAATAATATATTCATACAATGGTCAGTTCGAGACCTTCCTGACCTTAAACAAAACTAAAGGAGATTCTATTATGAAACAAAAGAAAGTTTTACACCTCACCCAAGCAGCAATGATTGCTGCTCTTTACGTTGTACTTACCCAGATTGCACATATGTTTGGGCTGGACAGCAACGCAATTCAATTACGATTTTCAGAGGCACTTACAATTCTTCCTTATTTTATTCCTTCAGCAATTCCCGGATTATTTATCGGATGTATACTTGCCAATTTTTTTGCAGGATGCCTGCCCTGGGATATTGTATTCGGAAGTATCGCCACCTTACTTGGTGCAATCGGCACCCGCGCACTTCGCAGATATAAATGGCTTGCCCCTCTCCCTCCTATTATTGCCAATACACTAATAGTCCCTTTTGTACTGTCATATGTGTACAAATTCGAAGGAAGTATACCTTATTTTATGCTCACTGTAGGCATCGGTGAAATACTATCCTGCGGTGTTCTTGGTATGACTCTTCTATTTTCCTTGGAAAAACATTTCAAAAGTATACATTTTTAAGTTTTATTACCTATCTTACATAGGTAATAAAACTCAGACTGTAGACAAAGTCCCGAGTTTTTGCTCGGGATTTTTCTATGAAAAGAG
>CAZGSF010000136.1:0-4614 GCA_964528145.1 uncultured Lachnospiraceae bacterium | reverse complement strand
ATAAGAGTGTAAGACTAAATTCAGCCTAATGTGGAATTTACTTTTATATTCAAGGTTTAGTATAAAAAGCAGGGGGATTTCTTGACAAAGGGAGTGTATGGAGGTTATAATAATTCGCGTGGCTATGTGCTGCATAAGCGGATGTGGCGGAATTGGCAGACGCGCCAGATTTAGGTTCTGGTGTCCCCGACGTGCAGGTTCAAGTCCTGTCATCCGCAGTGTAAAGTGTCGATAAAATCGGCACTTTTTTATTTTGTGTTGCATACATGTTTTATTTGCAAAATATCAATTGTATTGCTGATGCAGATTGTTATATAATATAATAAAGGATGTGATAACAATGACAGATATTTCGACAATAAGAAAGACAATTATACCAATTGCCCGTTCTTATGGCGTAAAGAGAATTTATCTTTTTGGTTCATATGCGAAGGGGAATGCCAATGAAAATAGTGACATAGATTTACTTGTAGAAAAAGGAAAGCCTATGTCATTGTTAAAGTTGTCCGGAATGAGACAGAGTGTACAGGAAGCACTAGACCTTTCTGTTGATTTGGTAACAACAACTGGAATTGAAGATGAGTTTTACAAAGAAATTGCTGGAACGGAGATTCTTTTATATGAAGAATAAAGATGTGATTGTTTTAAAGAAGATTTTAGAATATTGTAATCAGGTATCAGAAGCATGTGAAATGTTCGGAAATGATTATGAAAAATTTGTAAGCATTTCTGTATTTCAAAATGCGTGTTGTATGTGCATTTTGCAAATAGGTGAACTTTGTAAAGTTATTTCTGAAGAACTTCGTCAGACAGAAAAGGATATTCCGTGGAAAGAATGGTGCGGTATAAGAGATATCTTTGCGCATCAGTATTCTAATTTGGATTATCAGTCGGCATGGGATACCATTCAAAATGATTTGCCGGATTTGAAAGAGAAAGTTGAGCATATTCTGAAGAAGATGTAGAAGTGAATGGATTGTTTTTTCGGTGGAGGTATCTATGATTACAAAGGAAGTGCTGGCCCCTCTTGAATATATCAAAAAGTCGGAGCTTACCGGCGGATATGAGGGAATGCGTTTTAAACTGTATAAAAAGATTTCAGGAGAAGACACTAAGCTTGGATGTGCCATCTGGCCGGAGCCCTTTAACTTTTTAAAGACTCCCGATGAAGAGAAAAAGTTTGCAGAGTTTGATTTCAGCGAGGATGGAATAGACGACGCAATCCGCTTTATGAATCAGGAATGGATTGATGGCAGAGAACGCTTTGAAGAGGCAAAACGGTGGAATCTTAAATTGTTTTAGTCAGAAAAAGGAGCGATGAAATGTTATTTTTATGTTACCCTAAATGCACTACCTGCCAAAAGGCAAAAAAGTGGCTTGAAGAAAATAATATAGAGTACACATTGCGTCATATTGCGGAAGATAATCCGTCCTATGACGAGTTAAAAGAATGGTATCAAAAAAGCGGTCTGCCGCTTAAAAAGTTTTTTAATACCAGCGGGCTGCTTTATAAAGAGATGCAGCTTAAGGACAAACTTCCTGCCATGAGTGAAGATGAGCAGCTTAAATTACTCTCTACAAACGGTATGCTTGTAAAGCGTCCCATTGCAATTGAAAGAGATAAGGTACTTGTCGGATTTAAGGAATCAGAATGGAATATTATGAAATAATTTGGAGCGCCTGTTTTAGGGAAACTTAAAACAGACGCTTCTTTTATGTAATGAATTGTTGACAAAACACATCGGTTATAGTATCCTTAAGAAAAGTTAGGAAAACGTTTTCCTAAAGGAAAAGTGAGGGTTTTATGGTATCGATTAAGGATGTTGCTAATCATGCCGGAGTTTCCATTTCCACTGTTTCAAAGGTATTGAACGGATATCCAGCCATAAGTGAGGACACAAAGCAGCGTGTAAGGAATGCAATTGACGAGTTGGGATATGTTCCCAATGTGGTAGCATCTGCATTATCTTCTAAGCAGGCGGGAAGGGTTGCATTGCTTGTAAGTCTTAACCCACAGACCCAGGCGGTTGATGAGATTGATATGCAGTATATAGCCGGGGCAATAAAGCAGGCAGGCGAGCTTAAGATGGATGTTATTACCGTATTCTTTTCCATGATTAAGGACAAGACGCTGAAAGAGGCCATAAGTTATTTTAAGGCTCAGAATATTTCAGGCATAATCGTCTATGGAATGACAAAAGGTGACGAACTGATAAAGGAACTTATTGAATCCGGAGAGTTTAAAATGGTGCTTGTTGATGTGCCGATCGTTAATTCTAATACTTCGTCAGTATGGATTAACCAAAAAGAAGCACAATATGATGTAGCGAAGAAAACTATTACGGAGAATAAAGGTCCCAGTGATAAGGTTCTTTATATTTCGGGAAAAGGTGATTCATTTGTTACAGAAGAACGTTTAAAGGGAATGCTTAAGCTTAGGGATGAACTCGGGTTTACGCTTATAATTGAGGAAGGAAACTTTAGTGAAAAGCAGGCAAGGCAGATTACTTTTAATTATGCGGATGAGGCAGACATTATAGTGTGCGCCTCCGATTTAATGGCAATAGGAGCCATGAGAGTACTTATTGAAAAGGATATTTTCCATCCGGTTTGCGGCTTTGACGGTATTACACTTATGGCGTATGCCGGAAAGCAGATGAATACTGTAAGACAGGATTTTGCAGGCATATCCGCGGAGGCGGTACTTGAACTGGAAAGATTATTTAAAGGCTTTAAGGGAAGAGAAGTTATAGTACCCCATGAAATATCCAGAATACAATATCTGGAAAGCATTTGTTAGAGATATAAGGAGGAAACAGGTATGTCATTAAAATCAGAATTACAAAGAGAGGTAGTAATTAAAGATATGAACACAGCATTAGAGACAAGAACAAAAGAGTTGTATGGAAAATCAATCAGGGAGTGTACAAACGAGGAGTTATATTCAGTATTACTTGCTTTGGCAGGAGAAATGATGGATAAAGCGGATAAGATTAGCGGAGATAAGAAGGTATATTACGTTTCAGCAGAGTTTCTTATTGGTAAGCTTCTTTCCAACAATCTTATTAATCTTGGTATTTATGATAAGGTTAAAGAGGTGCTTAGTGCGAACGGAAAGAGCCTTGCGGAAGTAGAAGAAATCGAGCCCGAACCTTCTCTTGGTAACGGCGGACTTGGCCGTCTGGCAGCTTGTTTCCTGGATTCCATCGCTAGTCTGGGACTTCCCGGAGACGGTATCGGACTTAATTATCATTTCGGGCTTTTTAAACAGGTGTTTAAGAACAATCTGCAGACAGCAGAGAAGAATGAATGGATTACAAGTCAGTCATGGCTTAAAAAGACTGATGTAACCTTTGATGTATCATTTGGTGACAGAAAAGTTAAATCACGTCTTTATGATATTGATGTGGTAGGTTATGAAAAAGGTGTTAATAAGCTTCACTTGTTTGACCTAGAATCAGTTGATGAAAGTATCGTGAAAAAGGGTATCGATTTTGACAAAGAAGAAATCGAAAAGAATCTTACTTTGTTCTTATATCCCGATGATTCTGATGAGGCAGGTAACCTCCTTCGTATTTATCAGCAGTATTTTATGGTAAGCAACGGAGCACAGCTTATTCTTAAGGAACTTAAGGAAAGACAGTGTGATTTGCGAAAGATGTATGACTATGCGGTTATCCAGATTAATGATACCCATCCTACAATGATTATTCCCGAACTTATCAGAATTCTTGTAGATGATAAGGCATTTACAATGGATGAAGCTATTGAAGTGGTTAGCAAAACATGTGCCTATACCAACCACACTATCCTTGCGGAAGCATTGGAAAAATGGCCCTTGGAATATCTTGAAAAAGTTGTTCCTCAGCTTGTTCCCATCATTAAGGAACTTGATAAGAGAGCGGCAAAGAAATATCCTGATAAAAAGGTACGCATAATTGATGAGCAGGACCGTGTACACATGGCTCATATTGATATTCACTACGGTTTTTCAGTAAATGGTGTTGCTGCCATTCACACAGAAATTTTAAAGGATACAGAGCTTAATCATTTTTATAAGATTTATCCTGAGAAATTCAACAATAAGACAAACGGCATAACCTTCCGCAGATGGTTATTATCCTGTAACGGAGAACTTGCTGATTTTATCAGCAAAACCATTGGTGACGGATATAAGAAAAATGCGGATGAACTGGAAAAACTCCTTGCATATAAAGATGATGATGCAGTGCTTGACAGAATTGCAGACATTAAGATGTCCCGCAAGAAAGAACTTGTGGAATATATCGGTGAGAAAGAAGGCGTTACAATTAATCCTGATTCTGTTTTTGATATTCAGATTAAGAGACTTCATGAGTATAAGCGCCAGCAGATGAATGCCCTTTATATTATCCATAAATATCTGGAAATCAAAGGCGGAAAGAAACCGACCCGTCCTTTAACATTTATTTTCGGTGCTAAAGCGGCGCCTGCCTATGTAATTGCCCAGGATATTATTCATCTGATTCTTGTGCTTTCAGAAATTATTAATAACGACCCTGATGTAAGTCCTTATATGAAGGTGGTTATGGTTGAAAACTATAATGTAACTTATGCGGAGAAACTCATTCCGGC
>CAZGSF010000135.1:0-4763 GCA_964528145.1 uncultured Lachnospiraceae bacterium | reverse complement strand
CCCCTCAGATTTGCACCCCCCAGATTTGCACCCCTCAGATTTGCACCCCCCAGATCTGCATCTTCCAGATTTGCACCCACCAGAGTTGCACGCTCCAGATTTGCATCTTCCAGATTTGCATCCACCAGAGTTGCACGCTCCAGATTTGCACGCATTCCACCATCTTGTCCTTCCAGCCACTTCTTGTGGCTCTCGAGGATTGCGTCAAGCTCTTTTCTTTCCATAGATTTTTCCTCCTTCTTGTAATTTTTTGACCGTCAATTAATATCAGTATAAAAATATTTGTTGACTACGGTCAAAATTTGTGTTATAATGTAGTCAATCAAACAAGGCACAATTTGTCATGGCTTATTCTCTTGTGGAAGGGGGTGTAAGCCATCACAAAGATTTCCAAAAACGTGAAGTCCTCCGAAGAAGTTGCCAGACTTCTGAAAGAGGGTTACGAAGTCGATACCATATCGTTCTAGATGGATAATCCGGAATCTGTGGTTGTCACCATGATTAAAATCGACCCGTAACTCACGGCATCCATGGGCGGTGACCGCCGCCCCTCTGGATGTGCCTGTCTGATTGACCACGCATAGCCAAACGCATATCAACCGCTGTATGTACAAACAAGGGAAATGTTGTATTCCGGTCTCGCTCCGGTTCGGTCTGCTATGTTTTTGACTACGGTTAAAATTATATCACGTAAATTCACGTATGTCAATAAGTTTTTGCGTAAATTTACGCAAATCGTACAATTGAACAAAAAGGAGTGTTTGAATTTATGGAAAACGCACTGATAGCAGAAAATATCCGCCGGATTTGCAAAGAAAAAAACCTCTCTATGAGCAATCTTCTTGCAGAATGCGGTATTCGGAAGAGCTTGATTTATGACCTCGAAAAACGTGATTACACGCCATCTATTTCCATAATGGAAACACTTGCAGATCATTTAAACGTCTCCCTTGACGAACTCACCGGACGCACCACCCACATCACCTACGGCAACGTAACCGGCAACAACTCCGGCAACGCCGGAAACACAAACTGCTCCTTTGGCGCAGCCCCCGACTGCTCCGAAGAAGCAAAAGAAATTGACCATATGCTGAAATCTCTGTCTTTTAAAGATCGGGCACAGCTTATGAATATTATTGTTGAGTTTGTGGAAAGTCACAAACCTTAACAGACAGCAGGAGGGCACTTATATGCCAGGAGGAAACATCATCATTGGACACAATTCCGGGAATGTCGGAAACAGCGGCACATGCATGTCCGTACAGGAGGAAGAACCCGCCGGACACCAAGTCCGCCCGAATGGACCTAACATCAACTACACCAACGTTGAAATCCATATCGGGCTATTCGGAGGGCAGATCAAGCTGCCCGACCACAAACGAGTCCGCCCACACCGACTTCGCCAGCTCATGGTGTGCATTGCAGCCGTATCGCTTGCCTGCATATTGTCAATATCAACACCTACAGAAAGCCGACATGAGCAGACGCACCCATACAGTACAGAAGAATCCACTGACCGTCACACCATCCCAGAAGCACTCCCATTGACCTGCGACACAAAACAAAGGAGGAAAAAACTATGAAAAGAAAGAACGTATTCACCATCCTCGCCGCCTGTTCCGTCATCCTGACCGGATGCGGATCATCCGACCAGAACACGCAGAGCCAGCCCAGCACGATCCCCATTGAACAGGCAACACAGCCGGATACAAATGCATCCACCACACCGAAAGAAACCGCGCCTCTCACGCTTGAAGAACAGTTTGACGCAAGCGTTAGTTTTTGGTACGTCGCAATCCCTGCATTTTCAACATGGAAAGCAACATCGGACGATGATTCCAATATCATCACTGTAACCGATGAATCTGGTGAAGATTTATGTGTGATTGCATATGGACTTGAACATGACCCGACGCTGACAGATGCAGAAATTTTAGAATCTATAAAGTATTCACATATGGGAGAAAACGAGACCATAAGTGATATTATGATTGAAAACGTTAATTGTCTATCGTATCAATCCAATGATCGACCAGATTTGAAGCAAATTTTCTTTGTTAAGAATCATATGTTTTTTGCAGTCGGGTATCCAAGCGATATTTCTGAAGCGAACACGGAAAAAATTAACTATATGATTGCAAATGCCTTTGAAACAGGTGATATAACCGAATATTACAAAGAAAACAATATCTTTGTATCTGATTGGCGGTTCTCAAAAAATGGCAGCGGAGAAGATGTCCTGATCGTTGATTACAAGTGGACAAACTACTCCGACGAACCAGAAATCTTTGCCTACAACTTCAGCTCATACGCATATCAGAACGGCATGGAATGCGATGATGGAGTATATTTCTGCGACGATTATAACCGTGAACCCAAATCCGCAAACGTTCTTCCCGGTGCGACCGTCACCATACAAGATGCATTTGTTCTTCAGGATATGTCCGATGTGACACTATATGTCACAGCATGGCTTGACGATTCCGATGTAAAATATCAAAAAACAATATCCCTGCAATAAGGAGAAAAACTATGAGCCGTTACTTTAAAAAGGCAAAAAGAAAAGTCAAACGCAAGATTTCCAAAGTCACCCGAATCCCCACCACACGATCCGGAAGAAGAACAAAGGCTATGCGAATCGCAACAGGCGGCGGCTGTCTGATTCCTATGCTTCTTATGATCTCCGCAGTGGTTGGAATTGCCATGATCCTTATATAGAGGTCACCTTATGATTGAAATGTTAAAAACCATGTGGAAATCCAAAGCTGAAAAGATGGACGCACGACTGGTTATTCTCCTGCTTTTAATTTTCCCCATTATCCCTGTCTTTGTATTCCCTTACAGAGCCGAAATTTCTGAAAAATCAAGAATGCGGATGACCTATATCAGCATTGCATGGGCTGTAATTTTCTACACAGGATTATCTGCAGGGATATTTCAGGACAATTTCAAACCGCAGGAAACCGAACCTTCTGCAACCTACACAGCCGAAGAAACCACAACAACCAGAAGAACCACAACAGCAGCTCCCAGATCCACCACAACTTCCAAGCAAACGACAACCACAGCCGTTGCAGAAACAACGTCCGCTCCTGTCACGTCCGCAGAAGCCGCTGACAGCTCCACAGAGCCCACGACCGCACCCACCACACAAACTTCCACAGAGACGACCACAGCCACCACCAGAGCCACCACAGCACCGCCTACAGAGCCGGTATACACAGAACCGCCCGTCATCCAGACCCAGACACAGGTCGTATACAGAGATTACCTTGTGAACACCAATTCCGGAAAATTCCACTCCACCGGATGCCGAACCATTCCCGACAACATGGGAGATCATTGGGTTGCATACTACGGCACAACGTCCGACAATATGAGAGCAATGGGCTATACCCCCTGCGGCACATGCAAACCTTACTAAAAATTCCCCCTCCTGCCCAAAAGCAAGAGGGGGATTTCTGAAAAAAGGAGGAATCATGATGATATGTATCAAATGCAATGCTGAAATACCCGATAACAGCAATTTCTGCAACATATGCGGAGCAAAGCAGACCAAAACCCCACACGGCACAAAGAAGCGCGGGAACGGTCAAGGAAGCGTTTACAAGCTCCCATCCGGCACATGGGCAGCAGAAATCACACTTGGTTACTATGTTCGTGATGGTGTAAAAAGGCGCAAAGTCAAAAGAAAAAGAGGATTTCAGAAAAAGAAAGATGCCATTGCCTATCTCCTCGCTCTCCAGAACGGCATCGAGGAACGCAAGACCATCCGCATGTCCGAGCTATGGGAGCTGTTCCAGCAGCAGACCGAAACCCTCAGCAAATCCAAACGCACCGCCTACAACATTGCATGGAAGAAGATCAGCAAGGACATCGACTATCGCACCATTGACGAATTCAGCGTCCCGGAGCTGCAGGAGATAACTGATCGTCACGGAACGAGCTACTACACCAAACGAGACATTAAGAATCTCTTGTCCCACCTTTACAAGCTGGCAATCCGTGACGACTATGTGGACAAAAACAAAGCCGCCTACATCCAACTGCCGGAACTCCACACCGAAGAACGAACAGTTCTGACAGATGACGAAATCGCCGCACTCTGGAACGACTACAACCAGAACCACCACCGGATCACCGCCCAGATGCTTGTCATGCTCTATACCGGCATCCGCCCCGGCGAACTCATGAGCATTTGCACCGAGAACGTGCACCTTGACGAGCACTACATGACCGGAGGAATCAAGACAAAAAAGGGAAAAAACAGAAAAATCATCATCCCCGACCGGCTCAAGCCGGTGCTGGAAATGATGATCCAAGAAAATCGTAATCTGATCGCATGGTACAACAAATCGGAAGAATTTTATAACGCATGGAAAGACAAGCGGTCACAACTCGGCATCCGTGAAGCGATCACGCCTTACTGCTGCCGTCACACATACGTCACAAAGCTAACTGCACTCAAAGTCAGTCCGGCAATGCTGCAGGAGCTGGCAGGACATGAGGACTATGACACCACTCTGGAATATACCCATCTGTCCATCGCCGACCGCCTCGCCGAAGTAAACAGGCTATAATATGAGGTGTAACCAAAGGTGAAATAGCAGAAAATTTCTAAAAACTTCTCACCACTTTTGAAACTCGATGAAACACAAAAAAAGCACGAAAACGACTTGTTTTCGTGCTTTTGGCGCAGAAAGAGGGATTTGAACCCTCGCGCCGGTTACCCGACCTACTCCCTTAGCAGGGGAGCCCCTTCA
>CAZGSF010000134.1:0-4845 GCA_964528145.1 uncultured Lachnospiraceae bacterium | reverse complement strand
GGAAGTATCTTCATTTATGTATCCTTATACAGCTTATGAAGACAGTTATATCCATAATGCATTTGAAAATGCAGGTGCAACCCTTTCCGGAGTAGAGACTGCATATCGTGCTCTTAAGAAAAAAGGCAAAATTAAAGAAGATTATAAATTTATTACATTCGGTGGCGACGGCGGAACCTATGATATCGGTTTGCAGTCATTATCAGGAGCAATGGAGCGTGGGCATGATATGGTATATGTCTGCTATGACAATGGCGCATACATGAATACGGGGGTTCAGCGTTCTTCTGCAACACCTATGTTTGCAGATACAACAACAACTCCCTCAGGTAAGGTTTCAAATGGTAAGCCTCAGACCAGAAAGGATTTGGCTGCGGTTATGGCGGCCCATAACATTCCTTATGTGGCGCAGACAACTTTTATCGGAAATATGAAGGATTTGTATACCAAGGCAGAGAAAGCCATTTATACTCCGGGAGCAGCATTCCTTAATGTGATGGCACCCTGTCCCAGAGGCTGGAAATATGATACTCCGGATATTATAGATATTTGTAAATCAGCAGTGGAGACCTGCTACTGGCCGTTATTTGAAGTGGTGGATGGCAAGTGGATATTAAGCTACAAGCCTAAGAACAAGCTTCCCCTTGAAGATTTCTTAAAACGTCAGGGAAGATTTAAACATCTTTTCAAACCGGGTAATGAATATCTTATTGAAGCATTCCAGGCAGAAGTAGACCGCAGATGGGAAGAACTTCTTGAAAGATGTGGTGAGTAGCATAAGGCAGTGGGCATTATGCACAAACAGTAGAATGTTGATTACAGTAAAAATCACCAAAAACGGACAAGAGTCTGAAAAACATTAGAAAAACCTTAAATTTTTTGGTAAAATAATCACATAGACGGTAGGAGAAAACGTTCCGCAACGAAAATGGCGGTATGGTTTCTCCTATTTCTAAAAGCAACAGGAAAGTGTTATTTTTAGAAAGAAGGTTTAATATGTTTAAAAAAGGTGAATTGATTATTTACGGCAACAAAGGAATCTGTGCTGTCAGCGACATTACTACATTAGATATGGCGGGAGCAGCCAAAGACAGATTATACTATATACTTATGCCACAGAATCAGAAGGATAGTAAGATATTTGTGCCTGTGGACAGTAATAAGACCATCATGCGTAAGCTTATTTCCAAAGAAGAAGCAAAACAGCTTATTGAAAGCATACCTGAGATTCAGGAGATATGGGTGGAGAATGACAAGCTTCGCGAAGAAAAATATAAAGAGTGCATGCGTACCTGTGAATGTAAAGAATGGGTTCGTATTATCAGGACACTATATGTGAGAATGCAGCAAAGAATTGCTCAGGGGAAAAAAGTGACTGCCACTGATGAGAGATATTTTAAAATGGCAGAAGAAAGCCTGTATTCAGAGTTGTCTATTGCGCTTGATATTCCAAAATCAGAGATGGAGCAATACATTGCAGCGCATATAGAGTAAGCACGGAAAGGTTATATATGCAAATAGAATCAATACTTAATAAAGTGGATCATACTTTGTTGCTTCAGGGAGCAACATGGGAGGAAGTAAAACAGCTATGTGATGATGCGGCCAGGTATGGCACGGCATCTGTATGCATCGCTCCCTGCTTTGTCAAGCAGGCAGCAGAATATCTTAACGGACAAATACCTGTGTGTACTGTAATCGGATTTCCCAACGGTAACATGACAACTGATGTTAAGCTATATGAGACAAAAGATGCACTGGATAATGGTGCAGAAGAGATAGACATGGTAATTAATATTGGTTGGGTCAAAGCAGGCAGATATGATTTGGTAGAAGATGAAATCCACAGAATTAAAGAAGTTTGCGGTTCACATATTCTTAAAGTTATTATTGAAACCTGTCTTTTGACTGATGAAGAAAAGATACAAATGTGTAGGGTAGTAACTGAATCGGGAGCTGATTTTATTAAGACTTCCACAGGCTTTTCAACATCCGGTGCAACCTTTGCAGATATTGAGTTATTTGCAAAATATGTAGGTGAGAATGTGCTAATCAAAGCAGCAGGGGGGATTTCCTCACTGGATGATGCGAAGAAATTTATAGAGCTTGGTGCGTCAAGGCTTGGTACAAGCCGTATTATTAAGATTTTAAAGGAAACAGATAAATAAAATGGATATTCGTGAAGTATTAAAAGGAAAAAATTTAATCTTTGACGGAGCGTTTGGAACGTATTACGCACATAAAACAGGTTTAGGGGCATTGCCGGAACTGGCTAATATAAGTGACAGTCAGACGGTAAAAGAAATTCATAAAGAATATATACAGGCAGGTGCGGATATTATCCGCACCAATACTTTTGCCTCAAATAGAAAATCTCTCGAATGCACCAAGGAGGAACAGAAGAGTAATCTTGTAAAAGCCTGTGAATTGGCAAAGGCAGCCGTAGAAGAAACTGGGAAGACAGTATTTATCGCAGGGGATATCGGACCTGTGTCAGGTGAATATGAGAGGCTTTCGGGAGAAACTTTAGATGAGTATTTGTTTATGGCTAATACTCTTATTGAAGCCGGCGTTGATTTGTTGCTTTTTGAAACTTTTTCAGATTATCACAAGATTTTGCCGGTGATAGAACAGATTAAGGCTAAAAATCCCCATATATGTATTTTTCTGCACTTTTCCATGAACCAGTATGGATATACCAATGGTGGAATCAGTGTCCGGAAAATTTTCTCGGAACTTTCGGATAATAGGTGTATTGATGGTCTGGGCGTAAACTGTGGAGTAGGCCCGGGACATATGTTAAAGCTGTGTAAGAATTTACCTATGTCGGCAGACAAGTTTTATTCGGCGCTTCCAAACGCAAGCTATCCGAAGCTTATTAAGGACAGAATAGTTTTTATGGAGAATAAGGAGTATTTTGCAAGGAAAGTAGCAGAGTTTGCCGAAATCGGAGCAGACTGCGTGGGCGGATGTTGCGGAACAACTCCTGAATATATAAAAGAACTTAGTACGGCTTTTGTACGTGATAAGAAAGATCGTGACAACACCGCGGACACGTTAAAAGGGTATCCGGGGAAAAACATGCCGCGCCATGCTTTTTACGGTGAAGATAATAAAAACGGTAATAGAGATAAACTTATTGCAGTGGAACTGGCACCGCCTTTTGGTGCTGATGATGAGAAAATTCTTGATGCGGCAAATTATCTTCGGGGACTAAATGTGGATGTAATTACTTTTCCTGATTCGCCGTCTGGCCGAACCAGAGCCGATTCCATACTTATGGGTGTTAAGGCACAGGAAAATAGCGGTATGACCGTAATGCCCCATATATGCTGTCGTGATAAAAATGCAATAGCAATACGCTCACAGCTTCTTGGAGCATATATGAACGGTATACGCAACATGCTTGTGGTTACGGGGGACCCGGTTCCGTCAATGCTTAGAGGTAATGTTAAAAGCGTTTACAATTTTGACTCGGTTGGTCTGATGCGTATAATACAGGAAATGAATGAGGATGAGTTTGCTGATGATCCCTTTGTGTATGGCGGAGCACTTAATCCGGGGCGTATTAATGTGCAGATTGAAATAGACAGGACCCGGAAAAAAATTGATGCCGGAGCTACATTCTTTTTGACCCAGCCTTTATTTACGGATGAAGATATTGACCGTCTGAGTCAAATAAAGTCAGCTATAAGTGATAAAGAAAATGTTAAGGTTTTATGCGGAATTATGCCGTTAGTAAGTCTTAAGAATGCATTGTTTATAAAGAATGAAATGACAGGAATCAATGTAACTGACGAAATTGTAGCAAGATATAAAGATGCTGATACCCGTGAAATGGGTGAATTTGTGGGCATTTCTCTTGCAAAGGAGATAATGGAAAAGACAAAAGAACTTTCGGACGGCTATTATTACAGCATTCCTTTTAACAGAGTGGGTATGCTAAATCATATACTTGTGTAATATCTGAGTGGAAAATTATGCTTGTTAAAAAGGAAAGTGTTTGTTATAATCTCAAATATAAGAGGGAGTAGCCGCCGACTATGATTGTCGGATTCCTTCGCGTCATTACGATATTTATATATCCGCGGGGTATTGAAATGGCAAGACTTTTATGACTTTTTAGTCATAGAAGTCTTATTTATTATATTCCCTAAATAAGAAATCATTTCAATTAAGAAAGAGAGGAAAAGAGAATGGATTTTTTAGTAGCAGGCATACTTGCGCTTACCTGGAAACAGTTAGTTATGTATGCAATCGGTATTCTCTTAATCTGGCTTGCGATTAAGAAAGAATACGAACCCGCACTTTTACTTCCTATGGGATTTGGTGCAATTTTGGTTAACTTACCCTTTACGGGAGTAATTAATCAGACTCTTGAAGGTGTAGGCGAGGTACAGGGTATTATCCAGTGGTTATTCGAAGTGGGTATTGAGGCATCGGAGGCTATGCCGATTCTGTTATTTATCGGTATCGGAGCTATGATTGACTTTGGCCCGTTACTTTCTAAACCGTCTATGTTTTTATTTGGTGCGGCAGCACAGTTTGGTATTTTTGCCGCAATTTGTGTAGCTGTTTTACTTGGATTCGACTTAAAGGACGCAGCAGCAATCGGTATTATCGGTGCGGCAGACGGCCCTACATCCATTCTGGTATCTCAGGTGCTTAAGTCTAATTACATAGGACCTATTGCAGTAGCAGCTTACTCTTACATGGCGTTGGTACCTATTGTACAGCCTTTTGCAATTAAACTTGTAACTACTAAGAAAGAGCGTATGATCCGTATGACATACGAAGCAGGCAGCGTTTCTAAAGGAATGAGAATCGCATTCCCTATCGTGGTTA
>CAZGSF010000133.1:0-4936 GCA_964528145.1 uncultured Lachnospiraceae bacterium | reverse complement strand
ATGAAATCGGTACACCTTTCTGTGTTACATATGATTTTGAATCTGAGACCGATGGCTGCGTAACTGTTCGTTTCCGTGATTCCATGGAGCAGGAGCGTGTGGCAATCGCAGATTTGGACGCTTATTTTGCTGATAAATTTACATTTTAATTAAGGAGAAATGTGAAAATGAGACAATTCACCTCAGATGAGTTAAGAAAAACTTGGAAACAATTTTATATAGAGCGTGGTCATGTGGATGTTGGTGCGGTTTCACTGGTATCTGACGGTTCCACAGGTGTTCTTTTCAATGTGGCTGGTATGCAGCCATTGATGCCTTATCTTCTTGGTCAGAAGCATCCCATGGGCACAAGATTGTGCAACGTACAGGGTTGTGTGCGTACCAATGATATTGATTCCGTAGGCGATAAAAGCCATGTTACCTTCTTTGAAATGATGGGAAGCTGGAGCCTTGGAGATTATTTTAAGAAAGAGCGTTGTCAGTGGAGTTATGAACTTTTAACAGAAGTGTTTGGTTTTGATGCAGACCATTTGGCAGCAACGGTTTTTGAAGGCGATGAGAATGCACCAAGAGATGAAGAAGGGGCACAGTATCGTATTGAGTCAGGCTTCAAGAAAGAGAATATCTATTATTTGCCCGCAGAAGATAACTGGTGGGGATTAGAGTATGGTCCCTGCGGCCCTGACAGTGAGATGTTCTATATTGCTGACAGACCTGATTGTGGTCCCGATTGTGGTCCCGGATGTAGTTGTGGTAAATATACAGAGCTTGGTAATGACGTGTTCATGCAGTATGAGAAGCATCATGACGGTACATTGACTCCACTTGCGAAGAAGAACGTTGATACAGGTTGGGGACTTGAGCGTATTTTGGCTTTCTTAAACGGAAGCAGGGATGTATATCAGATTGATTTATTTGCTCCGGTTATTGCATATGTTGAGAAAGTATCCGGACAAAAATACAACGATGATGAGAAAATGACCAGATCCATGAGGATTCTGGCAGACCATATCCGTACCAGTGTTATGCTTATTGGTGATGAAGCAAGACTTCTTCCTTCCAATGCAGGCGCAGGTTATGTTCTTCGTCGTTTAATCCGTCGTGCGGTAAGACATGCACGTACATTAGGAGTTTCCACAGAGGATTTATTAAAGATTGCAGCAATGTATATTGATGATATTTATAACGAAAGCTATCCTCTTCTTGTTAAAAACAGAGAATTTATTCTCACAGAGCTTAAGAAAGAGATTGCACGTTTTGAAAGCACTCTTGAAAACGGAATGAAAGAATTCCACAAGATCTTAGAGCAGACAAGAACTGAGAAAAAAGATGTGATTAACGGCAAATCCGCATTTTATTTATATGATACCTTTGGATTCCCCATTGAACTTACTGTAGAACTTGCAGAAGAAGAGGGAATTAAGGTTGATGAAGATGGTTTTGCTGCTGCTATGGAAGAACAGAAGCAGAAAGCAAGACAAAATCAGAATTTTTCTGCTAAATTAAATGCAGATGCAGGTATATTTGATGACCTTTCAGCTGATGTGGTAAGTGAATTTGTTGGCTATGATAAGCTTACCCTTGAAGGCAATATTACTGCAATGGCATCAGATGCGGCACTTGTTGATGAATTAACAGAAGGTCAGATTGGTACGATTATTGTGCCTAAGACTCCTTTCTATGCAACCATGGGTGGTCAGAAGGGTGATATTGGTGTTATTACCACTGCCAATGGTAAATTGGAAGTACAGGATACCATTAAACTTTCCGGCGACAGAATAGGACATGTTGGTCAGGTTGTAAGCGGCAGTATTTCTAAGAATGATACGGTTACTCTTAGCGTAGACACAGCTAACCGTAACAGCACATGTAAGAATCACTCTGCCACACACTTACTTCAGGCAGCACTCCGCCAGGTACTTGGTGACCATGTAGAGCAGCAGGGGTCATATCAGGATAACGGAAGAACACGTTTTGACTTTAGTCATTCCCAGGCATTAACTGCGGAAGAAATTGCTAAGGTTGAACAGATTGTTAATACAAAGATTCAGGAAGCAATTCCGGTTGTTACTAAAGTGATGAGCATTGAGGATGCTAAAAAATCCGGTGCTATGGCGCTTTTTGGTGAGAAATACGGCGAGAGCGTAAGAGTTGTTACCATGGGAAATTTCTCTACGGAGCTTTGTGGAGGTACACATGTTAATAATACAGGTGAAATCACTGCGTTTAAGATTCTTTCCGAAAGCGGTGTTGCAGCGGGAGTAAGAAGAATTGAAGCTATAACCGGAAACGATGTGTTCGATTATTATAAAAAATTAGAAGCAGAAATTGAGAATATTGCCAAGATTGTAAAAGCTACTCCTGCAAACCTTGCTGAAAAATGTGAGCATTTAATGGCAGAGTTAAAGGCGCTTCAAAGCGAAAACGAATCCTTAAAGAGCAAGGCTGCGAAAGAAGCACTTGGTGACGTAATGGATAAGGTTGTTGAAGTTAAGGGCGTTAAGCTTTTGGCAACAAGCGTGGATGGTGTTGATATGAACGGCCTCCGTGACCTGGGAGACCAGTTAAAAGAGAAACTCGGTGAAGGTGTTATAGTGCTTGCTTCTAACCAGGATGGAAAAGTTAATCTGATTGCCATGGCAACTGACGGGGCTCAAAGTAAAGGTGCTCATGCAGGTAATCTTATTAAAGGAATTGCCGGACTTGTAGGCGGTGGCGGCGGAGGACGCCCCAATATGGCACAGGCAGGCGGTAAAAATCCCGCAGGCATTTCTGATGCTATAAATGAAGCTTCTAAAGTTTTAGAGGGTATGTTATAATTATTTTATATATTTCATTTTGATTGTTGGTTGAGGGTTACTGCATGGGTGAAATGACAAAGACAAAAAGAACCAGAATAGCCGTAATGCTGGCAGGTATGCACACTGAGTATACCTGTGAGACGTTGCGTGGAATCCGTGAATGCGCATCTGAGAATAATATAGATGTTTACATTTTTAATGCAAATGTAGAAACGGACGAAACAATAAAGCATACAATCGGTGAATACAACATATATTCGGTTGCCAATCTTGAACTGTTTGACGGTATCATTTTGTTTGCAAGTCTTATACAGGGGCGTGCTGTTCTTAACAATTTGCTTAATCGTGTTAAGAAATCCGGCGTACCCACTGTGTGTGTAGACTATTATGATAAAGATTTGTATCATGTGGGAATTGAGAATTATTCCGTTATGAAAAGTGTTGTATCTCATTTAATTGAGGAGCATAAGTTTACTAAAATTAATTATTTGTCAGGGCAGGAGTTTAATACTGACAGTCAGGAACGTTTAGAGGCGTATTGTGACGCGCTTAAAGAACATGGTCTTCCCATTGAAGAGAAGAGAATTTTCAGAGGGGCGTTTACTACGGCATTCGGCCGTGAGGCAGCACGTCAGATTATTGAGTCGGGCGAGGAACTTCCACAGGCCATTGTATGTGCAACAGACGGAATTGCTTTGGGCGTAAGAAGTGTTCTTGTTGAAAATGGCATTAAGATTCCCGAACAGGTTGCACTTACCGGATTTAATAACTTATTTGACGCGAGAAATGCAGTGCCAAGGCTTACCTCTGTTGAACGTGGTATGCGTGATACAGGAAGAGTGTTGGTTGAACGTGTAATAAGAATTATCAACGGTGAAAAGTTGTCAAAAAAGGAGAAATTGCCTGCGTATCCTGTTTTTGCCGAAAGCTGCGGATGTTGTTCAAACACAGACAGCAATGTGTTTGCGTTAAAGAAGAATTATCTTGATTATAAAGAGAGAATGGAAAAGAAGCTTACACGCGGTAATGTTATTGCAGAAGAGCTTATAGATTGCCAGAGTCTTTCAGAGTTTATAAAAAAATTAAAACGTTCCATAGCTGAATTTGAAGCAAGGGCTGTTTATCTTTGTCTTGATAAGGATTTTAAAGAAGATTTGGAAGTTACCGATGCCGAGTTTGGTAGAGGAGAATTTCATGACAATCTGAAAACAGATGAACTGCCTGAAAAGATGTCCATGGTCTTAGCCTATGAGAATGGGAAATATATATATTATGGGGACTTTGAAACAAAAGATATGTTGCCGGAGTTCCAAAAAGAATCCGGTAATTCCCATACATATTTGTTTTTACCTCTTCATTTCAGAAATTATTTTATGGGGTATATTGTATTTGATAACAGTGAATATGCATTTTCAAGTGTTGTATTCAATACTTGGGTGCTGAATCTGTCTATAAGCCTGGAGTCCATGAGGAAGCAGGCACACCTTAAGAATATGATTCAGAAGTTGGACAGCATATATATGATGGATGCTTTAACCGGGTTGTATAACCGTTTTGGATTTGCCAAATATACTACGGACAGTTTTGAACGTTGTATTAAGAACGGCGACAAGCTGATGCTCTTTTATGCTGATCTGGATAAACTTAAAACCATTAATGATGTGTATGGTCATGAGAAAGGTGATGTTGCCATACGTGCTGTGGCAGATGCGTTGAAAGAGACTTGTGGTGCAAAAGAGGTATGTGCCCGTTTCGGTGGCGATGAATATGTTGTTTATGCGGAAGGATATTCTGAAGAAACGGCGCAGGAATTCGGACGTCGTTTTGAAAATAACCTTAAAGAAAAAGTACAGTTATTAAATGAACCCTTTGCTATTGAAGCGAGTTATGGTTATATTACCGTTAAGCCAAGAGAAGGTGAATCTATTGATAAATACATTGATATGGCTGATAATATCATGTATTTCAATAAGAAAACCAAGAAGGCAAAGAAAAAAAGTCAAAGTTTACCACAAAATTAAAAAAAGTAGTTGACGAGTGGTAAAATTATGATATAATGTTTAATGTGCATGCGTTAGTATGTATAATTAACCCAGTCAGTCAAGATACTTGAAGGGACTGAAGGGAGGTCAGGT
>CAZGSF010000132.1:0-5032 GCA_964528145.1 uncultured Lachnospiraceae bacterium | reverse complement strand
GTGCCTGAGGCATAGCGTAAGGAGCCATGGACATGTTCTCCATACCACCTGCTACTACGATATCTGCATCTCCTGCCATAATCATCTGTGCTGCCTGGTTAACACAGTTAAGACCGGAACCACATACAACGTTCATGGTAACAGCGGGTACTTCATTAGGAAGACCTGCTTTGATAGAAGCCTGACGTGCAACGTTCTGACCCAGACCAGCCTGGATAACGCAACCCATGTATACCTGGTCTACCTGCTCAGGTTTTACACCTGCTCTGTTAAGAGCTTCTTTGATTACTACTGCACCAAGTTCTGCTGCGGGTGTTGTGCTTAAAGAACCGCCCATGGTGCCGATTGCTGTACGACATGCGCCTGCTAATACAACTTTTCTTGACATTTGACTTTCCTCCGTGTGAATCACTTTTTATAGATTGTTATTTTTTTATCACATAAACATGAGTTTATTTTAACATAGGGTAACGGTTTTGGCAATGTATTTTATAAGGTACAATTGTTAATTTTCTATGACTAAATGTGACCTTTGTTAACTTTTTAAATATTTATAAATTTTGCAGAAAGTTCTTGCAAAATATTGCGAGATATCCTTTAATTATATGTAGTTGTTCCGACGGTTCTTTCACGTATAGACCGGAACAATGATGAATATTATATATACAATAGAATAAATCGGAGGTTTTTCCATGACAGAAAATAAGAAAACACCTTCTCTTTTGCAGTTTTTTATCCGTATACTGCAGGGAGCTTTAATCGGACTGGGCGCGGTTCTGCCCGGAATTTCAGGGGGTGTGCTCTGCGTTATATTCGGTATCTACAAACCGATTATGGAGCTGCTTTCCAATCCTTTTAAGAATTTTAAGACCCATGTACCAAAACTGATCCCCGTAATCATCGGCGGTGCCATCGGTTTCCTGGGAATTGCCAACATACTGGCTTTCTTCCTTGAAAAATATCCTAACCCTTCCGTATGTCTCTTCGTTGGATTGATTGCAGGTATGTTTCCATCTCTTCTTAGAGAAGCAGGCGAGCAGGGACGAAGCAAAGGTTCATATACTTCTATGGTAATTGCTGCAATTATTATATTTGTATTGCTTACCATGCTGAAAGTTTCTTCCTTTACTATTACACCTAACTTTGCATGGTACTTATTCTGCGGTTTCTGCCTTGCTTTAAGTGTTATCGCACCGGGCATGAGCTTTTCCACATTATTGATGCCTTTGGGACTTTACACTCCTTTCGTTGAAGGTATCGGGCACTTTGATTTCTCTGTACTTATTCCCGGCGGTATCGGCGCATTACTGACCGTAATATTATTTGCGCAGGCCGTAAACGCATTGTTCAAACATCACTATTCATGCGCATTCCACGCAATTGTAGGAATCGTATTTGCAGCAACTGTTATGATTATTCCTTTTGCAAGCTTTACCGCAAGCCTCGGAAGTTTTGTTGTGAATATCATTTGTATCGCAGTTGGTGTTGTAGCGGCGCTGTTGCTTGATAAGATGAATCAGAAGGTAACGGTTGAGTAGAATTTGTAAACAAGTAAAAATCAGGAGATTCCCTCTGTATGAGAGAATCTCCTTTTTATATTGTATCCCAATTACGCCCCTATTTCTAAAATCAGTTCTTCGATGGTAGACGCCTCTTCCTCCAAGTCTTCTGCTATCTGATTAATCGTTTTTCCTTTATTCAGTTTCTTTTGAATCTGCGTTTTCAACAAATCTCTGGCACCTTCTTCTCTGCCTTCTTCTCTAATCTCCTGCAATGCTTTACACATATCCTTCCCTCCCTGTTCACAATTACGATATTCTCTTATATCTAACAATTCTCTTGAATTTGTCAATGTAGAAATTAGTTCAAATGCTTCATCACTTATATTATAATACTCTTTTTGACGATTTGCAAGTAATTCTCTTAACGTTTTTTTGTTAAAAGAACACTTCAAGAATGAAAATACTTGATTCAGCTCCGTCTGAAACATTTCAAAGCTATCATAATCATGATAGTCAAAAACATGAATATGATAATCTTCGACGTAACGCTTTAAAGCTTCCTCTTGCTTTCCAAACTCCAGTATTTCATGCAGACTGGTTGCTCCATCCCATTTCTTCTGACCATAATAAACCACGATGGTTACAACGGGTATAAACTTTTCATCCCGACGCATTCCCGAAATGAATTCGTCTGCGTCTTTTAAATCCTTTGCTTCCCGATGTTTCTTTTGCTTTTCTTTCCATTGTCTATGATATTCCATTGCTTCCGACAGCATGTTGCGAATCACCATATGATAATCCACCTTCTGCTGGTGCTCCAGCACATAAAGACAAAGCAATGTGTCACCATAATACTTTTTTACATTGTCACGGTTAGTTTTCTTTTTTATTTTACTGCCATTGTATCTTTGTTCCGTGTCTGCTTCGCGCAGCTTGTCTGCTTCAATCACCTGTTGCCCCTCAAAGAGAAACCCATTGACAACATCTGCAAAAAAGTAATTGTCCTCAAAAAAATCCGAGGTCTGAATGTCTCTTTTCCCCAATACATAATCCTCCTTTTTCACTATATTAAAGATATTGCTTTTTCTAACATTGGGATTTACTAGCGACCAAAAGCAGAAATTGCTCTTCGCATTAGAATAAATTTGAAATGAAATTTATGAATGTCCCAGATGTGTAATGTGAGTATAACAGATTGTAATACAAAAAACAAAATGTCACTTTATGTGAACGTCAATTTCGAATTTTTCAATAATTGCTCTATTAGCAATTTGTATTTTTCAATTCCAAAATCTTCTACAATACTGGTTATTCTTGCTCCCGCATCCTTTGACGATGCACCACACAAAAAAATTCTTTCACATTCCGTATCGTAGTCGAGTACTATAAACCTATCATGGCATACACCCGCCGTCTTTTTTAGAGTTATGTTTATCCCTTGATACTCCTTGCAAAAATCTTCATATTCTACACGATGCAATTTGTGCTTTCCAACATTATCACTAAACAACGTTATTTTCACATTTGCTGTTGCATTTTTTAACAATACCAAGGTTCTTAGTCCTATGTAATTATCAACAACAAATATCGATTTCTTCGCTTGACTATACACCGACGAATATGCCAAATCAGCCGTACAATATTTTGTATTATACATTAGCCATCCATTATCTTCTTTATCCACAAAACTGTTCATCATTTCTGCCAAATCCGATTTTGTAACAACTTCACTTAGCTGATTCATCACATCAGACATTTGCCTTTCAACTGAACCCATATCACATTTCAATTTTGAAATATCCCGCATATTTTCAGCAGTCTTCATAGACAATTGTATGTATTCCCGTTGTCCAATCAGTTCGCGATTATTAACAATATAGTCCTTCATCTTCTTAAACGTACAAACCAGTGCTCTACTTTGTTTAGTTGCCAAATCGCCATGTAAAACTGTCATTAACATATAAATCCCTTGCTCAGTAAAGGCATATGGATTATATTTCAGATTCTTGCCTCTTCCAACGCCTCTGTTCAAGGTGAAATTTTTGCACCTTGAAACTTCATTCACTTCTTCATCCGAAAGTTGAAACATAAACTCATCGCCTTCAAATTTCTTTTGGTTATTCTTTACCTGCCGATTAAAATTTTTTGTTTCATACCCATAAATCTCTGCCAAGTCAACATCCAGCATTACCTTACATCCACGAATATCATATATCTTTCCCTGCAAGTTTTCTTCAGATACAACAAATATCTTTGATTCTTCCATATCACTCCTCCATGTGTACTTACTACTAATGTTTAAAACTAATACTAACATTGGGATTTACTAGCGACCAAAAGCAGGAATTGCTCTCCGCATTAGAATAAATTTGAAATGAAATTTATGAATGTCCCAGATGTGTAATGTGAGTATAACAGATTACAATAAAATAAACAAGCAAAAGCTGCCACCTTGCCATAATCATTCAATAAATATAATATTTAGGGATTAAAATTGATAGTTCATGAATCATGCACAAAATTATGCATGAATAATAGATTAGTGTAATGAATCTTACAGATTATACTTTTCAAGCATTGTCCGGTAAAAATCCTCGTCGTTCTGAAGGCGCATCACATCATCCGCCAGACCATCAGAAATCATACGCGTAACCAAGGCTATCATCTTATCTGAGCCTTCTCTTATGCCCTCTTCCTTGCCCTCGCTATGCTCCTTATCCAAAAGTTCCTGAAACTGCATATAACGTTCCTCCAGCCTACGACTTTCCTTCAACGCCTTAATACGGGCATGAAGTTTGTTGATTGCTTCATCATTAATGCCTTCTACATAATTATCTGATGAATCTTTGACATAATGCAAAAAATGAACCAGTAACGCCGGAACTTCACTTTCGTTTTCTCCCTTTGTATTCAGAAAAATCCGTTTAGTTCCGTCATCTAACGAAAAATCTTCTTCCAGACAGCGCGGTTCAAATGTGTATTGATACTTTTTCTTTCCAAAAGGGTCAAAATTGCAGATGAACACGATTACGCTGGGGCGCAGGTCATTAAAATCCTGCCCCGGTTTCAGCGAAGATACATCCATCTGGGCCTGATGGTATCTGCTCCTTTTGGGCAGATTCTTCTCGTTCACGTTCTGCATCTCCAAATTATACGCAACGTCCCATTCATCACTGGCATATACATCAAGCCGTACACATCTAAAATCCGAATCAAACAAAATACTGCGTTCTGTTTTAACACGGATGTTGCCTTGAGGCTTACCCAATATGCACTCCAACACCAGCGCACATATCTCAGGGTGTTCTAAGGCTGCCGCGAAAAGAAAAGCGTTGTTTAAATCCAAGTCTTTAAATTGCTTTTTGGGTGCCATAATACCTCCGTTCCGATTATGGCACGTGGGTGACATCAGATGCTTGTTTATGTATTGGATTATAAACCATTGTGTTGGTTTTTTCAATTATTTTTGTTCGGCAGGATAGCGTAAATTTACTGTAGGAAAATAAAAGACAGACTGCACCTGAGATGTG
>CAZGSF010000131.1:0-5049 GCA_964528145.1 uncultured Lachnospiraceae bacterium | reverse complement strand
AACGGAAGTAAAGATCGTTATTTTCAGTCAGATGCCAAGAAGCTTGTTCCGGAAGGTGTAGAAGGACGTGTTGCTTATAAAGGTACTGTTGAAGATACCGTATTCCAGTTAATGGGCGGTCTTCGTTCCGGTATGGGTTACTGTGGAACCAATACAATTGAAGAACTTAAAGAAAGCGGACGTTTTGTTAAGATTTCTGCAGCGTCCCTTAAGGAAAGCCATCCCCATGACATTCATATTACAAAAGAAGCACCCAACTATAGTATCGACGCTAAATAATAAACAATTAATTTACCGGAATCCTCTTAAAAAGGGGGTTCCGGTTGTTTTGTATACAAGTCAAATCTATTGCCAAATTGTACATAAATATGGTATTATAAGATGATATTTGGGGAGTTTTTTGAAGTAGTGAGAAGCCATATCGGAAGGATGACATGCCGCTAATGAATATATATAGTCAAAAAGCGAACGGGGATATTCTAAATGATGAAATGATGGATGTAGAAGACTTTAAAAGAATCCAGGAAAAGTTTAGTAAAGCCACAAATATTTTTCTTGTTTGTTATGATAACAAGCGGGGGCGTATAACTGAACCCAGCGGTAACGACAAAGAAAAAGAGATTATTCGTAATCTTGTTGAACAAAATCGATTTAAGGACATTCTGGACAGAGTAGCACCCGGAAGTCTGGAAGATACAGCAGTTGAAGATATTCATATTTATGATATGAATTTAGACATAAAACTAGCGGCAGTTTCAGTTGATATGTATGAAGATACCAGATTGACATGGGTAGCGGTAGCTATATTGGGTGAAGGTAGTGAAGAAGCGGATAATAACAGCGTTTCTGAATTTAGTACCGTTACTACACAGATGCAGTTTTACAGTGCCCTAGATTTACTGCGGGAAACTACTTACAGTATATTGAAGAACCGTATAAGACGTGTAAGCGCAGAGAACGAAAGCCGTAAGAGCAGGGATTCACAAGAGGAGTTAAGTGAGAACTTAAGACGGAGTGAAGCCACCACCGAAGTTGTGCAGATGCTTGACAGTGATGAGCCTATTGAAGGAATCTTGGGTAGAATGCTTAAGACAGTGGGCGAGCATTTGAATGTGAGCAGCGCCCAGGTATATCAGTTCGGTGCTGATAAGTCCTGTATGGACATTCTGGCAGAATGGTGCAATAAGGGAGAGGTTTCTTTTTTTGACAAGACCAAGAATATTCCTGCAATGCACTTTATGAAAGGGGACAAGCCCATCGTATTGTCCTCGGATTCTCTTGATGGCTTTGGAGACAAGGATGAACTGGACCGTATGGGGGTTAGAGCATTTGTATCTTTTCCGTTACTGCAGCATAGAGGGAACCGCATGTATGTGTGCTTCCTTCAGACAGGGATAAGACGCTTCTGGAATGTTGATGAAGTGAAATTTATATCCGATGCGGTTAAGGTAATGCAATCCATCCTTACCAAAAGAATTCAGAAGAATTCCCTTGCAAGTTCCTATGCTTCCTTAGAGGCGGTGCTTGATAATGTTTCCTGCGGAATATATGTCAAGGACGAACTGACAGGGCAGCTACTTTTTGAAAACAGGAATTTTAAGAATACATTTGCCAAAGAGATTCGGGACGGAAGCATAGATACACTGATTTCACGGGGTAATTCAATTACCGGACGCCGAGATTCCTATGAGATTATGGGTAACGGACAGTGGTATGATATGATGGTGAATCATATTACCTGGGTAGACGGACGAAAGGCAACGCTATATTCACTTTATGAAATTACCGATAAAAAAATCTACCAAAGAAAAATAGAACAACAGGCTAACACGGATTTCCTTACGGGACTGTATAACAGAATGTGCTGCGAAAGAGATCTGGCAAGGCATGTTGACGAAGCAAAGAATACAGGGCGTAAAGGCGGTCTGTTATATCTTGATTTGGATGATTTTAAGCATATAAATGACGGTCTGGGACATCAATACGGAGATATACTTTTAAAGTCTATTTCCAATAGTCTTCAGAATGTTGAGGGAATTAAGAATACATGTTACAGAATGGGTGGCGATGAATTTGTCATTGTCATTCCGCCGGAAAGCTATGAGAGATTTGACGGTATTATTAATGATATCAAAGAAATCTTTAATTGCCCCTGGTTTTTGAAAGGTGCCGACTATTACTGTACCATGAGTATGGGTATTGTATCATTCCCGGATGATGGTGAAAGTGTACAGGATCTTATTAAAAAAGCAGATATTGCCATGTATGAGGCAAAACGCAGCGGTAAGAACCGTGTGGCAAATTATTCCGATAATATTGAATCTTCTTCAAAGCGCCATCTCGATATGGAAAAGAATATGCGAGATGCAACACTTAACGGATATAATGAATTTCAGGTATATTACCAGCCTATTATTGATTTGAGTCAGAATGGTGCACCATGTGTAGGTGCTGAGGCATTGATTCGTTGGAATTCGGAGGAGCTTGGCTTTATATCTCCTGCTGATTTTATTCCTTTGGCAGAATATCTGGGACTTATTAATCCTATAGGTAATCATGTTCTTCATGAAGCCTGCAGGGATTGTAAGAGATGGAACGATAACGGACATCCCAATTACAAGGTTAATGTCAATCTTTCCGTGGTGCAGCTACTACAGACTGACATTGTGGAAGTGGTTAAGAATACCGTGGAAGAAACAGGCATCAATCCAAAGAACCTTACTCTTGAAGTAACGGAGAGTCTTGCCATAAATGATATGGAAAGAATGAAGAATATTCTCGGAAGTATAAAGAAACTGGGAATAAGAATTGCACTTGATGATTTCGGAACCGGATATTCGTCACTGAATCACATAAGGGAAATACCTCTTGATGTGATAAAGGTTGACCAAAGCTTTGTCAAAGATTTATCTGAGGATGCATATGCCCAGTCATTTATTAAGATGGTTAATGAACTTGCGGATGCCATCGGTGTAAATGTATGTGTGGAAGGTATAGAAACCGGCGCACAATACAAGGTTCTAAAAGAAATGAAGGTGCGCATGGCGCAAGGGTACTATTTTGACCGTCCCATGCCCAAAGTGGATTTTGAAGAAAAATATGTATAGTATTTACATAAAGATAACGGAGGAAGAATTATGCAAAAATTATCACTGGAAAATGAATTAAGGGAGAATGCTTATCCCGGAAGAGGTATTGTAATCGGCAAATCAGCAAACGGAAAATATGCAGTTACAGCCTACTTTATTATGGGTAGAAGCGGCAATAGCCGTAACCGCGTTTTTGTAGAGGATGGGGAAGGTATCCGTACCCAGGCATTTGACCCGTCTAAGTTAGAAGATCCCAGTTTGATTATCTATGCACCGGTACGTGTTCTCGGTAATAAAACAATTGTTACCAATGGCGATCAGACAGATACAATTTATGAAGGAATGGACAAGCAGCTTACCTTTGAGCAGTCTTTAAGATGCAGGGAATTTGAGCCGGACGGTCCTAACTATACTCCCAGAATATCAGGTATCATGCACTTGGAACAGGGCAAATTTAATTATGCAATGTCCATTTTAAAGAGTAATAACGGCAATCCTGATGCCTGCAACCGTTACACTTTTGCATATGAGAACCCTATAGCAGGTGAAGGTCATTTTATTCATACATATATGCATGACGGAAATCCCCTTCCCAGCTTTGAAGGTGAGCCTAAATGGGTATCAATTCCTGATGATATGGATGCATTCACAGATATGCTCTGGGAAAATCTTAACGAAGAAAACAAAGTATCATTATTTGTCAGATATATTGACATTGAAACAGGAATATATAAAACACGCATTGTGAATAAGAATGTATAATAAATATTACAAAAGAAAGGTGTAACCCTCATGAAAGAAATCGAATTGAAATATGGTTGTAACCCCAATCAGAAACCATCAAAAATATATCTGGAGAATGGTCAGGAGCTTCCTGTTACTGTTTTAAACGGCAGACCCGGATACATTAATTTCCTTGATGCATTTAACGGATGGCAGCTTGTTAAAGAATTAAAAGAAGCAACAGGACTTCCTGCGGCAACATCTTTTAAACATGTATCTCCCGCAGGTGCGGCAGTAGGTCTTCCCTTGGATGAAACTTTGGCTAAGATTTACTGGGTGGATGATTTGGGCGAATTATCTCCTATGGCTTGTGCTTATGCCAGAGCAAGAGGCGCGGACAGAATGTCTTCTTTTGGTGATTTTATCGCACTTTCAGACACATGTGATGCAGATACAGCAAAACTTATCAAACGCGAAGTATCAGACGGTGTAATTGCGCCCGGATATACAGACGAAGCACTTGCTATTCTTAAAGAGAAGAAAAAAGGCGGATACAATGTAATTCAGATTGACCCTGATTACGTTCCGGAGCCCATTGAACGCAAGCAGGTATATGGAATCACCTTTGAGCAGGGAAGAAATGAGCTTGATATTAATGATGAGCTTCTTTCCAATCTTGTGACTGAGAATAAGGAGATTCCTGAGAGTGCCAAGATTGATATGAAGATTGCACTTATTACATTAAAATATACCCAGTCCAATTCCGTATGCTACGTTAAAGGCGGTCAGGCAATCGGTATCGGTGCTGGCCAGCAGTCTCGTATCCACTGTACCAGACTTGCAGGCAGCAAGGCGGACAACTGGTTTTTACGTCAGTCACCTCAGGTGTTGGGACTTCAGTTTGTTGACGGACTTGGCCGTGCGGACAGAGATAATGCAATTGATGTATATATGGGTGATGAATGCATGGATATCCTTGCAGATGGCGCATGGGAGCGTATCTTTAAGGTTAAGCCTGCTGAATTTACCAGAGAAGAAAAGAGAGCATGGCTTGATAAAATGCAGGATGTTACATTAGGCTCAGATGCGTTCTTCCCCTTCTCAGATAATATTGAACGTGCAAAGAAGAGCGGTGTTAAATACATCGCACAGCCGGGCGGTTCCGTTCGTGATGATGCAGTTATTGATTGCTGTAATAAATACGGCATGGCAATGGCATTCACCGGAATCCGTCTGT
>CAZGSF010000130.1:0-5125 GCA_964528145.1 uncultured Lachnospiraceae bacterium | reverse complement strand
CTTCTTCCTCAGTTTCTATTACAGTTGCACCATTTTTGCACCAGCTTACAATCCCCTCAACTTCAGGATGAAGTGCATTACCTATAACCACAATTGTTTTGCCGTCTGCACTTTCTTTCTCAACAATTTTATGAATTCTCTTTACAAAGGGACAGGTCGCATCCACGCAATTAAGTCCCTGTTTTTCTATAAGTTCATAAACAGATTTTGTAACACCGTGGGAACGTATTATTATGGTTCCCTTATTAATCTTACATATATCATCAGGGGTATTTAATACCGTAACCCCTTTTGCTTCAAGTTCCTTTACCACTTCTTCATTATGGATTATGGGACCATAAGTATATATGGGTTCTTCTTTGCCTATCTGCTCATAAACCATGTCTACGGCACGTTTTACGCCAAAGCAAAAACCTGCCGTTGTCGCCAGCTTAACTTCCACCGCTTACACTCCCCTTTTGCCCGATATTTCTATAATTCTGTCCACCACTTCTTCAATTGTCATATCAGAGGTGTCTACAAGTATTGCATCATCTGCCTGCTTAAGAGGCGAAATATCACGGTTCATATCTCTGTAATCACGCTCTTTAATATCAGCCTCTATACTGTCAAAATCAGGGATTTCACCCTTTGCGGCAAGTTCATCGTAACGTCTTTTCGCACGTACCACCGTACTTGCAGTCAGGTAAATCTTAACATCCGCATCCGGCAGCACAACCGTTCCGATATCGCGTCCGTCCATTATAACCTCTGCGGTCCTGGCAAGTTTCTGTTGAAGGCTTACAAGCTTCTCACGCACTTTTGGGTTGACGCTGCTCTTTGACGCCATGTTTCCCACTTCTTCCGTGCGCAAAAAAGCATTCACATTTTCTCCGTTTAAGTACACAACCTGTTCTTTATTCTCATAGCGGATGGTAATATCCGCATTATTACATTCCTCGCTTATACGCTCTGTTTCCTC
This sequence comes from uncultured Lachnospiraceae bacterium, assembly GCA_964528145.1. Taxonomy (GTDB): domain Bacteria; phylum Bacillota; class Clostridia; order Lachnospirales; family Lachnospiraceae; genus Acetatifactor. The sequence continues at coordinate 4,164 of CAZGSF010000130.1, read as the reverse complement.
CGGTTTAATGCCCTTTCGGATTAAATGAAGTGCCATGGCACGATACATTGCACCGGTATCCACATAAATAAGCCCCTGCCTTTTTGCTATCATTTTGGCTATCGTACTTTTGCCTGCGCCTGCCGGTCCGTCTATTGCAATACTATAACTCATAACATTTCACCTTTCCAATCTTCATATAAAAACTATTTTGCTGCCGACTCTCCCGCCAGATATCCCGTGGACCATGCGATTTGCAGATTAAAGCCCCCTGTTACCGCATCCAAATCAAGAACCTCTCCCGCAAAATAAAGTCCTTTAACTTTCTTAGATTCCATGGTTGAAGGATTTATGTCTTTAACTGACACTCCTCCCTGTGTTATTATTGCCTCCTTAAAGCTTCTTGTTCCACTTATTGTTAACGGAAGCTTCTTAATCAGGGAAACAAATTCTTTTCGTTCTTCTTTGGTTATTTCATTAACCTTTTTATCTGAAGGAATTCCTGACACGCGCACCATTACGGGAATAAGTTTAGAGGGAAATAATCCTGAAAGTGCATTGCCAAACTGCTTGTTTTTATTTTCATCAAAATCTCTTAAGAGGCGCTTATCAAGCTGTTCTTCCGAAAGTGCAGGTTTTAAATCAATTGAAAGTTTTGCACTTTTGCCGAAAAGCTTCTTGGCATAATAGCAGCTTGCCGTAAGAACCAGCGGACCGCTTACTCCAAAATGGGTAAACAGCATTTCACCAAAACCGCAATAGTATTCTTTTTTATCATCATATAAACGCAGTTCCACATTTTTAAGCGCAAGCCCCATAAGTTCGGCACACCACTTTTCTTCTGTGTTAAAAGGCACCAGGGAAGGTAAAAGCTCCGTCACCTTATGTCCTGTTTCCTTTGCAAATTCAAAGCCATCACCGGTAGAGCCTGTCAATTCATAAGACATTCCGCCTGTTGCCACAATAACCTTTTGTGCAAAAAGTTTCTCACCACTTGTAAGTTTAACTCCGGAAACAATGGCTTCCTCAGAATCGTCATGGTTAATCAGAAGCTTATCCACACGGCTGTTGTAACGCATTTCAACATTTAACTTTTTCAGTTCACGAAGCAGGGCGGCAATTACATCTGAAGAATGGTCAGATACGGGGAATACACGCTCACCACGCTCTATTTTCAATTTACAGCCTGCTTTTTCAAAAAAATCCATTACAGACTTATTGTCAAAGCCGTAAAAGGCACTGTATAAAAATTTATGATTACTAATTACGTTTGAAAACAAATCTTCCACATCACAGGCGTTAGTCACATTACAGCGGCCTTTTCCCGTAATAAATATCTTCTTTCCCGCTTTTTCATTTCTTTCCAGAAGTATTACGGAACGTCCTGCTGATGCCGCACTGTACGCCGCCATCATTCCTGCCGCGCCCGCACCAATTATAATTATATCGTTCATTCGGTGAAATCTCCTGTAAATTACTCTTCTTTTTTAAGCGAATAATTCAGCATTGGTTCTTCATCAATGAAATTAATTTCATCATTCAGGTAAACCTGATAATTATTCCAAGTTTCCTCAAGCATTTCCAGATTTTCCTTTACGGCGTCCGGACGCTTCAGACATAATTCAACCACAAGTGCATTAATAAGACTAAGTGGTGCCACTAAGGAATCTACAATGGATACCATGTCACTTCTTGCAAACAAGTTACATGATGAATAGAGATTCATAGGTGAATGAATATTGTCAGTAATAGCAATAACCTTGGCATTGCGGTCATTGGCAAATTCCATTGCCTTTAAGGTACGCATGGAATATCTGGGAAAACTGATTCCGATAATAGCATCCTTTTCATTGATGCGAATCATCTGTTCAAACATCTCGGTTACGCTTGTAGTGCTTAGAAGGTACACATTTCCCCGAATCATATTCACGTAAAAATGCAAAAAACGTGCCAGCGGTTCACAGCTTCTAAGACCGACTATATACAAGTTCTGTGCCTCCAAAATGGTATTGGCAGCAGTTTCAAAGGCATTGGAATCAAGATTCTCAATTGTGTCCTGAATTTTTTCAATGTCGGCTGTCAAAACAGAAGTCACAATCTCCGACTGTGTGCTTCCTCCATATTTAACACCTATTTTTTGCACTGAATTAAGCTGTCCCTTAACCCATTCTTCAAGCGCTTTCTGAAATTCCGGATAACCTTCATATCCGATTCCTGCCGCAAAACGCACAACCGTGGATTCGCTTATACCAAGCTCTGCACCAAGCCGTGCCGCAGTCATAAAAACCGCCTGGTCATAGTGTTCAGTAATATACTGGGCTATACGCTTATGCCCTTTACTCATATTAGAATACAATTCTTTTATTCTGGAAATAATATCCGTCGTTTTATCCATAATGTCCTCTCAAGGCTTAACTTTTAATTCTTAAAACACTATATTGAAAATGATTTGTACGCGTCTTCTAACAATTTCACGGTTTCATCATCATTCAAATCATAATCTCCGGTAAGACTCATACATGCAGCACCGTGAATGAATATCCACATATTCATAAACATTGCGCTGGGATTCTTACACCCTGATGAAGATGCCTTCGAAATCTCCTTTACAACATTACCTGCATCACCATTTACAACCTCATACATTTCCTTTTGGACTGTTCCTTTACTTACAAATAAAAGTTGAAAAAGATTCTTCTCTTCCATTGCAAAGGAAATATAAGCCATTCCAAGATCTACAAAAGGCACACTGCTACGCCTCTCATGACGTGCCAGATACTCCTGAAAATATGTAATCGCACGCTCATATACCGCAACGCACAATTCTTCCATATTCTTATAAACCCTGAATATAGGCTGTGTGGAACATCCTGCTTTCGCTGCAACCTTTCTGGCTGTCACATTTGCAAATCCTTCTTCCCTTGTCATTACAAATGCAGTTTCCAAAATATCCTGAATTGTAATAGTTTCTTTTCTTGCCATGAAAACACCTCATCTTATCCTTCGAAACACTTTTATCTACAGTTAAATTTCAATAATTTTTTATAAAAATTATAACACTTGTTATTTTAAATAAAAAATCATATTTTGTCAAATGTTTCTGCTATTCTATATATTTTAAATAATTCTTTAAAATCATTAATTATATAGTCCGGTTTTATCTTCATATCATTGGCTTTATATTTTTTTGTCCTGTCAACCAACACAGTTTTTATTCCAACCGATTTAGGTCCTATTATATCATCCACTATCGAATCGCCTATAAATACAACATCTTTAACATCATAATGTTCATGTTCCAATATGTATTTATAAAACCTTTCATCAGGCTTATACTTTCTTATAATTTCTGAGGTGTAAATCCCCTCAAACTCTAAACCATTATCTTTCAAATTTACCAGCAATGGGGTTGTATCGGTGGTTGTTCCCAACACTACTCTGTGATTTGCTTTCAATTCATCCAAAACGTCTTTTACATCTTCAAAACATACCCGTCCCACCAGACTATCAAGCATGATTTTCACATCACTACGATAATCCCGTTCAATTCCATACTTTTCATATAGCACTTTTAAATCTTGTACAAAAATTTCCTCTTCTGTAATGAAGACTCCTTCATTTGCTTTATCCATATGAACTCTATGAAGCTTTTTCCATTCAGCATAGAACTCTTTTGAATCAATTTCTTTATCATGCAAACTCAAAATCTTCTTCGTTGCATCTATAGAACCGGTTCCCGTAGAAATAATCGTTCCATACACATCAAAAATCAATAATTTTTTCAGTTTCATCATAATGCCACTTTCCACTTTTAACATTTTTCGTCCTATTATATCATATCCCCATATCTTATTCATCTCCATGTTTCAATATAATTTTAAAATTACTATACACTTCCATTTGCCAAGCCTTTTTATTTAGCGAAGCATTCCTGCGAAGAATTATATTTCCTTGACGGACCGTTAAAAAACGTCAGTACTTGGCGAGGTGTTTTCGAGCCTAGTACTGCTACGCTTTTTTACCGAGCAAAAGCGTGTCCTGAAAGGAAATATAATTCTGCGCAGGACACTTAACCTCTAAAGAAAAGACCCCTTAGACAAATGCCTAAAGGGTCTTAATATTTTTAAAAATTAAACGGGGTATGCTCCATTCTTTGTATCAGCCTGGGTCATATCAACCTTTTCC
>CAZGSF010000129.1:0-5213 GCA_964528145.1 uncultured Lachnospiraceae bacterium | reverse complement strand
AAGAGCCATGAAATGTCCTACATGAAGGCTGTCTGCGGTAGGGTCAAAACCAATATAAAAGGTTGCCTTACCGTTGTTGATTAATTCTTTGATTTCTTCTTCGTCTGTTAACTGTGCCAGAAGACCTCTGGCTTTCAATTCGTCAAAAATTGTCATTGCTGTTCTCTCCTTTGCAATAAAAAATGCCCATCCTCTACAAAAGGACGAGCATAACTCGTGTTACCACCAATCTTCACAGTACTTTCACAAGCACTGCCTTAATAGGCATCAATCAATGCCGTGACAGGATAACGACTGCCCAATTCGTCGTAGCCTACTTCTTTCGGTACGCAGCTCCGAGATGTATTCATAGTAAGCTTCCCTTGCGCCTCTCATCAACCGGCTGCTTTCTGTAAGTTTCCCTTGCTACTACTTGTTCTCTTCTTCGCTTTTGGCTATTTGTTGGGATTAGTGTAACTAAGTTCTGAGAATTTGTCAAGTCCGAAATTAATTTAAATTCTATTTTGTATTTCCACTTCTTCCCGAATACAAAAAACAAATTAGCATTCCTATAATTAATAAACCCAAAAATATTATGTTCTTTTTCATATATTCTCCATCATCTTCTTGGTAAACGCTTCAACACTTTCCGATTTAGCAGCAATCTTAAGCCATTTATTTAGTACTTCTATATCTTTCTCATTCATAATAGTCTCTTGCAATGATTCAGAAATATCACCTAATCCCACTAATAATTCAAGGACTGCTTCTGCTTTTCCTTCTGCTTTTCCTTCTGCTTTTCCTTCTGCTTTTCCAATAGCAATTCCTTCCTTACGTACATAAGACTCTCTGGCCCTTGTGTCACGCTTTACCTTTAGTCTGTACTCATACTCTTCACGGAAAATATTATATAAACCGATTTCCTTCAATTCCTTTATTGCTGCAAGAATACCTTTGTTTTTACTTTTAATCATATCAAGGTCCTCCTCACTCTTCGCACGAAATACCCTTATCCAGTCATCCATAACATTCTCTCTGCCTAACTTCTTATCAAGCTCCAGTATGTACACAGTCATCGCCTCGCTGAAAACCTTGCCATTCTCATCACGGAACTTATAACAGTGGAAATACTCCTCATCCTCTGTCAGGTCAAAATCAAGGATTGCAATACTTATGCAGTCAGGAAGATTATCATAATCCTCGCCCTTACGTGCATTCTCAGTATACATCTTTGATAAGTAGAACATCTGTCTCTTATCCCAGTGGTCACTTTTAAGTACCTGTATCTCAATGTTGATGATACGGTCATTGTTCAATCTGATACGGATGTCTACAACGCCCTGCTTCTCTTTGCGTGCTCTCTTCCACAGACTTGAATTAATAATCTGTGTCTCCTTAATGGCACTTCTGGGAATGCTCAAAATATCACTTAAGAACCCTTCCCTTACTTCCCTGTTCTCAAACAGTTCTTTGCCACACCAGTCCTCGGTGGCAGGGATGAAGCCGTCCCTTTGATTATTTTTTCTTTTGTTTTTCAATAATACCTCTTTCCACGGTAGTGGTTATGAGGTATTACTTTAAAATATCTGCTAACATCTTCGTCACCAAAACAAATGCACGATACTTGCAGTATACTTTAACAACCTGTCTTCAACCTCTACCGTTCCGTTATTTAATTAATAAGTTGGATATCCGGTAGAATTACCAAGACGGATTATTAATCCTGCGCAGATGAGTACTGCGCGTCAACTTATAAGTATAATAACGCTGAAACACAACGGTGTCAAGGATATTTTTGTGCGTTTTTACGATTTACTTTTTATATAAATATGCATTTTATAACCAACTAATGGAGCACATTTTTTCAAACACTTCTTTTTTACTCTTTATCCAATCCTTTATTATATTTTCCGAAAATCTACAATCGCCAAATATCATCGTATCCGGCTTTAATATCATCTCCATGCCTGACTCATGTTTTTCTTCCACGCATACAACTTCATGCTGTGCAATTCCTCTTACGTAATCCTGTATAAATTTTATTCCATCCCGATATACATTTACTTGTAAATTCTCACACAATGAATTAACTGCCTGGAGACCACTGACATTAAAATCCCCCATTACAATATACTCCACACTCGATATAGGATGGCCCGCCAATATATTATCAAGTATCTTTTTGTTTGACTGTATATCTTGCGAAAGTGGAATTCCTCTTCCGTTATCTGTAATTTTTATACTTCCATCTTCAAACAAATTAATTTCAATTCTTGTACAAAATCCTTCTTTTGCTTCCTCTAAAGATGTTCTCAACACTTCGAAAACAATCTGGTGCATATTATCTTCTAACACTTTTTTATCAAAATTCATAAAAACCCTCTTATTTTTTAGTCCACTTTTTAACTCCGGTACAACTATCTCAGGAACACTATACGCTGTAAGATATTTTCGCACAGTACTGGGTGTTGAGCCAAACAGTTTTGTAAATGATCTGGTAAAACCTTCATGCGATTCAAATGCATACAAAAGAGCAACATCAAGCACTTTTTTCCCTTCCAAAAGTGTTCTCATTGAATACTGTAATTTGCGTACTCTGATGTATCCCGTCACCGACATTCCCATTATTTCAGAAAACAGCTTACTAAAATAAAACGGACTATATCCTGCAAGTTCCGCTAATTCAATTAAACTGATTTTCTCACAAATATGTTTATCAATGTATTTAAGCAAATACTCAAAAGTTTCTTCGTTCATATGAATTACCTCATATATTTTTATCATGGATGAAGCCCACAATATTCTTAACAAGTTGATGCTTCATATCGAACTCGTTAACTATATCATAGATTACTAACATATATTTTTCTTGATTTTATATGTGCTTTTATTCTTCTACTATTATTAATTTCCCTCATATATATACAAAAAATAATCGCCTCTGTCTTATAAAAACTTTAGGCGATTATTTGACTAATTCTATTTATTCACCATCAACTTGGTCATTGCCTGATTCAGCCCATCCACAGTCAGTTTATACATGGGGAACAGTCCCTTCACTGCGGTCTCTGCTTCGCGCCATGGTGCATGCCCCGGTGCCATCTTGGGATTCAGCCATACTACTTTCTTGTAGTGGCGTTTCACTAATTTTAACCATTCATAACCGGACAATCCCCCATTGGGTCCACGGTAATTACCGGTATCGGAATAAAGTTCCTCCGGCGCCATAGCTGCATCTCCCACAATGATGACTTTATAATCACTGTCTAAGTTACGGAACATCCAATCTGTGTCAATCCAGTCACCGTTCTCACATTCCGGTGTTTTATAAAGCTTACTGTAGATACAGTTATGGAAAAAATAAGTTTTTACATCTTTATAATGATTTGATTTGTGCACTGACTGGAACAAATCATTTAACAATGTAGTGTAGGGAATCATGGTTCCGCCGGAATCCATAAGAAGCAAAAGCTTTACAGCATTTTTTCTGGGCTTCTGCATTACAATCTGTAAACAACCGCCATTGTTACAGGTCTTATTAACGGTTCCGTCAATATCAAGTTCCGTCTCGGGAATGTCAAGCCTTGTTGAAAACTGGCGTAGTTTACGAAGTGCCTGGGTAAACTGACGGTTATCCATGACCCTGTCATCACGGAAATCACGATATTTTCTGGCGCCCACTACTGCAAATGCCGACTGATACCCGGTCTGTCCTCCAACCCGGACACCACCTAAATTACCGCCTGTATTACCGAACTGGGTTTTACCCATTGTACCAATCCAGAAGCTTCCGCCGTTATGCTCGCTGTCCTGATCTTTCAGGCGCTCTTTAAACTTTTGCTCAATATCTTCCTTGGTGAGTGTGGTGGTCTCCATTTGATTCATGAAATCCCTCTCCTGCTCATCCACCAAATCCATCATATCGAATTTATCCAGCCATCTAAGCATCTGATTGGACACTTCATTTTCTGTCATTACACCTTTGAAGCACTCTTCAAAAGCCATGTCGAATTTATCAAAGTCAGTTTCACTTTTTACCAGAATCATTCGGGCAAGATAATAAAACTGCGTGAGCGAACTTCCCGCAAGGTCTTTATCCAGGGCTTCCTGTAAAGTCAGCCATTCACTTAAGGTTACCTTTAACCCTTTTGCCTTTAGAGTATCAAAAAATTTCACAAACATGGAATTTAAATCTCACCCTTTTTCTGTTTTACCAGTTCCAAATCTTCGTCCTTTTTGACCACTACACCTACAAACGGAAGTGTTTCTTTCATTCTGTCTGCAGTAATTCCGCCAATCTGTAATGCATTAATCCAGTCAATCAGTTCAGATGTGCTGGGTTTCTTGCGAATATCACGAAGTCCTCTGATTGCATAGAAGGTCTCCATTGCCGCATTCAAAAGATTTTCTTCTACATCAGGATAATGTACCTTTACGATTTCTTCCATCAATTCCTGATTCGGGAATTCAATATAGTGGAAAATACATCTTCTAAGAAATGCGTCAGGTAATTCTTTCTCTGCGTTGGATGTAATGATTACAATAGGACGCTTCTTTGCTTTAATAGTCTGCTTTGTCTCATGAATGTAGAATTCCATCTGATCAAGCTCCCATAAAAGGTCATTAGGGAATTCCAAATCCGCTTTATCAATTTCATCAATCAAAAGAACAACCTGTTCTTCGGATTCAAATGCCTCTCCCAGTTTTCCAAGTTTAATATATTGGGCGATGTCATCAACACCTTCCTCACCAAACTGACCATCATACAAACGCTGAATGGTATCGTACATATATAAACCATCCTGAGCCTTGGTGGTAGATTTAATATTCCAGATAATTAATTTCATGCCAAGAGAATTAGCCACAGCCTGTGCAAGCATGGTTTTACCGGTACCCGGTTCACCCTTAATCAAAAGAGGCTTCTGCAGGGCAATTGCCACATTTACACTTGCCATTAACTCTTCGCTGGCTACATATTCTTTTGAACCATTAAATCCGCTGTTTCCCATAGTATACCTCTTACCATTCTTCAGAAATTTCTATTTTCTTGTCACGAAGCATCAAGTCCTTTACCGCTTCTTCTGCACTCTTTCCGTCAAATAAAACTGCGTTTACCTGCTCAATAATGGGCAGCTGAACATCGTATTTCTTTGCAAGTCCCATTGCTGCTTTTGCAGAGTATACACCTTCTACTACCATTTTAACCTCAGCCATGGCTTCATCCATGGTTTTAC
>CAZGSF010000128.1:0-5292 GCA_964528145.1 uncultured Lachnospiraceae bacterium | reverse complement strand
TCCTTTTGCTGCGGTTACACCGCCGTTAATTATGTTCATGTTTTTTTCCTCCATGTAGGTTGGAAAAGCTTATTATAATATTTACTTCTTAAATGGTTGTCTATAAATTATGTATCATTAAAAATTCAGGATATCATCTGCAATTTTTGTAGCAGACTCAACCATTTTAGGACAAAACTCTGTAAACAAATTCTTTTCTAAAGCAGTTGCAACTCCTTCCTCAGTCCCCAAATCACAGCCCAATAATTCTTTGCAAATTAAAGAACCGTTTTCTTTTTTGAATTCTGACATAAATCTATCTGTCACTTGGGATTTGTCAAACTGTCAAACTGAATTTTTCTGAGCCTTTCATTCTGAGTAGCACACTCCCCCAAAAACAACTGTTTTTGGACGATTGCGCTCTTTTCATTGTTCAAACATCCAATTATTGACTTATTCTTCATGTTTTTGGACTCTAGCGTACATTTCCTAACTTAAACATCCAATTATTGAAGTTTTCCTCATGTTTTTGGACTTTTATGAATTTTTCATGGCTCATATGTCCAAAAGTGCCCATTCATACTCATCAGCAAATTCTAATTTGTCTATTCTTTTTTACCCCTCTTTTTACCATCCAATAACACTAACATACAAACCAAACTATACCCTATCACCGCTACAATCGATGACTCAATTCCGAATTCGCCACCTGTCAACCAGAATGACGTTACATCTAATTTATAAGTAATTAAAGAATACTCATCTAATTCTGTTCCTATCCACAAAAAGCCGCCGATGATTACCATATTCCAAACAGCATGAACAATTGCGCTGTTCCAAACAGACTTGGTTGCAGAAGCAATAAGTGAAAACATCACTCCAACCATCGTACCTGCCAGCACCACCAATATACAACTTAACAGGTTAAAGCCCATTCCCATAATATGTACCAGTCCAAACAAAAGAGAGGGAACAATAATTGCAACAGTCTTATTAAACCGTTTTTCTACAACACCCATCATAATACCACGGAAAACCATTTCTTCCACGATTCCGGCACCAAAGCCTGTGAAAAATATTCCTGCAGATATCAAATCTAATTTCGAATTAATATCAAGACTATTCTTTTCAAAGCTTCCCGGCACAAACAATAAATAAATTGCAGCTACTGCTATAGGTAAAAGAAATGCAACAACACACCATTTTACCTCAAGTTTAAAGGAAGGGATGTTGTAGCTGCTCATTTCTTCTTTCAAAAATTTTGTGCATAAAAATCTGACTAACAAATATGCAAAAATAATATATAAAACGCCGGCTAATATATTGCCTACGAAGGTCGGTATTTTCACAAGCATCACGACACTTGCAATAAGCTGTGACGCGGCTTGGGCAACAACCAATGCAAGCACGCTTAATATAATAGCCAAAATCATTTTCCCTGTTTTCATGTTACCATTTCTCCCCAAGGTTCTTACTGTATAAACGCCGTAATATTTGCTTCATTCAATGTAAAATCATAGTAATTCAAATCTTCCCTCTTGGTCCAGCCAATCTGCTTCCAAAAAGCGTTACCGATATCGTTACTGGTAAAAGCAATCAGAGACACCTTGTTTATCTTCTCCGCACGAAGTGATTCCATTGCACGAACTACCATTGCTTTACCGATGCCCTGCATACGGAATGCCTCAGCCACGCATACGTGATACAGACAGCCTCTTCGTCCGTCGTGACCACAGAGAATTGCGCCAACGATACGTCCGTCAAGTTCTGCCACAACGCTGGTTGTGGGATTCCTCTTAATAAAAAGTTCTACGCCTTCTCTGGAATCGTCCACGCTCCTTATTGCAAAACCTTTGATAGTCATCCATAGTTCACGGACTCCGTCATAATCTTCAATTGTCATGGTACGGATTATTGCATTTGTTTCCTGACTCATAACTCTACCTCTATGTATTCATGCTTTACCGCCGGCAGGAATTTCTCCACAATATCCGCGGTCTTCATCTTTAAACTGCTGGTGTTAATGCAAGGGTGACATCCAAAGTATTCCTCTTTCAACACATCCTTGTCAATCAACAACTGGATTCTGTTATCTTTATCATTCATAAGTCCCATTACACTTACGGACCCCGGTGTAATGTTAAGTAGTTCTTCCATATATTCCGCAGGACCAAAAGAAAGTCTTGCACTGCCAATCTGCTTTGACAAATCCTTAGTCACAAACTTCTTATCTCCCGGCATCAGCAGAAGATAAAATTTAGTCTTCTGTGAATTGCATAGGAAAAGATTCTTACATATGGGCATCCCAAGCGCTTTATCAACCTCTAAACAGGCTTCCATGGTAAAAAGTGCCTCGTGGTCAATTCTTTCATATTCGATTCCTAGTCCATCCAGTAAATCATATACTGCCATCTCTTTTGGCAGGCGGTCTGTATTCTGTGGTCTGCCTTTTTCTAAAACTAACATATTTAATCCTCTGTCAAATCCTCCGGCGCCTTATCGTACTCTGCCAGATAAAATTTATTACCATCATAAGCAATTACCGTCACATATGCATTCTTCTGTACTGCCACCGTGGCACACTCCCTGCCGGACAGTACTTGGCAAGTAACGCCCTTATTGATGCCCCATGAGTCACCATCACAACATGCTTATAGCCTTTATCGCAGTAAGCTTCCATCGCCTGCTGCATGCGCTCTATCACTGTAGCCTCCGGCTCCATTCCGTAGTCTTTACCATCATTAAACATCTTCTCACGGTCTTCTCTTGGACGACCCGAAATCTCACCAAAATCACGCTCAATCAGTCGTTTGTCAACCTGCACATCTGTAAGTTCAATACCTACATACTCAGCGATTCTTTCCGCAGTCACCTTGGCACGGTCAAGGGGACTCGACACAATGTAATCAAATGCAATGCCGCAGGCTTTCATACCTTTTCCGCATGCTTCAGCCTGCTTCAAACCTGCCTCATTTAAGGGAATATTCTCAATTCCCTGAAAACGTCCCCGGGCATTCCAGTCCGTCTCCCCGTGACGCACAAAATAAAACTTAACCATTCTGCTACTCCGTTTCACTTTTTCTTCTTCGAATCCAACCGTATAAATTATTCACCTTACAGTTGGGAATATGTTTTCATGTAGCTATTCTGCCTTTGTAACTATATTGTAAAGTCTCTGAAACTTTCAATCTAAGTAGCACACTCCCCCCAAAAAAACAACTGTTTTTGGACGATTGCGTTCTTTTCATTATTCAAACATCCAATTATTGACTTTTTCTTCATGTTTTTGGACTCTAGCGTGCATTTTCCAGCTCAAACATCCAATTATTGAACTTTTTCTCATATTTTTGGACTTTTATGAATTTTTCATGGCTCTTATGTCCAAAAGTGCCCATTCATACTCATCAGCAAACTCAAATTCTCTTTCCTAATCCCGCCATGCTCATATTCGGAATCCGCCCTTACGGGCTACTTCCTCATATACGGCATCGCCGTATACAGTCAAGCCGAAATACATGCTATTGTGAGCCAGCTCCCACACACGCCTTTCGGCTTGACTGTGCATGGCTCATGCCTCATTATACATTCAGCCCCTTGCTTTCTTCACATCCAAGCATAATGTTTAAGCACTGGATTGCTGCACCCGAAGCACCTTTTCCCAAATTATCAAACTGGGATGACAGAACGATTCTGTCTTCATTACCGGTTACAAAAATACGGAGTCCGTCCCATCCGGAGCATGCATTACCGGCTAACATATTTCCTTCTCCTGCCTGTGCATCTAAAGGCATAACTCTAATAAATTGCTCGCCTGCATAAAAATCGGAGATTACTTTATGTACATCTTCTACGGTCGAAACACCGGTTAACATACTTGTATAAAGAGGAACGGATACAACCATTCCGCTGTAGTAATCACAAATAATGGGAGAAAATAACGGTTCTTTATTAAGTCCTGTAATCTTTTTCATTTCTTTCAGATGCTTATGTTCCTGTGTAAGAGCATACTCACGGGGCGCATCAAAATCCACAGGTCTCTCATCAGCTTCATAAGCCGCAATTACTTTTTTACCTGCCCCACTGTATCCTGACATGGCAAAAGAACTTACAGGATAATCCGCCGGCATAATTCCCTTTGCAATCATTGGATATACCAGAGAAATAAATCCCGTTGCATAACATCCCGGAACTGCAATTCTCTTACCATTTTTAATTGCATCACGATGTGCGCTTGATAATTCCGCAAAACCATAAGCCCAGCCTTCCTCGGTACGATGTGCCGTAGATGTATCAATAATTCTCACATTCTCATTTTCCACAAGGCTTACGGATTCTCTTGCCGCCGCATCCGGCAGACAAAGAAATGTTATATCAGATTCATTAATAAGTCTTTTTCTTTCATTTACATCTTTTCTAAGTTCGGAAGAAATCTTCAATAATTCCACGTCATCTCTTCCCTCAAAACGCTCATATATTCTAAGGCCGGTTGTACCTTCACTTCCGTCAATAAAAATCTTAGTCTTCATATTAAACCTCCTCAACACTCGGTATTCTAGCACAAAGTAGGGATTTGTACAACTGTTGCTTTGTATATTTCGCCCTTACTTTTGCATAATTATACACCTGTGCCCTGATTTATGCAACAATTTTTATTCAATCATGCAATAATATTTCAAAATTGTTTTATTACACCGCATAATTTTCCACTTGCATTTTATAAGCAAATGTTGTATATTGTTACAAGATGAGGGAAAAGAAGTTTTCCGTTCATACCACGATACATATAATGTGTATTTTTATACAACCATTTACAAAATATATTTTTGGAGGAATTCTAATATGAAAGAAAAAGTAATTTTAGCGTACTCCGGCGGACTTGATACTACTGCTATCATTCCCTGGTTAAAAGAGAACTTTGACTACGAAGTAATCTGTGTCTGCATCGACTGTGGGCAGGGTGAAGAGCTGGATGGTCTTGAAGAAAGAGCTAAATTCTGCGGAGCTACCAAATTATACATTGAGGATGTTATTGATGAGTTCTGTGACGAATATGTAGTTCCCTGCGTTCAGGCAAATTCTATTTATGAGAACAAATATCTTTTAGGTACTTCCATGGCAAGACCTGTTATTGCAAAAAGATTAGTAGAAATTGCACGTAAAGAAGGCGCAACCGCAATCTGCCACGGTGCAACAGGTAAAGGTAATGACCAGATCCGTTTTGAACTTGGTATCAAAGCTTTAGCTCCTGATCTTAAGATTATTGTAGGTTGGAGAAGCGACAAGTGGAACATGGATTCCCGTGAGTCCGAGATT
>CAZGSF010000127.1:0-5358 GCA_964528145.1 uncultured Lachnospiraceae bacterium | reverse complement strand
GAGAAAAGCGCTTCTGGCTTAGGAATTGCCAGATGCGCTTTGTCTACAGTCTGAGTTTTATTACCTATCTTACATAGGTAATAAAACTATTACCATTCTTCTTAAACCATTCATCCGAATCTTTCATGGATCTTTTACTTAATTTGCCGGTAACCGGATCCATAATAACTATCTGGGTTTCATTAAATCCGGTTACAAGAACTGCATTGCCATTCTCAAGCATTGCTAAAACAGGAATGTCTTGGTTTACATAAAACAGTACCGCGTCTAATGGACAGCCTGTTAAATCCATAACTAAATATTCATCCAGACTATCCTTTAATATTTCATAGGGATTTTCCCCCTGATCAAGCAACATCTGAGTATTCCTTACAACACCCTCCGTTTCAAGCATTATATCCAAACACACAGAGACACTGCTTCTCTCCTCATCTGCCGATTCTGCCTCAATAGCCATAATTTGATTCCTTGTAACCCTGTTTCCTTTTCTGAAAATATACTCGCCCTTATCTCCGGTCACAACTCCCGCTATATCATATGCTGCATTTACTGCATTTGCAGGATTCATATATATACCTTCAACACCGTTGGGTCCATATACATAAAATCTGTCTTTCTCACTTTCCTTACTTTTCAGTTCAAGTTCACGACCACCTTCAAACAGCACTTCCTTTGGTGTAAGTACTTTTAAAGCCTTAACATCTACATTTTCTTTTAAAACAATCTGAACCTGTTTTTCATATACATCGGTATTAATTGTTTTTACAGTGTTCTTGCCCGTATCAACAGCTTCGCTGCTCATAATCTGATCAGCATTTATTTCTGAGTAATTTCCCTCATCATCACGTTCGAGTCTGGAAAGAGATATTTGATTGCCTATTATTTCACATTCCGTAACATACACATTCTCCTGACTGTATGTTTTTAATATTTCACCATTTATATCCTGAATATACAAAGCATACATCGGAAAAATAACTTTGCCGGATTTATCTTCCACAATATCCTCATTCTTTGCTACTCCGTATATCAAATCTTCTCCCATGAATCCAAGTGGCATTATGAATTCTCCGACATCAGACTGAATAGTCACCTGACGTACATTACTCAAGTCTGTCAGCATAAGCTCTGTGCACTTATACATATCCTGACTTTCCTGCCATACTATCATCTTATTGTTATCAGATACATGTATACTTCCATCATTCATATCTCTTGCAAGAATATCATAGGTTTTGTTGCTCAAATTCACAGCATAAATCGTGCCCTCCAATATAAAAAACATTGCATTATCACGATTTACATATAATAGCTTCTCCATTTCACAAAGTAAAATCTCATCTGACTTATCATATGGAATATATATAGCCTCTTCCACAGTATTAAGTGTACTGTTATAATAATATATCTGTATACCTACTTCGCCTTCATGCCGGCCTCTGTTCATATAACCATAAGCCGCAAATTGAATATTTCCGGCTTCATCCACATTTAAAATCTTAAGCTTATGCTGCTGATTCATTGTTCTTGCATCACTATTTTCGCTGTCATAAAATCCAAATAATACAGATAACTTATTATCTGTAACATTATAACTAAATAATCTTCCCTGATTTTCAAAAACAAATATGTTACCATCTTCGCTTTCAAGAAAGTCAAATTCTTCCGAAACAATTCCCAGATTCAACTTATTATTTTCAAAGGGAACATCCTTCTCAGATAATATTTGCTCCATGCTTCTTTCATAATCCAGAAGATATGTGCGCTCTTTTGTGTAACGAATTCTATAATACTCCTCTACCCGGTAAAACTTCTGGTTCTTTTCTTCACCTGTAGAAACATAATATATT
This sequence comes from uncultured Lachnospiraceae bacterium, assembly GCA_964528145.1. Lineage (GTDB taxonomy): Bacteria > Bacillota > Clostridia > Lachnospirales > Lachnospiraceae > Acetatifactor. The sequence goes on along the minus strand of CAZGSF010000127.1, from coordinate 3,508 downwards.
TGCTTTATGCTTGCTGTCTGTTTTGTTATATCAATAATATCTGGAACAGGAACCGTTAATTTAGAAATCTCCAAGTCTCCCCAGGTAACCTGATTAAGACTACTGTGAATATTAACCTTATTGAAGGTAGAATTATCCCCTTCCGAATTGGACTCGAGATATTTTTTCAAATCTTTAGCCTGATTTTTGTCAAATGTTTTTCCGTGGAAATCCTTCACGAATTTTATTTTTTCAATTGTATTATATTCTTCTGCCCACACCACTCGTGTATAATAGCGGATTTCATCCTGATTATCATTTGTCAGAATTATAACAAGGCAATAATCCTTATTCTTCTCTATCAAATCTTTAAGTGCCACATTAAAAGTAATATCTTCATCAACTAATTGATATTCCGTTACCTCGCCAGTCTCTATAAGACGCTCACCATCAACACTTCTTACTTCGTACCTGATTTGTTCAACAGGATTTCCAAACGTCCTGATGATTACATTAGTACTTCTGTTATCATCCAAAACCGTAATTGTATCTCTTTCGAAAGCGGTCTGCATGACTTTGCCATAACCATGAAGGCAGTTGTATGTCACACCTTCTTTTTCCATATATACCAGAGGGTATGTGGCCTTGGCCATTTCAACTGTTAAATCATTATTGTCCTGATTAACAAAATGGCCTATTACAAACAATGAAATTAAAAAGCTTGCGCCTATTACAATCCCCTTTAAAACGCCTTTTTTCATTTTTACTCCTTATCATCAAGCAGCCTCTGCAAAGTTGTATTTAAATGCAGATATTCAGCCAGTTGTTCCGATTTCTTATTATTTCCTTTTTCTGACACCGGACGCATTCCGCCCCGTTTCACAGCCCTGATAAGCAGATTTTTGGGGGTATGCTCCATATCAATAAATTCGAGAATCTGGGTTTCATAGCCCTGCTCTTTTAATATTTCTGCCCTTAGGGCATCTGTAACAAGTGCTGATATTCTCTCCTTTATTATGCCGTATTTTAATAATGAATTCAGTTCATCACAGGAAATCTGCCGATTAACCTCATGCTGACAGCATGGCACCGACAATATTACCTTCGCGCCCCACGCTACAGCCTGCGCCAGTGCATAATCTGTTGCCGTATCACAGGCATGAAGGGTAACAACCATATCTGCGCCACAAGCATTCTCGTATCCTGCTATATCTCCCATTTCAAAATGCAGTCCTGTATATCCAAGTTTTTCAGCCAGCCGGCTACAATTTAATATTACATCCTTTTTCAAATCCAAACCTATTATTTCAACTTCCAGCCTTTTAATCACATGAAGATAATAATACATTGCAAAGGTAAGATAAGATTTACCACATCCAAAATCTATAATCCGCAAAGTCCTATCTGTAGGAAGCGCGTGCATAACATCTTCTATAAACTCCAAAAACCTGTTAATCTGTCTGAATTTATCATATTTATTCTTTATGACCTTACCTTCCTTTGTCATAACAGAAAGCTCTATCAGAAAATCAACCGGTTCCCCTTCTTTCAAAATATAATTCTTCTCTTTATCATGAGACTCAACCTTCAAAACAGTCTCTTCTTTCTTTTGTTTCTTCTTAATAGTCATATTACCCTTTTTCCCTACAAGAATCACAGCTCTGAAAAGTGGCGTTTCAATCTGGCTCTGCTTAAACGAACATCTGATCCACTCCGCCATTTTTTCCAAGGCTTCACCTAAATTACAGTTATTATGAAAAACCTGGTTATTCTTATACATTGTAATCTGGTAAAATACTTCACCTTTTATTTGTACAGGACGCACTTTTATTTTGCTATAAGTATTATCTGTTACAGGATTACTTAAAACAGCATCTGTTAAACCGGTCTGTTCTATTTCTTTCAAGAGTCGTTCCAATCCCATGATTATATCCTCAAAACTCACATTATCATAAAAATCAAATATAGCCATGGCCTAAGCCATGACTATATTTTAACGATTTTATACAAAAACCTCAACTAAAATTTTAAATAACCGTTTTTCCTGCGATGCCTTCTTTTATAAACTTCATAAAACAACAAGACACGTATAAAATCTACAAGCCATTCCCACTTTTCTTCCGAAATGGGAAGTGCTCCGCTTTTGTTTTGGAGAGCGGCTTCTTCTGCCTCTCTTTTTAATATAACCAAAATATTATCTGCCAGATTATATAACTGATACTTGTCGGGGTATTCATCATATATCATACTACCTTCATAATCCATTTTGTCAAGTATCTGGCTGATTCTCATCTGATATTTTCTTGCTTCCTCGGGATATATTTGTTGCAAATACTCCAAATCCCTCATTACCGTATCTTCCTGCCCAGAATTGTAAGGTAATCCTGTACTCAAATCAGGATACGCCATGTAAAAAGGAAGAATTCGATGATTAAAATCCATATGCTGCTTCTTTCCTGTTTTATAAATAGCATATGCAGTTTTTTCATTTTGGTCTTTACCTTAACACTTCAATACGAGCCATAGCACGCTGCAATGCAATTTCAGCTCTTGCAATATCAGTATCAGATGTTTTACCCGAAAGGCGTTCTTCAGCTCTCTGCTTAGCTGCTTCAGCCCTTGATACATCGATTTCATCAGGCCACTCTATAATTTCTGCAAGAATGGTAACCTTATCCTCTAAAATCTCTGCAAATCCTGCATGAAGTGCTGCCTCTTTAATCTCATCATCCTTTGTAATGGTGAGAATTCCAGGCTTAATAATAACTGTTGTGGGCACATGTTTCTTGTAAATACCGACTTCGCCCTCCGTGGTATTAAATTCCACCATGGTTACGGCATCGTCTTCATAGAAAACACGGTCCGGAGTAATTATTTTTAATGTAAAATTTGTTTCCTCTGCCATTTCTATCTCTGCCTTTCCCTAGGCTTACAGACATCTACAGAACTTATTTTACCCTTGCAAGTACATCATCGATGCTTCCTGCATTGAGGAAATAGCTCTCAGGGATATCATCATGTTTGCCTTCCAGAATTTCTTTGAAACCACGGATGGTCTCATTAATAGGTACATATTTACCGGTATATCCGGTAAACTGCTCTGCTACGAAGAAAGGCTGTGATAAGAATCTCTGTACCTTTCTCGCTCTTGATACAACAAGCTTGTCCTCTTCTGAAAGCTCGTCCATACCAAGAATCGCAATGATATCCTGAAGTTCTTTGTACTTCTGTAAGATTTCCTGTACACCACGAGCTACCTTGTAGTGCTCATCACCCAAAATTCTAGGGTCGAGAATACGTGAGGTAGACTCAAGAGGGTCTACTGCCGGATAAATACCAAGTTCTACGATAGAACGTGATAAAACGGTGGTTGCATCCAAGTGTGCAAAGGTTGTCGCAGGTGCCGGGTCAGTTAAGTCGTCCGCAGGAACGTAAACTGCCTGAACGGATGTAATGGAACCACTCTTTGTAGATGTGATACGCTCCTGAAGCGCACCCATCTCAGTCTGCAATGTAGGCTGATAACCTA
>CAZGSF010000126.1:0-5413 GCA_964528145.1 uncultured Lachnospiraceae bacterium | reverse complement strand
ATGCTAGAGTATATGATTTTTCAATCACATACCCCAACATTTATTTTAGAACCTTATAAGTTAAACTCTTTGAATAAAAGGTTCCTATATGTTGTATCTTTTGCCGACTTTATAATATCTTCTGTACGGTTGGATTCAGTTTTTTATCCCCACATATAATTCATATATTCAGATTCCTTCGCATATACTCTACCAAATACCCAATCAGGAGGAGTATCATGGAAGATTTAACACAACAAAAACCGCGGATGCACAAATTATCACTAATTAACCGACATTCCTGTACACTGACAGGTATCAGGGATGTTCTGTCATTTGATGTTCATGAAATATTGCTTGAGACGGATCAGGGGATGCTGATGATTAAAGGTGATGACCTTCATGTAAGCCGCCTGACGTTGGAAAAAGGCGAGGTAGATATTGATGGCAGGGTTGACAGTTTTACATATTCTGAGGCTTCCGCATCAAAAGCAGGAGGAGAGTCATTTTTTACCAGGCTGTTTAAATAAAAAGCAGGTGGGTTCATATGAGTGAAAGTATTATAAGAGATAACTACTTTCTTCTGTATTCTTTAATATTAGGAGTTTCCGTTACAATTTTATATGATTTGCTTCGCATTTGCAGACGGGTAATAAAGCATAAAGATGCGTTGGTTTCCATAGAGGATTTTTTTTACTGGGTCATCGTGGCAATCAGCGTTTTTTATTTGATGCATAAGGAAAATAACGGGACCTTAAGGTGGTATGCTGTTTTGGGCGCAGGTGTGGGAATGAGTTTATATAAAAAACTTGTAAGTACATTCTTTGTGAACATAAGCTCCAAGGTGCTAAGCATAATTCTTAAGTATGCAGGTAAAGCAACTAATTTCTTTGGAAAACCCTTTAAGGTTGCCGGGGCACATGTGGAAAAAAATGTCAAAAAAGCCCGAAATAAAGGGCAAAGAGGACTTCGATTTATAAAAAAGAAGTTGACTGAATGGATTAAAACCCTTAAAATGGTATTATGTAAACAATAGTGTAAATCCGTTTACCAAAGGAGTATGGTTGTGGCAAGAAGAAGAACAGTAGCACATCGCAAAAGAAACCAGAATCGGTTAAGTATGTTTCTGGTGAGCGTGGTGGTGGTTATGATTATTGTTGTTGTAAGCATTAGTAGTATCCGATTAAGAGAGAAAAATACGCAGCAGCAGAAAATCATAGACCAGCTTTCGGAGCAGATAGCCCAAGAGGAAAAGCGAAGTGAAGAAATAGAGGAATACCGTAAATATACCCAGACCAAGAAGTTTGCCGAGGATGTGGCTAAGGAAAAACTGGGTCTTGTATACGAGGGAGAAATTATTTTTAAAGAAGAATAGTGAATTAGTAAAGGTGTGATGTTATTCATCGCACCTTCTCTTTTTGACAAAAAATACGCCTTCCGGCTGATATAATATCTCCTTGCACAGAAAAATCACGGAGGGGAATTTTGCGTATGAAATTAAAAAGAATTGAAAAAGATCAGGTTCACATGATGTTATTGCCGGAATACGGGAAGCAAAAGCTTATGACATATGCGGATTCTTTTAAGGATCTTGCTGAAGTATTTGAAAAGATAAATACTGATGAAGAAGATAATCAGGTTCTGATGCCGGGTGTAGACCGCAGCACATTTTTGTATCGCAGAAAAGCCCACGAAAGCAGAGAGATAATGGCGGACCATTTGAATGAAATGGCGCAGATTATGACGGAAGTGGCTCAAATCTCTTTTGCTTATGCAGCATTACCGGAAAAAGTATTAAGACAGGTTTCACGTCATTTGAAGGTAGAAGGAATTCTGGTAAAGGAAATTCATTACATAGAAAAGCAGGACAAGCGGCTGGAGATAGGTGCTACTTTAGCATTGGAAAAGGGATGTGCGAAAACAGGTGAAGAAGTGGCAGATATGTTGTCGGTCATTTTTGATAAAAGGCTTATGGTTTCCAAGGATACGGATTACTACCTTGATGAAAAGTACAGGGATTTTCATTTTTTGGAGGAACCTGCATATATTGCTTTTGTGGGAACTGCAAAGGCAGTTAAAGAGAATGAAAGCGTGTCGGGAGATAATTTTTGCAAGTTTGAAACTGATAAAAACAATCTTACCATAATGCTGTCTGACGGAATGGGGTCCGGGGAAAAGGCCTGTACTGACAGCATGAGGGTTCTTGATTTGATGGAACGGCTTCTATCGGCCGGGTTTTCCGGTGAGACGGCAGTCCGGATGGTAAATACATCCTTAAGCGTTGGTGGTGGAGAAAACAATATGTCCACATTGGATGTGTGCAGCCTTAATCTACATGAAGGTGTGATGGAACTGACAAAGGTTGGTGCTGCCGGAACTTTCATAAAACGTGATAATCTTGTTGAGCAGATATCATCAAGAAATCTTCCTCTTGGAGTTTTTGGGAGATTGGAGCCGGAAGTGACAACCAGAAAACTTATGGACGGAGATTATATAATTATGGTTTCGGACGGAATTACTGACGGACTGTCTCATGAAATGGGAGAGACCTTGTTGCCGGAGGTGATTAGCAGGATTACTCTGGAAAATCCCAAGGAAATTGCCGCAGCTATATTAAATTATGTAATAAGAACATGTAAGGGGATAATCCGGGACGATATGACGGTTATTGTCATAGGAATATGGGAAAATACATAGAAAAACATTACGTTACTTGCTTTTTTCTACGGAATTGTATATATTGACATTAGTGAAATGCTACAATTTACGGTGTTTATTTCATATAACAGCAAGCAGGTGAACAATGATTCAGAAGATGATTCGTTACGTTGAACAAAATCATATGCTTATGCCGGGCGACGTGGTGGCAGCAGGAGTTTCCGGAGGGGCAGATTCGGTCTGCCTCTTATTTTTGCTGACTAAGCTTAGGGAAAAGATACCTTTCCGTTTGTTGGTGGTTCATGTAAATCATGGAATCCGCAAAGAAGCTGACGAGGATGAAGCATATGTGAAAAACTTGTGTGAAACGTGGGAACTTCCTTTTTTTGTCGTAAAAGAAAACGTGGCAGAGCTTGCAAGAACACAGGGAATTTCCGAAGAAGAAGCGGGAAGAAATTTAAGATATAAAAGTTTTTATGAGGTGCTAAAAAAAGAAGCACCCGAAGAGTGGGAGCTTAATAAAGTAAAAATTGCTGTGGCACATAATCAAAATGACAGGGCAGAAACAATGCTTTTTAACCTTGTAAGAGGCAGCGGAATTAAGGGCTTATGTTCAATACAGCCTACCCGTGACATAATAATACGGCCATTGCTTTGCCTTAGCCGTAAAGAAATAGAAGAGATTTTAAAAAACGAGCAGCTGCATTTCTGTATAGACTGCACTAACGCTGAGGATACTTATACAAGAAATAAAATAAGAAACAGGATATTTCCCTATATAGAAAAGGAAATCTCATCGGCAGTTATTGAGAAAATGAACCGGACAGCGGATTTGTTGTCAGAGGCTAATGATTTCATATATACCGAAACCTTAAAGGCTGCAAACAGAGTTACCTTGTCACAAACAGAGGAACCGGTTAAGCAAATCAGCATGGATATTAAGGCATTACTTTCAGAGCCGGGATTTTTGCAGGGGCAATTAATTCTTTGGGCCATTGAGAATATATATCCGGGCAGAAAAGATATTACAGCTGCTCATGTGAGGTCAATACAGAGTCTGTGTGAAGCAGCGGGAAGCAAGTCGTTTAATCTTCCTTACGGAATTGTAATAAGAAAAGAATATGATTGTCTTATTTTCGGGATTTCAGATAAGACAGATAAGAGCAATGAAGGTGAAGATTTTGAAAAGGATTGTTATATTGAAATATCAGAGATACCCGGCCGATATGCCATAGGAATGTATGAAGGGAATCTTTGCCAATTAGAATTTAATGTAATACCCTATGAAAAAGATGCCCGGATTCCGGAAAATCAGTATACGAAATGGTTTGATTATGATAAAATAGAAAAATCACTGGTTCTAAGAAATCGGAAAAGCGGTGATTATCTGACCATTAATACCTGTTTGTCACGAAAAAGTCTTAAGGAGTATTTTATTGATGAAAAAATTCCTAAGCAATTAAGGGACCATATATGGGTGCTGGCAGAAGAGGATCATATATTGTGGGTAATAGGTCACCGTATAAGCACAAAATACAAAATCGATGAAAATACAAAACGTATTTTACAGGTACAATTAAGAGGAGGGACATCATGTCAGAAAGAGTAGAGGTTTTATTGTCAGAAGCAGAAGTTGATAAGAGAATTCAGGAGATAGGAGATCAGATTAGTAAGGATTACGCAGGAAAACAGGTACATTTGGTATGTGTTCTTAAAGGCGGAGCATTCTTTATGTGTGAGCTTGCTAAGAGAATTACAGTTCCTGTATCCCTTGATTTTATGTCAGTTTCCAGCTACGGTGGTTCCACAGAATCAAGCGGTGTTGTAAAAATTGTTAAGGATTTGGATGAGCCGTTAAAGGATAAACATGTACTTGTGGTTGAAGATATTGTGGATTCCGGTAGGACCTTAAGCTATCTTTTGGAGATGCTTGGTGACAGACATCCCGCAAGTCTTCATCTTTGCACCTTGCTGGATAAACCCGAAAGAAGAGTTAAGGATGTGAAGGTGGATTATACCTGCTTTAATATTCCCGATGAATTTGTAGTAGGGTATGGACTTGATTATGACCAGAGATATCGCAATCTTCCCTATATCGGAGTTGTGAAATTTGATTAAGAAGTAAAAAAGGATGGGCATCGGTCTGTCAAAAGGAGGATTGTTTTGGAACAAAATCGCAAAGGTTTTAATTTATATTTTGTCTTCGTCCTAATTATCCTAATGGCATTGATATGGATTAATTCGATAGGTAGAAGTGTAGAAGAATATTCCAGAAAAGAATTTGCAGAGGCGCTGGATGCAGGTGAGGTTGCACTGGTTGTTATTAATCCTAATCAGCAGGCACCTACCGGTAAAGCAGAGATTAAGCTTAAGTCAGGCGAAGAGAAAACATTATATGCGACAGATATTACAGAGATTGAGCAATTGGCAAGGGAAGGCGGTGTAGAGCCCGAGGTAACCGATATTCCCAGAGAAAGCTGGTTTTTCAATTATATGTTTCCTATTCTGGTGGTAGGAATTCTTGCCATATTCATTCTTACAATGATGAATGCACAGAATGCCGGAGGCGGTTCCAATTCCAAGATGATGAATTTTGGACGCAGCCGTGCCAGACTTATTAATCCTGATGATAATAAAAAGGTTACGTTTAAAGATGTAGCAGGACTTCATGAAGAAAAAGAAGAACTTGAAGAAGTTGTTACTTTTTTAAAGGAGCCGGGTAAATTTGTTAAGGTGGGTGCCAGAATTCCTAAGGGAATTCTTCTTGAGGGACCTC
>CAZGSF010000125.1:0-5437 GCA_964528145.1 uncultured Lachnospiraceae bacterium | reverse complement strand
GTAGACGAACTTGCGGATTTAATGATGGTTGCACCGGGAGAGGTGGAAGAATCAATTTGCCGTCTGGCACAGTTGGCTCGAGCGGCAGGTATTCATTTGATTATAGCAACCCAGAGACCTTCCGTGGATGTTATTACCGGACTTATTAAAGCTAATATGCCAAGCCGTGTGGCATTTGCGGTGTCAAGCGGAGTGGATAGCCGTACTATTCTCGATATGAATGGTGCTGAGAAATTATTGGGAAAAGGTGATATGCTTTTCTATCCTCAGGGTTATTCAAAACCGGCGCGTATTCAAGGCTCTTTTGTATCGGATAAAGAAGTGTCGGATGTGGTTGATTTCCTTAAAAATCAGATGCTTGGGAATACCTATGCAGAGGAAATTGAAGAGCAGCTTAAGAATATAGGTGGAAGCAGCGGCGGCGGAAATTCAGGCGCAGATGGCGGAAACGAAAGGGATTCATATTTTGCAGATGCTGGAAGATTTATCATAGATAAGGATAAAGCATCTATAGGAATGCTTCAGCGAGTTTTCAAAATCGGTTTTAACCGTGCGGCACGCATAATGGATCAATTATGTGATTATGGTGTTGTAGGTGAAGAAGAGGGAACAAAACCAAGAAAAGTATTGATGAGTATGGAACAATTTGAGCAATTGCTTGAAGAGATATAAAACCTGTAGGAGGATTTTTATGAAGACTGATATTGAAATTGCACAGGAAGCAGTTCTTAAACCTATCGTTGAAGTGGCTTCACAATTAAACATAAGTCAGGATGATTTGGAATTATACGGCAAATATAAAGCAAAGCTTACAGAAGAATATTTAAGAAGTCTTGGGGATAAAGAAGATGGAAAACTTATTCTGGTAACTGCAATTAATCCAACACCGGCAGGTGAAGGCAAGACGACTACAAGCGTAGGACTCGGTCAGGCATTTGGTAAATTAGGGAAAAATGCGATTATTGCATTGAGAGAGCCGTCCCTGGGTCCTTGCTTTGGTGTTAAAGGAGGAGCGGCAGGCGGCGGTTATGCCCAGGTTGTTCCTATGGAGGATTTAAATCTTCATTTTACGGGAGATTTTCATGCAATTACCTCTGCCAATAATTTATTGGCGGCACTTATTGATAATCATATTCATCAGGGAAATGAATTGCGCATAGATACAAGACAGATTGTTTGGAAAAGATGTCTTGATATGAACGACAGAGCTTTAAGAAATGTTGTGGTTGGACTGGGAAATAAAGCGGATGGTTTCGTAAGGGAAGACCATTTTGTAATTACCGTTGCATCGGAAATCATGGCAATTCTGTGTCTGGCAGAGGATATGGAAGATTTAAAAAACAGACTTTCAAGAATTGTTGTTGCATATGATTTGGACGGAAATCCTGTTACAGCAGGTGATTTGAATGCTGTAGGTTCCATGGCGGCATTGTTAAAGGATGCCCTTAAACCTAATCTTATTCAGACTCTTGAGCATACACCGGCGTTGGTTCATGGTGGACCTTTTGCTAATATTGCACATGGATGTAATTCGGTAAGGGCTACAAAGGCAGCGCTTAAAATGGCTGATTATGTGATTACGGAAGCCGGCTTTGGCGCAGACCTTGGTGCAGAGAAATTTCTTAATATCAAATGTCGTCTGGCAGGAATTAAGCCGGATGCAATTGTGCTTGTTGCAACTATACGTGCGTTAAAATACAACGGTGGTGTGGCAAAAGCAGATTTGAGTCAGGAAAATTTAGATGCTCTTAAAGCAGGAATTGTTAATCTTGAGAAACATATTGAAAATTTACAGCAATTTGGCGTACCGGTTGTGGTTACACTGAATTCTTTTGTGACAGATACCAAAGCAGAAATTTCATTTGTTGAAAATTTCTGTAAGGAAAGAGATTGTGATTTCGCTATTTCAGAAGTTTGGGAAAAAGGCGGAGAGGGAGGAATTGCCCTTGCAAAAGAAGTGCTTAACACCCTTGAGACAAAGCAAAGTAATTTTGCTCCCATTTATCAGGATGAATGTTCATTAAAAGATAAAATAGAAGCCGTTGCACAGAAAATATACGGTGCAGACAGTGTTATATACAGTTCACAGGCTGAAACACATTTAAAGAAACTTACAGATCTTGGATTTGGAAAACTTCCGGTGTGTATGGCAAAAACACAGTATTCGTTATCTGATGATCCTGCACTTTTAGGACGTCCCGAAGGTTTTGCCATAAACATAAGAGAGGTTTATGTTTCGGCAGGAGCAGGTTTTGTGGTGGTACTTACCGGAGCGGTTATGACTATGCCCGGTCTTCCAAAACAACCTGCCGCATATAGAATAGATGTTAATGAAGATGGACAGATTACAGGATTATTCTAAATACAATATAAGGAGACTAACTAAAATGCCACAGATTATTGACGGGAAGAAAATTTCCACAGAGATTAAAGATGAGTTAAAGTTAAAAGTTGCTGAAATGAAGGAGAATGGAACAGAAGTTACACTTGCAGTAATTCAGGTGGGCAATGATCCTGCTTCCAGCGTTTATGTAGGCAATAAGAAAAAAGCATGTGAATACATAGGAATACGTTCTCTTGCATATGAACTTGAAGAGAGTACAACAGAAGAAGAACTTTTAAAGCTTATTGAAGAGTTAAACAAAAAGGATGATGTTAATGGAATTTTAGTGCAGCTTCCTTTACCCGGACATATTAACGAGGATAAGGTTATAAAAAGCATTTCACCTTTAAAGGATGTGGACGGATTCCATACGGAAAGTGTCGGAGCACTTTGCATCGGACAGCCCGGATTTGTATCATGTACTCCGGCAGGAATTATTCAGTTGTTAAAACGTTCAAATATTGAGATAGAAGGCAAAGAATGTGTTGTTGTTGGAAGAAGCAATATTGTAGGTAAGCCTATGGCACTTCTTTTACTTCGTGAAAACGGCACGGTTACAGTTGCACATTCAAGAACCAAAAATCTCAAAGAGATTACTAAACGTGCAGATATTCTTGTGGCTGCCGTAGGAAAACCTAAAATGATTACTGAAGATTATGTGAAAGAAGGTGCAGTTGTTATCGATGTAGGTATACATCGTAATGCAGATAATAAGCTTTGCGGTGATGTGGATTATGATTCTGTAGCGCCTAAATGTAGTGCAATTACTCCTGTACCGGGTGGTGTAGGTCCCATGACGATTGCAATGCTTATGAACAATTGTGTTGAATCGGTAAAATTGCATAAATAATTCTGCACTACCCACCAATAATCAAGGAAAGGAGGAATACTCATGACTTGCCCTAAATGCGGTGCAAGGTTGGAAAACGGATATCTATATTGTCAGGAATGCGGTGAAGAAATCATTATGGTACCCGATTTCGAGCCGGAGATAGAAAACAGCATTAATGAGATACTGACTACGGTTGCAGATGAAATGGCAATTGAGCAAGATAACATGGATAAGGGTGAGGAAGAGTATTCAGATATATCCTTACAGAAAAAGAAAAGCCTGTTGGTTGACAGGTTAAGCAACAGGATGTTGATTGGAGTCGGTGTTACTTTTGTTGTAATTATATTATTGCTTTCAATAGTAGGTGCAATTGTCAGGGTGAGATATTTTTCCTATGATTATCAAATGAAGAAGGCCTATGAGGCCATTCAACAGGAAAAATATGATCAGGCCATATCTAATTATAACAGGGCACTTGAAATAGAACCTAAAAGCAGTCTGGCAAAATATTATCTGGGTGAGACTTATTTAAATATAGGGGATGTAGATAAGGCTTTACTTATATATAAAGAGGTTGCCATTTCGGATGGTGGTGTTGAAGAACGTGTTAATGCATGTAAAACCATCGTAGATATATATTCAGAACTTGGTGATTATCAGAAGATAAATGATTTTCTTCTTGATATGGGCGATAATGAAATATCTAATACTTTTGAAAAATATAAAGCCAAGGAGCCTGATTTTAGTTTTGAAGCAGGAACCTATGAAGCAATTATTCCTTTAAAGATAACCTCAAATACTTCCGGTAATATTTATTATACCCTTGACGGAAGTGAACCGGATGAGAGCAGTGATATATATAACTCGCCAATTTTTCTGGAAAAAGGAAGTCATGTTATTAAAGCTTTTTTTGTAAATGAGTATGGAGTATCAAGTGATATTGTCACTAAGGTATATAATATTGACGTATCGATTCCTTTTGCACCGGAGGTTAGTGTGTACAGTGGTGATTACAGCGTTCCGACTTTGATTGAGGTGGATGTGCCACAGGATTGTACAGTATATTATTCGGTGAACGGAAGCGAGCCTGATAGTGACAGTTATAAATATAACCAGCCTATTCCGATGCCTGTAGGAAAAAGCAAATTTAAGTTTATTACCTACAATGCGGAAGGTGTTGCGGGTGAAGTTGTAACAAGGGATTATAATCTTGTTTTAAATACACAAATACGTGTTGCTGATGCAGAAGAAATTATAACCCGGGGAATGCTTGAAATTGGTAAAATATATGATTTGTCAGGTCTTTCCTATGAAATTCCGGGAAAATATACTTACCGATTATGGTATGTTACCAATATTGAAAATATGGGAGCTTTTTATATAATTGCTGAGTACCATGAAGATACTGCGGGAATTGTAACCAGAACAGGTGCGTTATACGGCGTGGGCATTTATGATGGTAAGCGTTACCGTATTTCACTTGATGATAACAGCGAGTATGTTTTTGAAGAATTTTAAAGAAAAATGTTGAAATAATCGTCCGGATAATACATACTAGAAAGAAAAACGGACAGAAAGGGATTTAACATGTATAAAATAGTTAAAGCAAAAGAGCTTACTACCAATATTTATCTTATGGTAGTTGAAGCAAAAAGGGTTGCTAAGTCTTGTGAACCCGGTCAGTTTATCATCGTAAGAATGGATGAAGAGGGAGAAAGAATTCCTTTAACCATTTGTGATTATGACAGAGAGGCAGGAACAGTTACAATCGTGTTCCAGATTGTCGGTGCGGGAACACAGAAGATGGCTGAATTAAAAGAAGGAGACAGTTTCCACGATTTTGTGGGACCTCTGGGCTGTCCGTCTGAATTTGTTCATGAGGATTTGGAAAGTTTAAAGAAGAAAAATATTCTTTTTGTAGCAGGTGGCGTAGGTACCGCACCTGTATATCCTCAGGTAAAATGGCTTCATGAAAAAGGAATTGCAGCTGATGTAATCGTTGGTTCCAAGACAAAAGATTTATTAATTCTTGAAAAGGAAATGGAAGCGGTTGCAGGTAACCTTTATGTTACAACAGATGACGGTTCTTACGGAAGAAGCGGTATGGTTACCAAGGTTATCCAGGACCTTGTGGATGAAGGTAAGAAATATGATGTTTGCGTAGCAATCGGTCCTATGATTATGATGAAATTTGTCTGCAAATTAACTGAGCAGTTGGGCAT
>CAZGSF010000124.1:0-5464 GCA_964528145.1 uncultured Lachnospiraceae bacterium | reverse complement strand
TTGCGGGCTCATCAGTCAGGGAAAGAGAACCTACGTGAAAAATCTTACTTTTTTCCAAAAGGTTAACAGTTACTTCTGATTCATCCAGGCATGTATCCGCACCCGGTTTTCTGGCAAAGGAAAAACTCCTTTCGCCCGCATCATTTAACGCAACAAAAGCAAGTGTGGTAAATACATTGTCATCAATAACCAGTCCATCTGTGCATATTCCGTTATTTTCCAGCGTTTCCTTTAAAAATATTCCATGCATATCATTGCCTACCTTGCCAATAAAGGCAGTTTTCATGCCGCATTTGCTAAGAGCAGTCAAAACATTACAGGGAGCACCGCCGGGATTCTGCTCAAAAAGGCGCATTCCGGAGTCGGAATGTCCGCTGTATGTAAAGTCAATTAATAATTCGCCAAGGGCTGTCACATCAAACATGCTATAATCTCCCAAATTGTTAAATATATTACAAGTTTAGACTATTTTAAAATGGCTGGCAAGTATGATGTAAAGGTAGATTTTAAGGAGATAAACTGGTATACTTATAAAAGATATTGGTACAAGGGAGGAAAAATATGGAAACACGTAAGATTGGGAAAAACGGGCTTGAGACATCTGTTTTAGGCTTTGGATGTATGCGTTTTCCTGTAACGGAGGATGGCAAAATCAATGAGCCCGAAGCGGAGAAAATGCTTGATAAAGCTTATGCGCAAGGCGTTACTTATTTTGATACGGCATATCCTTATCATGATGGAACCAGCGAAGCTTTTCTTGGCAAGGTTATGAAGAAATATGACCGTTCGACCTTCTGTTTTGCAACAAAAATGCCACCTTGGGCAGTAGAAAGTCTGGAGGATGCCAAAAAGGTTTTTGAAAGTCAGCTTGAACACCTTCAAACAGACTATGTTGATTTTTATCTTCTTCACGCAATGAATAAGACAAGCTGGCAGAAACTTTTAGACCTTGGAGTTGTGGAGTACTGCGAAGAATTAAAAGCACAGGGTAAAATAAGGAACTTTGGATTTTCTTTTCATGACGATTATGAAACTTTTGAGAAAATCATAACCTACAGGGATTGGGATTTTTGCCAGATTCAGCTTAACTATATGGATATGGATGAACAGGCAGGTAAAAAGGGATATGATCTTGCAGAAAGTCTGGGAATTCCCATTGTGGTTATGGAACCTGTACGTGGCGGTACACTTGCCAAATTTTCAGATGATATTAGTGCTAAATTTGCGGAGATGGACCCGAATGCTACCATTGCTTCATTTGCCTTGAGATTTGTTGCCAGTATGCCAAATGTTAAAGTGGTTTTGAGCGGAATGACCACTATGGAACAGGTGGAAGATAATCTTGCAACCTTTAATAATTTTAAGCCGCTTAGTGAGGCAGAAAGTGCCGGAATCGAAGATATAGTAAAAACTCTTAAAAGCCGAGTGAAAAATGGATGTACCGGCTGTCGATACTGTATGCCCTGTCCTGCCGGAGTTGATATTCCGGGCAATTTCAGTGTGTGGAATACCTATTACATGTATCAAAGATATGAAGTGGTAGACTGGAAATGGGAAACTGACATGGGCGAAAAAGCCCAGGCAAAGAACTGCATCCAGTGCGGTAAATGTGAAAAAGTATGTCCCCAGAAAATATCCATTCGTGACGATTTGAAAAAAGTACAGGCGGATATGGATAGAAGAGAATTTAAATAAAAGTTATTATAAATCATCGGAGTAAATCAAATTATTGCTTCGGTGATTTTTTTTGTTGACATATATCGAGGTTCTATATATAATAATATATAGATAATCTATATATAAACAAAATCTATAGGAGGTAGGATAAATGGCATTTGATAAAGCGTTGATTTCAGGAAGCATGAGTATGTTGTTACTGAAACTTTTAGAAGAAAAAGACATGTATGGTTATGAGATGATTGACACTCTCAGGAATCGCTCCAACAATGTGTTTGAACTGAAGGCAGGTACATTGTATCCCTTGCTTCACACTCTGGAGGACAAGGGCTTGCTTACTGTATACGAACAGGAAGTAAACGGAAAGGTACGTAAGTATTACAGCATAACTAAAGAGGGTCGCAAATTCTTAGGTGGTAAAAAAGAAGAGTGGAAGGAATACACTACCGCAGTTAACTCTGTGCTGGGAGGTGCTATATATGGAGCAGTCTAAGCAACAGGAATACATAGAGCTGGTAACAGAACAGATGCGATGCAAAAAAGCCCGGGATATGGTTGCAAGGGAGTTGTCAGACCATATTGAAGATCAGACTGAGGCTTATGAGGAGTTTGGATTATCCCATGAGGATGCAGTTAATCGGGCTGTGGAACAGATGGGAGACCCTATCGAAGTAGGGACGAAAATGGATAGGATTCATAGACCCCGAATAGACAGTCGCATGATTGGATATATTGCATTTCTTTCCGTAGCAGGAATGGTTGTGCAGTACCTTATGTCGAAAAGTGCCGTGGATGCAGTGGGAGCAGAGAATATTATTGGTTTTGACGGATTGCTTAGTATATTTGTGGATGGCCTGATTGGCTTTGCAGTAATGCTTGCAGTGATGTTTGTGGATTATTCTTTTCTTGGAAAACATCCGGTTGTGGTGTATGCCGGATTACTTTCTGTGCTATTTGTATATCAGTTGGGGGACTTTTGGATTGGCGGATATAATGTGGCGGCTACAAACATAAGTGGTTTAAGTACGTTGATGATTTTGCTCTTTGCAGCAATTGTATATCACTACCGCAATAAGGGGTATAAAGGAATTTTTATTTGCCTTATGTGGCTGACACTGGGATTTGTAATATTGAGTCGCATGTCAGGAATAAGTCTGGCAGCAGGCGTGACACTTTTTGTAACCGGAATAATGACCTTAAGCTTTGCTGTATATAAAGGCTGGTTTGATGTTAAAAAGAGAAATGCATTGTTACTTCTATGGGGAATCTGGTTGATTCCGCTTGTTTGTGTGGTGGGAGCACTTGTTGTTGGTTTGGCAGGCAAAGCTTATCAGGTGGCAAGAGTGCAGGCTTTTCTTAGCCCATACACAGACCCGTCCGGTGGTGGATATGTTACATTGACCATGCGTGAACGTCTTGCAGACTTGCAGTTGTTTGGTTCAAGCTTAAATGAAAATGTATATTACTGGTGGTACAGCCTTAATTTTGTTATGGAGAAGTATGGAATTGCTATGGGTATTCTGCTGATTGGGGCATTGGCACTTTTATTTGGAAAGATGTTATCTGTCGTAATCAAACAGCAGAACCGTCTGGGGAGTTTATTGGGTGTAGGTGCAATAAGCTATCTGATTGCAACGACAGGTTTGCATGTTTTGGCCTCCCTGACACTTGTTCCATCCACCAGTGCATATCTGCCGTTTTTCACGGAAGGAACGGCAGCAGCAATCGGATGTTATATGCTTCTTGGAGTGTATCTGTCCGTTCATCGCAACGCTACAGTTTTATCTGAGAAAAGAAGTTTGCCTAAAAGGCAGATAAGAATCAGAGTTGAGCGGGTTGGCGAGGAGTAGAGGTTTATTTATAGTTTCAATTATTAAGAAAAATACCCCTTTCTGTACGGAAGGGGTATTTGGATATATGATATTATTTTTCGTTTTATGAAAGTTTTTCTGTTTATACAATACACATAAGTCCGAATAATATAAGACATACAAGCAAACTGCCTACACTTATCTTATTCACTCTATATTTAGTCTTATTGGATTTCCACTTTTTAATATTGTTGTTTTCTACGAAAAAGCCCATCGTCGCAGTCAATGTCCCCAAAAGAAACACACCGGCTAACTTAAGTGCTGGTATAGTATTATTTTCAATTCCTTTTATTTCAAACAGACAAATGATGAGTCCCATTCCCAGCAACAATAATATTATATAAGTAATGGTTATTGGAACACTTTTTTTAGCCCTTTGCTTATCTTCATCATTGAAAAATATTTTATCTATCGACTTGTAATTATTTATAAGTATACAACTGATAAAATTGAACATATATACCATCAGCAGCACAGCATTTATCCAACCAATGTTTAAGTTTACACAACTTAATGCACATAATAGGAAAACATTTACAGTTGATAGCATACCTATCTGTAAATCTATTTGTGTCAACATCTTTTTAACTTCGACATAATTATATTCTATTTTTTCATCGTATCCAGCGATTCCGCTAAATGAATTCGTCTGAATTGCATTACTAAAATAGATATGTAAAAATAATTGAATTGGAAAACATATCGCAAACATAAGAATAAGTGCTCCAACATCAAAAACATGAAGCATATTACTTAATACAATGTATACTATGACCTCCAAAATGGAAATACCTATTAAAAGCCATGATGCTTTACTTGTGGATATATTTTCTTCATTTAATGTATTTTTATATACATCACTTAATAAAACATCTACACTCACATCGAATAATTTGGCTAATTTAATTAGATTTTCTGAACTTGGCTTCGTAGTATTACTTTCCCATTTGGTTACAGCTTGACGACTAACCCCCATATACTCTGCGAGTTTTTCCTGTGATAATCCTTTATCTTTTCGATATCTTGCTAAATTTTCACCTAATTGATTTATCATCCTTAACCTCCACATAATTGATAATATTAATATAACCATTTAATCGGTTGCTTGCTACCAACTATATGGCAACTATCAGTTGCAACTATATATTTCCTCCAAAACAAAACCGCCAAAAGTATTGAGTATGAATTCGTGAAAATTATTTTTATATATAATCTTTTCATTACCGTCATTATTAATATAATAATTCATTTGTATAACAGATTCATGTCTGTATAATTATTATAGGGTGCTTAGGTTAGGATATCAAATGTTTTTATCTTGATGAATGACGTTAAAGGTGCAAATAAGTGGTTTAAAATCATTGCATAGGTGCAAAAAACTTTTGAATTTGCTTGAATATTGGTGCAAATTATACTAAAATACACATATCATATGCTTGGAGGCTTATCTATGGAACGAATTGCGCTGCAAAATCTTATAGATTGGAATAACAATAAACGCAAAAAACCTTTGATTGTTTGGGGGGCAAGACAGGTTGGTAAAACCTATCTGGTTCAAGAGATTTTCGCTGAAACTTATTATAAAAACGATTACATTTATGTTGATTGCAAAAAAGAAGACGAAATTCGTGAGTTTTGTTCTAAAACCGCTAATGCAGAAAAAATTATTGAATATATATCCTTGCGTAAAGGTAAGCAAATTAATGAAAAGACATTGTTGATTTTTGACGAAGTGCAAGAATGTCCCAATATTATTTCATCCCTTAAATATTTCTGTCAGGACTTTAGAGACATTCCTGTTATTGCAACCGGCTCAATGGTTCGTATCAAGCTTCAAAGAGAAACACATAAAAGAGGTTCAAGAGAAAACGACAAATTTCTTTTTCCCGTAGGCAAGATCAATCAGATAACGATTT
>CAZGSF010000123.1:0-5535 GCA_964528145.1 uncultured Lachnospiraceae bacterium | reverse complement strand
TGCAGTAATGGGGCGGCATCCGCATGGATGCCACCCCAACTATTGACAAAGAACCCAAAAAAAGTGCCGCTACACAGCGACACTTTAAATACATATTACATTTGTTTACGTACGATAAGATATTCATCCCCCGGTTGATAATAGGGGCAATTATCATATGTGGCAGATAAAAACTTAGCCATCTCGTCCTCGTCTAAATCCATCTCACAAGTATAACATTCATAATCTTCATCATACACAAAATTATTACAGCTATCACAACTGGTCTGTCTGGTCTTCCTTGCTTTCATCCTCTACCTCACACGCTTCCTCTATCGGCACATTCTCTGTATCATCTGCCTGAATAGAAACGCTCTTTTTACAGTGCAATACATGTGCCGCCCATATAAGAACAACACCTGCAATTACTGTAAAAAACGAAATAAACTGGGATGTGGATAATGTTCCCACACTACCTCTTACCAAATCGCCTCTAAAGAATTCCAACACAAATCTTCCGATACTGTATAAAATCAAATATACTCCGCCTACCTGTCCAGGTGCTTTAAGCTTAAATAATAAGAATATAAGCACTGCGAACAGAATAAAATCCAACCCACTGGAAATCAACTGCGTGGGGACAAGGGGCACATTATTGGGCGCAAATGCAGAATCCGTAAAAGTAACAGCGCACCATCCGTCTGTTTCCATACCATAACAACATCCTGCCAGAAAACATCCTATACGTCCCAACCCCTGTGCAAGCGCTACTGCCGGCATTGCAACGTCAAGATAACGCATAAATTCCATCTTCTTAATTCTACAATATATAACCGCGGTAAGTATACCGCCGATAATACCACCGTATACTACCCAGCCTGTAGCAACATCTTTAATAACTGACGGGTTCTTAATAATATCTTCTAATCTGGTCAGAGTATACAAACACTTTGAACCTATAAAGCCTCCGACTACACATGATATTGTCAGTCCAAAAACCGGTTCAACTGCAAGCTTCTTCTTGTCTGCCAGATACTCTACCAACAGATATGCTACAACAATCCCTATGCCAACCATAAGTCCGTAACCATAAACCGTAAACGGTCCGATAGAAAACAACTCATTTTTCATAGATATTCCTTCTTTCTATATCGTCCTGATATAGCATAGCAGATTTTACTTCAATATACCAGCCCTAATTATTAACAACCTTGCGGACAGTCTCAACAATTTTTTCCTTTTCAAAGGGTTTGGTCACGAATTCAGCAGCTCCAAGCTTAACAGCTTCCATAACTTTGCTCTCCTGACCTGCAGCTGTAACCATGATAACTTTAGCCTCTGAATCATATTCTCTGATTTCTTTTAATGCTTCCAATCCATCTTTAATTGGCATTGTGATATCCATTGTTACTGCGCTGGGAGTTTCTTCTTTATATTTCTGAACTCCTTCTTCTCCGTTCTCTGCTTCTACTACTTCATAACCTTCTTCTAAAAGCAGATTGCGCATAATTCTTCTTGATGTTCTGGAATCATCAACAATCAGTATTTTTTCCATTTCATTAATCCTCCCGGTTACTTTCTTATCCAAATATTACAAAATTCATCTTCTTGCCTTTGACCATAACAGGAAGTACACATACCTTGTCACTATCAAGTTTGTTATCTTCCATATGCATTACAGGAGGCAACAGTTCAAGTTCAATATCTTCTTTACTCTTTGCAGAAGCATAAATACCATTAATACAATTCAGCAATTCTGCACATGAATCTAATGCATCTTCATCCAACTGTGTAAATTCTTCACCTGCAAAAAGAGATGCTGAGGTTAAAAATCCTCCATCCACTTCAATAAGACCTACGCAGGTTGTACTTCCGTCTTCTGCTTCAACAGTCTGGAATGAACCATTCTTGCCATTAACAGAGGATTCTATGCTACCCTGATCAATGCATACTTCACGGTCAACACAACGGATAATGGTACGAAGTGCAACACCGATAATTTCTTTATAATTTGCAGCTTCTTGTGGCAAATAAACCGGCAGAATCCTATCAATATCACCGCTCTTAATATCTTCACCCTGAGCATCGCTTAAGCCTTTTGCTTTGCAATAATCAGAAAGAATCTTCTCAGCGTCTGCCATTCCCATTATATTCATATCTACCAGAGTCTGAAGGAACACCATGTATTCATCGCCCTGTTTCTTTAATATTATGCCTACCTGCTCATCTGTAAGATAACCATTCTCAACTGCAATATCTCCGAAACGTTTATCCATAACAGCCTGAAGGCGATTAACCTCCTCTGCCTCAGCTGCTGTCATATAACCTTCCGCAACAGCAATTAATCCTAATTTAACTCTTACCTTTCCGGCTCCGTCTATAACCTCGCGTAACTGTTCTTTGGTAATTTTACCTGTATCTACCAGGTAATTCCCCAATATGTACCCTATCATAGTTGCTCCTTTCTCTACCCCATGCTATACCCACATGGTAATATTCTTTGTATATTATAACTAATTTCAAGAAAATTTTCCACCTTTTTATGCTAAAAAATACAAAAAATTTTATATTTTTTTAAAACTTGTTATTTTATGTTTCTTTTATCATCTCCCGTTTTAATTGTTTCATTATTTTTTTCTCAAGCCTTGAAATATAGGATTGGGATATTCCCAGTAAACCAGCCACCTCCTTTTGTGTCATTTCAATGCCATCGGTTGTATTAAGTCCAAACCTTAAATTGATAATTGTCCGTTCCCTGTCAGACAATTTATTAATTGCCCTTATTAACAATTTTCTTTCAACTTCATTCTCAAGGTCTTTATATATCACGTCCTCATCCGTTCCAAGAATATCAGATAAAAGAAGTTCATTACCGTCCCAGTCCACATTAAGGGGTTCATCAATTGATACCTCCAGGCGGGTCTTATTATTTCTTCTAAGGTACATAAGAATCTCATTTTCTATGCAACGTGAAGCGTATGTAGCCAGTTTAATATTCTTTTCAGGATTAAATGTATTTATAGATTTTATAAGTCCAATGGTTCCAATGGAAATCAAATCTTCCACTCCGACTCCCGTATTGTCGAATTTTTTTGCAATATATACTACAAGTCTCAAATTATGTTCTATTAATAAGGCCTTTGCCTCGTCTTCATATTCCGTGCCCAAATCCTGGATTATTTCATTTTCTTTTTCTGATTCAAGAGGTGGCGGCAATACATCCGTCCCGCCAATGTAATGAATTTCCCCTTTTACCGGCATGAGAAAATTTTGTTCCCTCCTGCTTATCTTAAATTGAATTTTCCCCGGTATTGCTACCTTAAATATCATATTTGCACTCCTCCTGCTTATTTATTAGTTTCGGATTTAAAATCATATAACCTTCTTTAGCACCTATTTCTTCACTGCAGGCAACCAGCACCTTTTCGTAAACCTCTTCATCATCCTGATATTTAATACTTATTTTCGCTATTTCAAAGCATTTTAATATGCCCTTCTTTTTACCTACACTTGTAAAAGGAACTATACGGTAATATTCCGGCAAATTCCCGCCAAACAATTTTTCAAGGGTGTTCATATCCAAAATAGAAACCGGCTTCTTACTTACCGGTTCAACCAACGAATTTCCGGTATCTATCAATGCCTTTACATTAATTACACATTCCTCACCATAAAGTGATACATTACACATAAAATCATTGTTCTTTCTCACTTTTTTCACAATAAATGTCCCTAAGAAATATGCGGTAAGCAGTATCAAATACGTTCCAATCCCTTCACCCGGTGTACTTTTCCCCAAGAAAATACTGTTGCTGACAAAAAAATAAAAACCACCTATAAAAAACATTGTACCTGCCGTTTGTGACAACACCTTAACAAACCGTCCGACACTTTTACATTTAAATGTAATACATATCATTCCCGACACAGCCAAAATATAACCTAACACCAGCTTAACACTCAGACTTAATACCGGAACAAGAAAGATAATACAATGCAAAGCCCCACCGTATGCCGCACCTGCCACACACCTTAATCCTGTGGTCGAATATGTTCTTAATCTTTTAGTAAGTAATAATATGCACAGATTTACCGCAAAATCCATAAGAAAAAGGCTGTCGATATATAACTCGTAATACAACGTCACGCTCCCTTCAGATTCTTTATTAAACCAAAAAAGATGCATGTCATAATTGACATGCATCCATTATAATTAATCTCATCTGATTATTTTGTCATAATAATACTGATATTTATTTCAATTATCGCCTATTACGACACGCCCAATCCCCTTATTACTTATTTCTTCTGAAGGAAGCTGGGGATTTCAAGGCTTTTTGTCTCAATTGAACTCTTAATCTCTCCGGGACGCTTCAAGCCCATTCCTGCATTGCCGGCAGCATTACCGGTATTTAAAGAAGGAGCTGCTGTTGTTCCCACCTTAGGCATTCCTGTTGCAACATGAGGCTTTACTGCCTTAAATGCAGGTGTGAAGCCTGCAGGCATCTTACTGTGCTGTTCAGCCAAGCCTGTTGCAATAACAGTAATTGAACATGTGTCAGTCTGATTCTCATCATACATTGCACCGAAAATAACATTAACATCATCACCGGTCAATTCTCTTACATAATCAGATGCTTCACATGCATCATTAAGTGTAATATCACCGGAAACGTTAATAATAACATGACTTGCGCCTGTAATGGTAGTCTCAAGCAACGGAGACTCAACTGCCATCTTAACAGCTTCAAGTGCCTTGTCGTCGCCTTTACCATTACCGATACCGATGTGGGCAACACCCTTGTCCTTCATTACAGTCTGAACATCGGCAAAGTCAAGGTTAATGATTGCAGGAACATTAATCAGGTCGGTGATTCCCTGAACTGCCTGCTGAAGAACTTCATCAGCTTTCTTAAGTGCCTCAGGCATGGTTGTTCTTCTGTCAACAATTTCAAGTAATTTATCATTGGGAATAACAATCAATGTATCTACGTTATCTTTAATCTTCTCAATACCGCTTAAAGCATTAATCATACGTGCTTTAGCTTCAAATCTGAAGGGTTTTGTAACAACACCAACAGTAAGAATACCCATGTCCTTTGCCAATTTGGCAACTACGGGAGCCGCTCCTGTTCCGGTTCCTCCACCCATACCACAGGTTACAAATACCATATCCGCGCCTTTTAATGCTGCAGATATTTCTTCCATACTCTCTTCTGCCGCTTTTTCACCAACTTCCGGCTTCGCTCCTGCACCGAGTCCTTTGGTCAGTTTCTCACCGATTTGTAAAAGCTTAGGCGCCTTACATAACTGAAGTGCCTGTTTATCGGTATTAACTCCGATAAAATCAACACCGTCAATATTTTCATCAATCATTCTATTTACAGCATTATTACCTGCACCGCCTACACCAACTACGATGATTTTAGCAGCAGATTCAGCATCGTTTGTCTTAATCTCCAGCAAGGGTAGTTCCTCCTTATATCTTGATATACTCATATAGAACTATCATATAATTATTTTTTAAATTAATCAACCTATTTTTTTAAAGATTTG
>CAZGSF010000122.1:0-5666 GCA_964528145.1 uncultured Lachnospiraceae bacterium | reverse complement strand
GCACACCTTACGTTTGCTTAACAGAAGCTGTAAAAGCTGCTGAGGGCACACACGTTAAAATCGGTGCTGAAAATCTTCATTTTGAAGATAAAGGTGCATTCACAGGCGAAGTAAGTGCTGATATGCTTAAGGATATCAAGGTTGACTATGTTATCATCGGTCATTCCGAAAGAAGACAGTATTTTGCCGAAACTGACGAAACAGTTAACAAAAAGACAATCAAAGCTCTTGAAAAAGGTCTTATTCCGATTGTTTGCGTTGGTGAATCTCTTGAAGAAAGAGAAGCAGGCATCACAATGGATCTAATCGCTATTCAGATTAAAAAAGCTTTCGCAAACATCGAAGCTGCTGATGCTAAAAAAGTTGTTGTTGCTTACGAACCTATCTGGGCTATCGGAACAGGTAAAACTGCTACAACCGAGCAGGCTGAAGAAGTTTGTAAAGGAATCCGTGAGTGCATCGCTGAAATGTATGACGCGGCTACCGCAGAAGCAGTTCGTATCCAGTACGGCGGTTCTGTAAGCGCATCTAACGCAGCAGAGTTATTTGCTCAGGCAGATATCGATGGTGGTCTTGTTGGCGGCGCTTCCCTTAAAGCTGATTTCGGTAAGATCGTTAACTATAAGTAAAACTTAAATATAGGCGTATATAAAAGCAGGAGCGTAGGCTCAGCTTTAAAAGTGGATTCGTTGTTCAAATTATGCAATGAATCCACTTTTTTTGTAAAAAATGCAATTTATGTTCCGAATTAATAGAATTTTATTGAAAATAATACCAATATTTACTATAATATATACACGGTTCGATTAGTTTACCGAAAAATGCTATATGATGGGAAGGAATACATTTTATGAGAGCAGAGAGATTGATAGCAAATAAGGTAGTGGTTATATGTTGGAATATTGTTATGATAGTAATATCGATGGCATATTTATTGGAAGTAATCAAGGGTGAACGTACTATTGTTTATTATTTGATTTTGTTGGCATTGGCATTTGGACCAACAATTTATGCAGATATTCAGTATTTTAAAGATAATTCTTATGATAAATTAAAGTATTGGGCGGCATATGGATATTTGCTTTTTTATCTGTTTACATTGTTGACCAGTGATACACCCATGACTTTTATTTATATTTTTCCGATTCTTTCTGCAATAATAGTTTGTAATGATTATAAATTGATAAGAAATGTTGGAATTATAGGGATTGTTGGCAATGTTGCTTCGGTAGTAATTAATTTGTTGACTTCATCTGAAATATCAGCAGATAATATTGCAGATTGGGAAATTCAGATTGCAGGTACTGTAATGGTAATGGTTATGGCATATGTAGCCTGTAAAAACTCACAAAAGATAAATGATATAAAAATAGAACAACAAAAGCAGACTAATGAAGAAACTCTTGCACTTGCGGCCTCTGTGCAAGAGAATGTTATTAGAATTTATGATGAAACAAAAAGATTGGAAGAAGTTGCCACTGTTTCTGCAGACGGAATCAGGGAAGTAGTAAACGGAGCAAAAGACACTACAGATTCGATTGAAAATCAGATTACGCTAACAGAGTCAATTCAGGACCTGTTGAAGGATGAATTGGTTATTGCTGATGAAATACAGGTGGCTGTAGGCGAAGCAAAGGATGAAGTTATTGGCAGCACAACCAGTATGAATGAGTTGGGAGAAAGCGCCAAAGTAGTTAATGAAAAAATTGAACAGGTGCTTGGAAATATGTCGGAACTTGATAAGAAGTCCGAGGCGATGAAGGATATTATTGATATTATTGGTAGTATTGCAGGTCAGACAAATATGCTTGCATTAAATGCCTCAATTGAGGCTGCGCGTGCCGGTGAAGCCGGAAGAGGGTTTGCTGTGGTTGCAGATCAGATTAATCAGTTGGCTAATCAGACAAAAGAGGCAATAGAGAATATATCCGGATTGATTGATGAATTGAAAAAGGAAACAGAAAAGGCATCGGGCTCCGTAGCACAAATGACACAAATAAGTGAGAAACAAAATGATATTATTTATGCTACAGGTGAAAAATTCAAATTAATTGAAGTTGCAATCGATAAAATTGCGCAGGACGTTGAAAAGCAGGCAATGCAGCTTGACGAGATTAAAGTGTCCAATACACGGATTGTGGAAAGTGCAAACAGCATTGCAGGTTTTAACGAAGAGTTGACTACGCAGATGGATGTAACGGCAGATACAATAAAAGAGAATATGAATATTGTCGAGTCGGTAAATGGTCTGGTAGGTAATGTGGTTGAAGAACTTAAAAAGTTTGAACGATAGGAATGATACATATAATCTAGTTAAATGATAAAAAGAAACAGATTGGAGAAATATAATCATTTTCCAATCTGTTTTTATAATAAAAAATGTAAAAATATGTGGCATTAATATTGTGCTATGTGGTAAAATCAAATTACTGTGATGTTTTATAAGTTCATAGTGATAAAGTGTTTTGAGAAAGACAGGAGTGTTATACAATGATTTGGTCAAAAGAAGAAACAATGTCGAGGCAGGAAATTGAAGAAATTCAATTAGCCAGATTAAAAGAAACCGTAAAATTGAATTGGGAAAAAGTTCCTGCATATCGTAAGAAAATGGAAGAAGCAGGTGTGACTCCGGATGATATTAAAGAGTTAAAGGATTTAGCAAAGCTTCCGTTTGTTACAAAACAGGATTTAAGGGATAATTATCCGTTTGGATTATTTTCAGTTCCGAAGGAGGAACTGGTGCGTATTCATGCATCCAGCGGTACTACAGGAAAGCCTACCGTAGTAGGATATACTAAAAGAGACTTAGAGATGTGGACTGAGTGTGTATCCCGTGTGGCCGCCATGGGTGGTGCAACAAAGGAAGATGTTGCACAGATTTGTTTTGGATATGGTATGTTTACAGGTGCGTTGGGATTACATTTCGGACTTGAGAATATCGGTGCAACCATTGTTCCGTCTTCAACAGGTAATTCCGAGAAGCAGATTATGTATATGCAGGATTTCGGAACAACGCTTTTAGTTGCTACACCTTCCTATGCACTTCGTCTTGCAGAGGTAGCGTTGCAGATGGGCATTGACCCTAAGAAGGATTTGAATGTTAAGATTGGTCTGGTAGGAAGTGAACTTCTTACCGAAGCCATGCGTACCGAAATGCATAAGCTTTGGGGCGATGATATGCTTGTAACATCAAATTACGGAATGAGCGAACTCATGGGTCCGGGTGTGTCCGGAGAATGTGAATACATGGATGGTATGCACATTAATGAAGATTACTTTATTCCTGAAATTATAGATCCCAAAACAGGTGAGGTTTTACCTCCCGGCGAGAAAGGTGAACTGGTAATTTCATGTATTTACAAAGAAGGACTTCCCCTGCTTCGTTACAGAACAAAGGATGTAACCCGTCTTATTTATGAGCCTTGTAAATGTGGAAGAACTTTTGTAAGAATGGAGAATCTTGACGGAAGAACAGACGACATGCTTAAGATTCGTGGAGTAAATGTGTTCCCCGGACAGATTGAAGAAGTTATTTTCAGTGTGGATGAAATCGGTCCTCATTATGAGATAATTCTTACCAGAAAGGACCATACAGACCGTATGGAGATTCGCGTAGAGCTTCTTAAAGAGACTGACTCCTATAAAGAACTGGAGGAAATCGAGAAGAAGATTAAGAATAAGCTTCGTATTATTCTGGGGCTCGATGCTAAGATTAGTCTTGAATCTCCCAATACTCTGCAGAGATTTGAAGGTAAAGCAAAACGTGTAAGAGACTTGCGTGAAGGAATTTAAATCGCAGATATACATATAAATAGCAAAATAAAGAAGAGGTGTAATATTTTGAAAAAGAAAATCATGTTAGGCAATGAAGCCATTGCCAGAGGTGCTTATGAAGCAGGTGTTAAGGTGTCAGCAGCATATCCCGGAACACCAAGTACTGAAATTAGCGAGAATATTGTAAAATATGATGAAATCTATGCAGAGTGGTCTCCCAATGAGAAAGTTGCCATGGAAGTGGCAATCGGTGCATCCATGAGCGGTGTAAGAGCTATGGCATCCATGAAGCATGTAGGTGTTAACGTGGCAAGTGACCCGTTATATACCGTATCTTATATTGGTGTGAACGGCGGTCTTGTACTTGTTGCGGCGGATGACCCCGGTCTTTACAGTTCCCAGAACGAGCAGGATACAAGATGTGTTGCAAGAGCGGCAATTGTTCCGGTTCTTGAGCCTTCAGACAGTCAGGAAGCAAAAGATTTCACCAAGTTTGCATTTGAACTCAGTGAGAAATATGATACTCCCGTAATTCTTCGTACTACCACAAGACTTGCACACTCCCAGGGAACAGTAACTCTGGAGGACAGAGTAGAATGTGAAGATAAAGTATACGAGAGAAATGCGGCTAAAAACGTTATGATGCCCGGTAATGCAAAGGGACGTCACCTTCATGTTGAACAGAGAATGAAGGATATGGCAGAAGATGGTTGTACATTCCATATTAACAAAATGGAGATTAACGATACTTCCATCGGTTTTATTACAAGCGGTATCCCTTACCAGTATGTAAAAGAAGCATGCCCCAATGCCAGCGTGTTAAAACTTGGTATGGTTCATCCGCTTCCTAAGAAATTAATCGAAGAGTTTGCTTCAAAAGTAGATAAACTTTACATATTTGAGGAATTAGAGCCTGTAATTGAAGAGCAGGTTAAATCTTGGGGAATCAAGGCAATTGGTAAAGAAATTTTTACTGTTCAGGGCGAGTACAGTGCCAATATGATCCGTACTGCAATTTTAGGAGAAAAAGCAGTTGATGCAACACCTGCGGATGTTCCCGCAAGACCTCCTATTCTTTGCCCCGGATGTCCTCACAGAAGTGTATATTCGGTGCTTAATAAATTAAAAATTCATGCAGCCGGCGATATCGGATGTTATACTCTCGGTGCAGTTGCACCTCTTAATGTTATTGATACAACTGTATGTATGGGTGCAAGTATTTCCACACTTCACGGTATGGAGATGGCTAAGGGCAAGGATTATATTAAAAACTGGGTAGCGGTAATCGGTGATTCCACCTTTATGCATACCGGTGTGAACTCTCTGATGAATATGGTATATAATCAGGGTACAGGAACCGTAATGATTCTTGACAACTCTACCACAGGTATGACCGGTCACCAGGATAATGCGGCAACCGGAATGACTCTTAAAGGCGAAGTTGTTCCTGCAATTAATATTTACCATCTTTGCAAAGCGATGGGAATTGAGCATGTAGTTGAAGTAAATGCATTTGATTTGGCAGAGCTTGAAAGAGTAGTAAAAGAAGAAACAGCAAGGGATGCGGTATCCGTAATTATTACCAAATCACCTTGTGCGTTATTAAAGGGTGTGTCATTCCCCAACGTATGCAAGACAATTCCGGAGAAGTGTAAAAAGTGCGGAGCCTGCTTAAGACCCGGATGTCCTGCACTTACAAAGAATGAAGACGGAACAGTATCTATTGACCAGACTATGTGTAACGGTTGCGGTTTATGTATGCAGTTATGCAAATTTGGTGCAATCGAAAAGGTTCCTCGTTAAGAGTGGGAAAGGCAGGTAAAAGAAATGGCAACTAAGAATATTATGATTGTAGGTGTAGGTGGACAGGGAACCCTGCTTACCAGCCGTAT
>CAZGSF010000121.1:0-5783 GCA_964528145.1 uncultured Lachnospiraceae bacterium | reverse complement strand
AAGTTGCAGACGCTGAATAGGACGATACCGAGGGTCAAAAGGTCAGACGGTTCGTGCTTGCACGGAAGCGACTGACATTGGGACCCGCAAACGCCTGAGAAAGTAGCCCGATAGGGCGGATTTCGAAGGTGTTTAGGAGTGCGAAAGTGCGAAGCACGAAGCACTCCGTAGGAATCATCAGTATATAGACTATGAAAACAAGAAAGGATGACAAACTATGGCAGCAATTACAGCAGGAATGGTAAAAGAACTGCGTGAAATGACCGGCGCAGGTATGATGGATTGTAAGAAGGCTCTTAACGAGACCAATGGAAATATGGATGAAGCTGTTGAGTTCTTGAGAAAGAACGGACAGGCTAAGGCTGAGAAGAAAGCCAGCAGAATTGCAGCAGAAGGTCTTTGCCGTATCGCTGTTAATGGTGATACCGTAGCAGCAGTTGTAGAAGTTAACTCTGAGACCGACTTCGTTGCTAAGAACGAGTTGTTCCAGACTTATGTAGAAGATGTTGCTGTTCAGGCAGTTAACTCTGATGCAGCTGATATGGATGCATTCATGGCAGAAGCTTGGCATGTAGACAACAGCAAGACTGTAAAAGAAGCTTTGGTTGAGAAAGTTGCAGTTATCGGTGAGAACCTCAACATCAGAAGATTTGAGAAGGTTGTAGCTGAGAACGGTTGTGTAGTTTCTTACGTACACGGCGGTGGTAGAATCGGCGTTATCGTTGAAGCAGCTACTAATGTGGTAAACGATGCAGTGAAGGAAGCTTTGACCAACATTGCAATGCAGATTGCAGCTTTGAATCCTGAGTACACAAGCAGAGACGAAATCTCAGCTGACGAACTTGCTAAGATGAGAGAAATTACAGTTGACAGTGCATTAAATGATACATTTACACTTCCTGTTCCTATCTTAAAAGGATTGCTTGAGAAGGCAGTTAATGATAAGGTATGGAGTGCTGAAGATATCGCTGTATATGAGGAAAAGAAGGATAATATGAAATATTTACCTAACTTCCTTTCCAAAGAAGCAAAGGCAGCATTAGCAGAGCTTGCTTTAGCTGATAAGGCAGCAATCGCAGATAACAAGATTTTTGCCGGTCTTGTTGATGGTCGTGTTTCTAAGCAGCTTAAGGAAATCTGCTTAATGGATCAGGTATACGTTAAAGCTGAAGACGGAAAACAGGCCGTAGCACAGTACATTGCACAGGTTGCTAAAGAGAACGGTGCAGAATTATCCGTTAAGAAGTTTGTTCGTTTCGAAACCGGTGAAGGTCTTGAGAAGAAGAACGAAGACTTCGCAGCAGAAGTTGCAGCACAGATGGCTAATTAATCATTTGGCATAAAAGTTATGTGTAATAAAGGAACTGATTCAAGTTTACTTGTAATCAGTTCTTTTTTTTATGGGAATGCTGTGTTATAATGAGCGTTAGGGATTTGAAATATACACATTTCGTATCCGGAAAGGTAAGAATATGCTTGAATTAAAGAATATTTCCTTTTCTGTACCTGAGGAAGGTGGGAAAGGCACAGTTACAAAAGAGATTATACAGGATGTAAGTTTTACAATAGATGAAGGAAAGTTTGTTGCAATTACCGGACCAAACGGTGGCGGTAAATCAACACTTGCCAAGATAATCGCAGGAATAGAGAAGCCCACGTCAGGACGTATTTATTTTGACGGCGTGGATATTACGGACATGAGCATAACTGAACGTGCAAGGGCGGGAATTGGTTTTGCTTTCCAGCAGCCGGTACGTTTTAAAGGGATTACTGTAAAGGATTTAATACGTTTGTCTACCGGAGAAAACATGAGCACCGCAAGTGCATGTGAGTATCTTTCAGAAGTGGGGCTTTGTGCAAGAGATTACATTAACAGAGAGGTAAACAGTAGTCTTTCCGGTGGAGAACTTAAACGTATAGAAATTGCAACCGTAATGGCAAAGAAGTCAAGACTTACTGTGTTTGACGAGCCGGAGGCGGGTATTGATTTATGGAGCTTTGGCAATCTGATTCAGGTTTTTGAGAAGATGCATGAAGAAATAAAAGGCTCAATTCTCATTATTTCCCATCAGGAACGCATCCTTAATATTGCGGATAAGATAATTGTAATCGCAGATGGAAAAGTTGTACAAAACGGTGATAAGGAGGATATTCTTCCTGTGCTTTTGAATGCACCCGCACCATCCTGCAAGTTTTATGCGGCAGAAAGAAAATAAGTTCCACAAGGAGTTTTGAAAATGGATGATATTCAGAAAATGCTCTTAGAACAGGTGGCAGATTTGCATGAGGTGCCACAGGGAGCGTATAATCTTAGAATTAACGGAGAAAGCGCAGGCAGGAATACTACCGATAATATAGATATAGTACCTAAGGAAGAGGGACAAGGTATTGATATTTATATCAAGCCGGGAACTAAAAAAGAAAGTCTCCATATACCTGTTTTGCTTAGCCGGACAGGCTTGTCAGAGATTGTATACAATGATTTTCATATCGGAGAAGATTGTGATATAACCATTGTGGCAGGCTGTGGTATCCACAACGGTGGAAATGAGGCGTCCCGCCATGATGGTATACATTCTTTCTTTATAGGTAAGAATGCAAAGGTTAAATATGTGGAAAAGCATTACGGAAGCGGCGACGGTAACGGCGAACGCATAATGAATCCACAGACAATTATCAGTATGGAAGCCGGAAGTTATTTTGAAATGGACACAGTACAGATAAAAGGCGTGGATTCCACAGAAAGAATAACCAAGGCGGAGCTGGCAGAGGATTCAAAGCTTGTTATAAAAGAAAAAATAATGACCCACGGCAAACAGTTTGCCAAAACTGATTTTGTAGTGGAATTAAACGGAACAGGAAGTGTTGCGGATGTGGTGTCACGCTCCGTTGCAAAAGGAGAATCCACTCAGACATTTTTATCAACAATCAATGGTAATGCGGCGTGCATGGGACATACGGAATGTGATGCCATACTTATGGACAGTGCCAGTGTCAGTGCGATACCGGCATTAACAGCAAACCATTTGGACGCAAGTCTGATTCATGAGGCTGCTATTGGTAAAATTGCCGGCGAGCAGATAATAAAGCTTATGACCCTGGGACTTACGGAAGAAGAGGCGGAAGCACAAATTGTAAATGGATTTTTAAAATAGAATTTATGGGATAAAAGCGTAAATTTTGCTTTTCTCATACAATTATGTGTGATACAATAGTTTAAAATGGAAGGGGATGGCGTCCGATGAATGAACAGATTACGGACAGTCGGCGCAGACGTATTCAAAGACTTAAAAAAATAATTATTCTCCTTCTTATTACTTCGATTTTACTGCCTACAGCATTATGCATCTTTTTGTTTATACAAATGAAAGATATGCAGAAGGAACTGGAGGAGTTAAGGGAAATTGTCATGCTTAAGCAGGATGAATGGCTTGAGGCATCCTTAAGGCAGGAGAACTACGTTATAGAACCGGAGTTACCGGAGGTTGAGATTATAACGGAGACTGTTGATAATGTTGAAACAGGCAGTGACAGACCAGAGGAGAAGAGAGAAGTTATAGAAGAGTATTCGCGAAAAGTTTATCTTACCTTTGATGACGGTCCAAGCTGTTATACGGAAGATATTCTTGATATATTGAAGCAGTATGATGTGAAAGCTACTTTTTTTGTGGTAGGTAAGACTGATGAAGCTTCACTTCGTGCATATCAGCGAATAGTGGATGAAGGTCATACTCTCGGTACTCATTCATATAGTCATAAGTATTTTGAGATATATAAAGATGTGAATGCCTACGGGGCAGACATGGAGAAATTACAGCAGTTATTGTATGAAACAACCGGGATTTGGAGCAGATACACCAGATTTCCCGGTGGAAGTTCTAATTCAGTAAGCATCGGACGTATAGATGAGTTTGTGGATTATCTTAATGCACAGGATATTAAGTATTTTGACTGGAATATATCGTCCGGTGATGCGGAGTCGGGGTATGTAAGTGTCCAGACAATTGTAGACAACGTCATGAGAGATATTGAGAAGTATAATACCGCGATAGTATTGATGCATGACGCATCTGACAAGAGAACAACTGTGGAGGCACTTCCCATTATTATCGAAAGAATATTGGAGATTCCTGACACGGGGATTTTGGCAATTGATGATGAAACGGTTCCCGTTCAGCATATAGAGTTTACAGAGTAAAGAATGGAGGATAAAGCAAGATGGGTTTTTTTACTGATTTAAAAGAAGACCTTGCTATGGCAGTAAATGAACTGATGCCGGAAGATACGGAAGAAGTGATTCGCCAGACAGAAGCAGAAGAAGCTTTGGGGCAGGAAGTAAAGGATACTGTACCGGAAGAAATTCAGGTGACAGCAGATGATTTTGGATTGGATAAAATGTTGGAAAATCTTGATTCCTTTGATATAATGCCCGAGCAGGAAGTACCGGAAGCGGTAATTGAAGAACCCGCCGAAGAAGAGGCAGCGGTTGAAGAAGTAACAGTTCAGGAAGCAGAGGAGATTGTTGAGGAAGTAACAGTAGAAGAGATTCCTCAGGTTGAAGAGATGGTTGAAGAAGAGACCGTAATCGTGCCGGAAGCAGAAGAACAAACAGAAGTTAAAAATACAGAGTACAAAGAGGTAGAACGTAAAATGGATAGTATTGCAAACAAAACAGTATCAGATGAAACAGCTGTAATTACACAAGGAATGGTTATTACAGGTGATGTTATTTCAGAAGGTTCCATGGATATAATCGGAACTATTATCGGTAACATTGAAATTCTTGGAAAACTTAATATTACCGGAAGTGTTCAGGGTAATTCCAAGGCTTCCGAAATTTTTGCGGATAATGCAAAAATTACCGGTGAAGTGGTGAGTGAAGGTTCCGTTAAAATCGGACAGAGTTCAGTTATTATCGGTAACATTACAGCTACAAGCGCAGTTATTGCAGGTGCTGTAAAAGGTGATATCGATGTAAAAGGTCCTGTTATCCTTGATACCTCAGCTATTGTAATGGGTAATATCAAATCCAAATCTGTTCAGATTAACAATGGTGCGGTTATTGAAGGTATGTGTTCACAGTGCTATGCAGATGTTAATCCCACATCCTTCTTTGACGAGTTTAAAAAGAATAAATAGAACCGGGAGAGTAGCGTAGAATGCGTAGAATTCTATTAAAATTAAGTGGAGAAGCCCTTGCGGGAGAAAAGAAAACAGGCTTTGATGAAGAAACTGTCCGCAAGGTTGCATTGCAGGTTAAGACATTGGTCGATGACGGAGTGCAGGTTGGTATTGTAATAGGTGGCGGTAATTTCTGGCGCGGACGTTCCAGTGAGAATATAGACCGTACAAAAGCAGACCAGATAGGAATGCTGGCTACCATTATGAACTGCATTTATGTATCTGAAATTTTCCGCTCTGTAGGTATGATGACAAATATATTAACACCTTTTGAATGTGGCTCTTTTACGAAGTTGTTTTCTAAGGACAGAGCCAATAAGTATTTTGAAAAGGGAATGGTTGTGTTTTTTGCAGGTGGTACGGGACATCCGTATTTCTCAACAGATACAGGCGTAGTGTTAAGAGCAATAGAAGTTGATGCAGAGGTTATTCTTCTTGCAAAAGCGGTAGACGGCGTATATGACGACGACCCCAGAAGCAATCCCAATGCAAAAAAATATGATGAAGTATCCATTGATGAAGTAATCGAGAAGAATCTTCAGGTTGTGGACATGACTGCATCGATTCTTGCAAGAGATAACAAAATGCCTATGTGGGTATTT
>CAZGSF010000120.1:0-5790 GCA_964528145.1 uncultured Lachnospiraceae bacterium | reverse complement strand
GTACGGAAGCTTTCTGCGTAGCGTCTGTTGTCTTCTTTCATATCCTCATAAGAAGGAAGTTCTATGCCATCATAAATCCCGGAAATATCCTTGGTTTTATAGACTGTTCCCTGAATAAAAGTAATATCTTTCACAGCAATTCCGCTATTTAAGGCATCTGCTATCTCTACAATGGATTTTTCGCCCATTCCATAGGAAATCAAGTCTGCCTGACTATCCAAAAGCAGAGAACGTTTAAAGCTGTCAGACCAATAATCATAATGAGCCATTCTTCTAAGGCTTGCTTCAATACCGCCTACAATAATAGGTACGTCACGGTAGCTTTTACGAATCAAATTACCATAGACAACAGCTGCATGATCAGGCCGTTTTCCCATAACACCGCCCGGAGTATACGCATCCTGACTACGGCGTTTCTTAGACACACTATAATGGTTAACCATGGAATCCATGTTACCGGAGGATACGAGAAAACCAAGACGCGGTTTGCCAAGGATGGTAATACTCTTCTCATCCTTCCAATCCGGCTGTGCAATAATTCCCACAGTATAGCCATGTGCCTGTAAAATACGGCTGATAATGGCATGACCAAAAGAGGGATGGTCAACGTATGCATCCCCGGTTACATATACAAAATCCAGTTGTTCAATGCCTTGAGCGGTCATATCTTCTCTTGAAATGGGTAAAAATCCGCTTGTCACGTCTATGACTCCTTTTCTAACAATTCAAAATAATCTTTTATAAAATAATCTGCAAGCGCGGCTTTCTCCTCTAACTGATACACTGAATATTCGTCCTCAATGGCACAAACCTCCATGCCGGCACTTATTCCCGCCTGAATACCGGGAATAATATCTTCAAACACGAGACAATCTGCCGGAGCCACATTTAAAGTCTTTGAAACTGCCAGATAAATATCAGGTGCGGGCTTGCCCTTATTAACATCGCATCCTGTCATGATGCAGGCAAAGTCACCCTTTAAGCCATGTACTGCAATGATATTTTCAACAAGCTCCCTTGAATTGCTTGTTGCTATACCGAGAAGTATTCCGCGTTTCCGGCATTCCTTTATAAAATCTGTTGCACCGGGTTTCATGGGCACTTCATTGGTATACTTGTCCCAGGCCATCTTATTCCAGTCACCCTTGATTTTCTCAATAGAATCGGGAATATTAAAACGCTCCTTGAAATATACGGCAGTCTCTGAAAAACTCATACCTTCGATATCTGCCTGAAGTCTGTCGGGTACATCTATTCCAAAACGGCTCAAATATTCCACATCAATGTCATACCACATCCACATTGAGTCTACCAAGGTTCCGTCCAAATCAAAAATAATTGCTTTTTTATTTCTCCACATCTTCTAAATTGTCCTTTTCCACATCTTTTCTTAAAATTTGTATTTCTTCCTCTGTAAGCTGGCGGTACTCTCCTGATTTTAAATTATTATCAAGAGTAAGACTTCCAAAATTAATACGTTTCAAATATACAACTTCATTATTTACTGCCTGCAACATTCTTTTTACCTGATGAAATTTACCTTCATGAATGGTCAGAAGAATAGTAAATTCATTAACACTCTCAACTTCGGCAGGCATACATGGGTGCTTTTCACCAATATCAACACCACTTTTAAGTACTACGGCCTGCTCTTCATTAAATTCATCACGCAGTTTTATGTAGTAAGTCTTTGGAACATGACTTTTGGGGGAAAGAAGCTTATGATTTAAGTCACCATCATTTGTTATAAGCAAAAGCCCTTCCGTATCCTTATCAAGCCTTCCAACAGGTGACAAATTCTTTCCACAGGCCTCCTTTAACAAATCCATTACCGTAGGAGAAAGATTATCGTGATGTGCCGTTACATATCCGTTCGGCTTATTTAACATATAATAAAAGTATTGCTGATAATTTAAAGTTTTTCCCTGACAAATAACCACATCATTAATTTCATCAACCTTATATTCCGGCTGCTTTATGACTTTACCGTTTATCTGCACCAATCCCTTTTTTATTAAATCCTTAACATTACTTCTGGTTCCTATGTTGTTATCACATAAAAATTTATCAAGACGCATCATAATGCTTCACCTTTCAGGTATGTTTTTTCTGTAAAATCATAAATTGTATAGATACATTTCACGGGAATATCTGTATTATGAACAATAAATATCCGGACAAAACAATATTTTTTAGAATATGCATAACCGTTTCGTTTCTTTTTTTATTTATACTTATGCTATGTTATCCTGCCCAAAGTGTTTATTACGCTTTCACAGGTCTTACATTATGGTTTCAAAAAATGATTCCTTCACTTTTTCCGTTTATGATTCTTTCGGGAATTATGATCCGCATGAATCTGACAGGATATTTTTCGCTAATACTTTCCCCTATATTAAAGCCTCTTTTTAAGGTGAGTAATAATGGTGCCTACTGTATAATTATGGGATTTCTTTGCGGTTTTCCAATGGGCGCAAAGGTTATCGCCGATTTATACGGACAAAATAAAATTTCAAAACAGGAAGCCACATATCTTCTTAGTTTTTGTAACAATATAGGGCCTGTTTATTTTACAAGCTTTGCCCTGCCGGTCATAGGACTTCCTGTTTCGTTGCCGTTTATTATAGGCATGTACGGATTACCTTTGTTATATGGCATGATTTTGTGCCGATTACCCGGCAAATACGGCAAATTACGAAACAATCCCATACCCCGGGTCTGCCCACCGGAAAAAAACTTAAATAATACCGAAAATCAGTCTGCATCAGTTCTTGTACATATAGATGATGCTATTTTTTCTGCCATAGAAAGCATTACACAACTGGGCGGATATATGATATTTTTTAATTTATTAAATTTAATCCCTGCATTAATTCTTCCCGAATCATTACTCCCCTTGGGAAATATTCTTTTGGAAATTACAAGCGGTATCAGCCGGATGGGTAACAGTTTTCCTATTATAGTGTTAACCGCACTTCCCTTTGGCGGTTTATCCTGTATAGCACAAACCTACAGTATTATAAAGAATACTGACCTTTCCCTTTGGAATTATTTTCTGCACAAATGTCTTTTAACGTTAATTACTGCCGTTTTTTATACTGTCGTCTTCTCCTTGAACGTTTTGACATTTTAACAATTTTGGCAATAAGAACTGCAAAAAACACTATACTTACAATTACCAGACACATTTCAAGGAAAATAAGAAAAGGAAATTCTTCTTCTGTTTCCGTTTTCTTTTTTTCTTTGCGGAAGGTAATCTCTACATTATCACTGCCTGCAGCAATTGTCTCATCCGTGGTTGCAGACTCCTTATTTGTCTCATCTTCTTTGATGTTATCATTAGCATTTACTTTTTCATACAAAAACGAAGAATACGCAATCGGATTACTTACAGTTACCAAATCATATAAATTGTGTGCCCTAAATACCACTGTGGGCGATTGTGTACCGGAAGGAATATTTATAGTAACCTCCATGGTATCCTGCCCCTCTTCCCATGCAAAAAATTCAGACCAGGTATCACCATTATCCAAAGAATAACTGTAGTAAAGCATGGGACTATCATAATCCTGGGCAGTAAGAGTAAAAGTTACATTTCCGGTGGTCATATCACAGGATGCTTCTTCAATATAGCAGATATCAGGTGCTGTAGTATCCGGTTTCATAACATAACCCGGAATAGGAATATCTTCTTTAGGATAGTCACTGTAATCAACTTGAAGTTCATTACTTGTAAGTCCCAGATATTTTGCCACAGATGTTGCATCCGTACGTCCTAACATCTTAAGTTTTTCATCATTCTCATAATATCCGTTGTCATTTTTATGGTCCAAATGGCAATGCTCTATAAGGGCACAGGTCACACCCAGTTCCCTGCTTTCCCGGATTATTCCGTAATAATCAATTACTTCGTCACTTTTAAGTCTGGTTTTAATTCCACGGCTGTATAGACCCAGTTCTTCCATTGCCTGTATTTGTATTTTGGCAAAAGAAAGACCCTTTGCATAATGCTCATCAAATGCCGATATCCACACCTCTGTACCAAAATGTGTATGGTTTTCAGACATATTAAAATGAAGGGAGAACATAAAATCTGCATTTTTTGAAGCCGCAAATTCTGCTCTTTCCTTTAAACTCAAATCAACATCATCGGTGTGGGTCATATAAACCTTAACATTATCATATTTTAATAATTCTTCATACATTGCAAATGCAACTGTCATATTTAAATCTTTTTCAAGATATCCATCCGGCTTGGCACCAAGATTTTCACCACCGTGCCCCGGATCTATAACAACAACCTTGGGTTCATTAGCATAAACATATGATTTGGGCATATATACAAGTGAAATACTAAATGCCAATATAGCAAACAAAAATAATTTTGTTAAAAGTTTATTCTTTCTCATATTAATTCCTTTATATT
Organism: uncultured Lachnospiraceae bacterium; assembly: GCA_964528145.1. Lineage (GTDB taxonomy): Bacteria > Bacillota > Clostridia > Lachnospirales > Lachnospiraceae > Acetatifactor. The sequence continues at coordinate 1,364 of CAZGSF010000120.1, read as the reverse complement.
TTCTCTTTATAAAAATAGACAGGTTCCTATGCGGGAATCTGTCCATTTATATCCTTATATGACATCAATTTCATCGTCTGTGCTTTCTTCTGCCAATGGAACATCCTCCAGTTCTTCATCAACTGCAGGATGAAGCTCATTTCTGTTAGCCTGAATTATATCCTGATATTGATTCATGGAACTAATTAAACTTTCATAATGCGCAGACGCTGTTTGTGAGGACTGGCTGATAATATTTTCAATATGCGCAAGCATATCATCCATATACTGCATGGCAGACATTCTTAAATTATTAGCTTCTATTGTTGCATTATCTAAAATATCCTGAGCCTGCTGTGTTGCCATTGTAACAACCTTATTGGCCTGTGCATAAGCCTGCTGCATAATCTCATGCTCATTAATTAACTCGTTGGTATGCACAGTTGCCTCATTAATTAATGCTTCTGCTTTTGCACGTGCATCATTAAGTATGGCTTCTTTGTTATTGATAATCTTCTGATAACGCTTAATCTCATCAGGAGTCTTCATGCGAAGTTCTCTTAAAAGCTCATCAATTTCATCTTTAACCACAATAATTTTTGTGTTGGACAAAGGCTGATATTTGCAACCATCAATATACTCTTCAATCTCATCAATTAATTGTTCGATTTTGCTGCTCATAATAATACCCTTCTTTTCTAATCTCTTTTTATCCCAAACTTCTCGTAAACAAGTGGTGCCACAAATTCAGGTACAAACTGGGAAATATCACCGTTAAAGCACGCAATTTCCTTTACACCTGAAGAACTAAGATATGAATACTCGATACTGGTGGTCAAGAATACGGTATCGAGCTGTCCGTTTGACAATTTATCATTAGTCTGGGCAATCTGGAGTTCATATTCAAAATCAGTTATTGCACGCAGCCCCCTGACTGAAACGTGAATATCCTTAGACTTTGCATAATCTATTAAGAGTCCGCTAAAGGATTCTACTTTTACATTTGGAATATCTTTAGTAGCCTCTTTAATTATCTTAACACGTTCCTCCACAGAAAACAATGGAGTCTTTGCTTTATTATCCAAAACTGCAACAATTAATTCATCAAAAATATTTGCAGAACGTATAATAACATCCATATGTCCTAATGTTAAGGGGTCAAAACTTCCGGGATAAATTGCAGCTTTCATAAATCAATCCTCGCTTTTACGTTGCACAAATAAGTGCTGGTTTGTCTTATATTTCTTTTGCTTGAAAATTTCATATCCCATATCGTCAAGATAGGAAAAATCAGTGTTCAAATCTGATTCAATTATAATAATAGTGTCATCTGTAACATACTTTACATCTTTTAATGCGTCAAGTACTTTTTTTTCATATTCTTT
>CAZGSF010000119.1:0-5958 GCA_964528145.1 uncultured Lachnospiraceae bacterium | reverse complement strand
GAGTCGCAGCTTGTGGACGGTAAATGTCCTGACTGTGGCAGAGAAGTAAAGCCTGCCAAAGAGGAAGCATATTTCTTTAAAATGAGCAAATATGCAGACCGGCTTATTGAGCATATCAATACACATCCGGAATTTATACAGCCTGTATCCCGTAAAAACGAGATGATGAATAATTTCCTTCTTCCCGGTCTCCAGGATTTATGTGTATCCCGAACTTCTTTCAAATGGGGTATTCCTGTGGATTTCGATGACAAGCATGTGGTTTATGTGTGGCTTGATGCGTTGACCAACTACATTACCGGAATCGGCTATGATGCGGATGGTAACAGCACAGAGCAGTATAAGAACCTTTGGCCTGCGGATTTGCATCTGATTGGAAAAGATATTGTACGTTTCCATACTATTTATTGGCCTATTTTCCTGATGGCACTGGATGAGCCTTTGCCCAAGCAGGTATTTGGTCATCCCTGGCTGATGATGAATAATGACAAGATGAGTAAATCCAGAGGAAACGTTATTTACGTAGATGACTTGATTGAGTTCTTTGGCGTGGATGCGGTGCGTTACTATATGATACATGAAATGCCTTATGAAAATGATGGTAACGCAACATGGGAGCTTATTGCTGAACGTTCTAACTCAGAGCTTGCCAATGTGCTTGGTAATCTTGTAAACAGAACTATATCCATGAGTAACAAGTATTTTGGTGGTGTGGTAGCTGACAAGGGTGTCGTGGATGAAGCTATTGACGCTGACCTTAAAGCAGTTGTTACCGGAGCTTATGCAAAAGTTGTTAACAAGATGGAAACCTTGCGTGTGGCGGATGCCTTGACAGAGATTTTTGCAATCTTTAAGCGTTGCAATAAATATATTGATGAGACAGAGCCCTGGGTACTTGCAAAGGATGAAGCGAAATCAGACCGTCTTTCCACTGTTCTTTACAATTTGGTAGAGGGTATCGTAATCGGTGCATCTTTACTTGAGCCGTTCATGCCCGAGACTGCAGAGAAAATTGTGGCACAGCTTAACACAGAGATTAGAGCATTTGATGACTTGGAGAAGTTCGGTCTTTATGAAAGCGGTTCCAAGGTAACTGATACACCTCAAATTCTTTTTGCAAGACTTGATATGAAAGAGGTTGCTGCAAAGGAAGAGGAACTCCGGCTTGCCATGATTGCGGCTAATGCTCCTGCTGAAGAAAAAGAAGAGGCAGCAGTTATTGATATTGAGAAGAAACCCGAGATTACTTATGATGATTTTGCAAAGCTTCAGTTCCAGGTGGGTGAAATTATCGAGTGTGAGGAAGTTAAAAAATCAAAAAAACTTCTTTGTTCAAAGGTTCGTATCGGAAGTGAAGTAAAACAAATCGTATCCGGTATCAAAACGCACTATTCTGCAGAGGAAATGGTGGGTAAAAAAGTTATGGTTCTCGTAAACTTAAAACCTGCAACATTAGCGGGAATTGTATCTGAAGGAATGATTCTTTGCGCAGAAGATGCGGACGGCAACTTAGGTCTTATGGTTTCTGAAAAGGATATGCCTGCAGGCGCTGAAATCTGCTAGGAAAAGTAAAGACAATTGGAAATTGTTTGAAAATTTCAAAAAAAGATTGTCAATTACGAGAAGTATATTGTATAATATAGGCAGGAATAGTCCTTTAGTACTATTCCTGCCTTTGCTTTTAGAGGAGAGAAAGGTAGGTGCAATTTATGAGAAAAGAAGAATTTTATTATACATCCCGCGATAATATTACACAAATTCATGCAGTATCATGGATTCCGGAAACTGATAAGCCGGCATGTATTGTGCAGATTGTTCATGGAATGGCTGAACATATAGAACGCTATGATGATTTCGCAAGATTTCTTAATGAGTACAATATTTTGGTGACCGGAGAGGATCATCTTGGACATGGAAAATCCATGAGAGAAGATAAGAACCCGGGGTACTTCTGCGAACAGGATGCGGCAACGGTTGTGGTTCGTGATGTTCACAGACTTAAAAAAATTACACAGGAAAAATATCCCGGTGTTCCGTATATTATACTTGGGCATAGTATGGGATCATTTATTTTAAGAAATTACATTTGTCGTTACGGAAGCGGAATTGACGGGGCGATTTTGAGCGGTACGGGAAGGATTCCGGGAGTTGTTCTTTTTGTGTCAAAGATTGTGGCAGGTATACAGCGCATTTTTATGGGTGATAACCATATAAGTATGTTTATTAATAAATGTGCTTTTGGCTCTTATAACAAGGCTATTGAGAATCCAAGAACCAGCAAAGACTGGCTTACAAAGGATGAGGCAATCGTGGATGCATACCTTGTTGACTCCGGATGCGGTTTTGTTTTTACCGTTAATGGCTTTGCTACATTGTTTGAACTTATAAAAAGAGCACAGGATAAAAATAATCTTAAGAAAATACCGTCGCAGTTACCTGTATATATTATTTCCGGTGAAATGGACCCGGTGGGTGACTATGGTAAAGGTGTAAAAAATATATATGATTTATATAATGATATGGGTATGACCAATGTTCAAATGAAACTGTATCCTCATGACCGTCATGAAATTTTGAATGAGACGGATAAGGAACAGGTTTATCAAGATGTTCTTGGCTGGATACAAAATATAATTGCGCACTAATAATTAAATAATAATTAAATTTGTCGGATTAAACTTGTATTATCAAAAATAATTCTATATAATTCGTTATATGTACGCTATTGAGATGGTAGGATATAATGCAGGAGCAGGAATATTTTCAAATCAAGCCTGCAAGTCAGGCAGATTGGCAGGAAGCAATGGATTTGGCGTGGAAGACGTTTATGCGTTTTGAAGCGGCAGACTACTTGCCGGAAGGAATTCAGAATTTTAAGGATTTCGTGACGGGGAATACTCTCTTTTGGATGTTCATGGAAGGGAAATATCCCCTGTTTGTTGCGTGTGCAGACGGACAGATTATAGGTATGATTTCACTGCGGAATGAAAGTCATATTTCCCTTTTATTTGTGGATGAAAAGCATCACAATAAAGGGGTGGGGAAAGCCTTGATTAACTATGTATTCCGGTTTTTAACAGAGGAATTGAACTGTTACCGTGCAACTGTGTTTGCGGCACCCTATGGTGTTGGATTTTACCATAAGCTCGGGTTTAAGGATTTGGGACCCGAACGGGAGAGAGAAGGAATTTTGTATACTCCAATGGAGTGTATACTTTCCGATTTGTCAGCGTTACAGTAATTATTTATACAGAAAGAAGAGTGTTTGAATGCGTAATATATTTGATTTGGATAATCCCGTAATGAGATTTTTGAATAAGGTTGCAGATTTGATAATTATAAACATATTGACATTTATCTGCTGCATTCCTGTTTTTACAATAGGAGCATCAATTACTGCGATGCATTACGTAATGCTTAAAATGGTACGTGGCGAAGAAGGGTATATTACAAAGGATTTCTTTAAGTCATTTAAGTTGAATTTTAAGCAGGCAACTGCAATTTGGTTGATTATGGTGGCGGTTGTGCTTGTGTTTGTGGGTGATTACTATATTATTTTTTATTCCGGAATGGAAATTCCCCAGGCATTGTCCATAATTATAGTTGTTATTGCGGTGATGTTGTTTATTTTGTCAACGTATATATTCCCGGTGCTTTCAAAATTTGATAATTCGGTCAAGAATACCATTAAGAATGGTATAATGATGAGTGTTATAGCTGCACCTCGTGCGATTGGCATAGCGCTGCTTACACTGGCACCATTGTTGATAGCTGCATTTATGCCAGAGGTTATGTCGATTGTAATAATTTTTGGGTTTACGGGACCGGCGTATTTAAGTGCATTATTATATGATAATACTTTCCGTAAGTTTGAACCGGAAAAGGAAGCTGTAGCTGAAGAGGAAGAATTCCACGTAGCATTTGATGAAGAAGAATAAGAGGACCTAATGAGAACAAAACGTGTTAATGTTTTTATTACACAGTGGCTGGTTTTAAGCATTATCCTACCGTTAGCGGTAGGCTCATTAGTGTTGCATTTTACAGTGACTACAAAAGATAATGAACGGGAGGACGTTAAACAGAGTCTGGTGGCTACCGCAGAGGAATATGCTGAAGATTTTACCCATACTATGGAAAGTATGATGAAGTCTGCAAAACAGATGGATTCTTTAATAGAGAATTCTGATTTTAAGGAAGCATACATAGCTCATAATATTGCGAAATCATATGTTGATAATACAGATGCTTATATGGCCATTATCTGTAATTTGTCCGGCAGGGGTATAATGAATACAGGTGAGACCGTGAATCTTTCAGGTAACGAATATCTTATGGAAGCATCGGGTATAACCGATAAGTATATGTATTGTGAAGATGACGGAGTAGAAGGCAGGAAATGTATTGTAGTGGTATGTCCGTTAACAAGAGGAACCGGTGTAAAGGGCTATTTTTTGGCTTATTATGATGTGGACGAGTTTGCTAAACTGGTGGATTGTGATAATTTCAGCGGTTCGGGATTCTTTGCTGTTGTTGATGAAAACGGAAAAGCCATATGCAGTGCAGGTAAAGAATATAGTATTTTCAGTAAAGAGAATCTTTGGAACGGTATTATTGAAAATGGTACCAATACCAAGGAGATAATAGAAGCAAAACTCCGATACGATAAGAATAAATCCGGTATCACCAAAATTGAATCGGAAAAAGAATCTGACAAAGTATTATTCTTCGCACCTACCGGAATTAATGGTTGGAAAATAGTTGTAGGCATAAATAACAGCTATGTTGATGCTACTGTGAAAAGAGAATGGAAAGATGATAGGGATATGCTTATGTGGATTGTCTTTTGCATGGCGATATTTGCTGCAGTTGCCATAGTAAGTATTGTTATGATTAAATTCCGTGAAAAAGAAACAAATAGGAATTTGACAAATAAGGCTGATATAGATTCTCTTACAGGAATGTATAATAAGGTGTCCACAGAGGCAAGGATTAAAGAATACGTTAAGGAACATCCTGAAGAGATGGCAGTTCTTTTTGTGTTGGACGTTGATAATTTTAAAAAGATTAATGATACCATGGGTCATGCCTTTGGTGATGAAGTGTTAAGGTCATTAGGAACTAATATAAGAGGGTGTTTCCGCGCGTCGGATGTACTTGGAAGAATCGGCGGAGATGAATTCATGATATTGTTAAAGAACATGAAGAATGATGAAACTATCTTAAAGGAAGCACGTAAACTTGAATATTTTTTCAAAGACTTTAAAACGGGTGAGTATACCAAATATTCTGTAACCGCAAGTATAGGTGCGGCAGTATTTCCTCGTGATGCGAAGGATTTTGAAAGCTTATATAAAGTTGCTGATAAGGCATTGTACACGGCAAAACAACGGGGAAAAAACCAGCTTGCGTTTTACAATGAAGATATTTTGAAAAACAGAAATATTACACCCCAGTAGCGGCATGTACAAAATGACTACTTTTTATGTGGAAATTTGTACATATTGTCTATGCGCGATAAAAAAATTAAATAATATAAGCAATTCATACAAACCTTTAAAAAATCTTTGTGAAAATGTGGTATAGAAAAAATGGATTGCTATAATGTATACTAGTTTAGGAATAAGTTTAAAATATGTCATTCAATTATAAATAATTTTTAGGAGGAAAAAGTAATGGCAAGTTTAAAATTAAAAAACATTACCAAGGTATATCCTAACGGATTCGAAGCTGTTAAAGACTTCAACCTTGACATTGAAGACAAGGAGTTCATTATCTTCGTAGGACCTTCAGGATGTGGTAAATCTACTACACTTCGTATGATCGCTGGTTTGGAAGATATTTCTTCAGGTGAACTTTGGATCGGTGACAGATTAGTTAATGATGTAGAGCCTAAGGACAGAGATATCGCGATGGTATTCCAGAACTACGCTTTATATCCTCATATGTCAGTATATGATA
>CAZGSF010000118.1:0-5973 GCA_964528145.1 uncultured Lachnospiraceae bacterium | reverse complement strand
TTTTAAATAAAACTTTTTTCAAAAATCTATTGACTTCTAATAGTTAGTCTCCTTTGTAACCCTTTTATTTTAATTAGCACCGCTATTAAACGATTACTGATTAATTAGCAGACATTTGTAACGAATTATCTGAAATGTCATAAAATTATTATATTACATGGGGGTATGTGTGTCAATTTAAATTTATATATGCGAAGATGTAGTAGTTTCCTTTGTATACTTATTATAGTTTTTGATCTGCTTCAGAAGGTATATAGGTAATAATATCCTGCATATTACAGTTTAGGATTCTGCAGAGGTCGTTAAGCGTTTTTGTAGATACATCTTTATTATGTTTTAAACGATGCAAAGTGCTATGTGAGAGATTGTGCTTATTGGTTAATGTATACCAATTTTCATTTGATGCTTCAAGTGTTTTCCAAAAGGGTGAAAAGTCAATCATGTCTTACTTCTCCATAAGATATTGTATGTAATAAACGTAAGACATATTCTTATACTTGAATATCTTCGCTAAAACGAATATAATAGATAAAAACGGAAGAAGGGAGAAGACAAAAGAACAACTTAATACAAAATACATAAAGAGAGGGAAAACGCAATGAATAAAAAAATGACTAAATGTAAAGCGTGTGGTCAAGAAATTGCCAAGAACGCAAAAGCATGCCCGCATTGTGGTGCAAAGAACAAAAAACCTATTTTTAAGAAATGGTGGTTTTGGGTAATCATCGTTGTTCTGTTTATAGCAATTGGTAACTCCGGAAGTGATACCGATAATGAGGGAACAACAAACAATAATACCAAGGTAGAAGAAAATGTTTCTTCCGAAAACAACAACAGCAATACAGAGAACAAAACTGATAAAGCAGACGAACCCGCAAAAACAGAATACTATGTTGGTGATATCCTTGAGGACGGAAATACAAAAATTGTATTTATGTCAAGTGGCGATTATGCGGAAGAAAACGAGTTTATGCAGCCTGAGGACGGCAAAAAATACATTTATCTGCAGTTTGCATTTGAAAATATTTCTGACAGTAGCGACACATCTGTTTCTTTATATAGTTTTGAGTGTTTTGCAGATGGATATGCTACAGAAATGTATTATGGTGGCGAAGAAGAGTTGTCCGCAACTTTGTCTGCGGGACGCGCAACCACCGGTTATATCTATTTTGAAGTTCCTACAGACGCAGAAGTTATCGAAGTTGAGTATGAAACAAACTTCTTTACAGAAGAGAAAATCAAATTTATTTTCGAGGGAGACAAGGATTCCGGTTATGTGCAGGAATTGAACACTAAATCTACAGAGGGGGCATACGCTGTAGGAGATGTAGTTGAATCCAGTAAACTGAAAATCTCTTATTTGTCTTGTGAAGAATATAAAAGTGACAATATGTTTATTGTTCCTGCGGACGGCTATCATTTTATTAGCTGTGAGTTTGAATTTGAAAATGTAGGTACTTCTGATGAATACATTAGTTCTTATGATTTCGATTGCTATGCAGACGGTCTTAACTGCAAAGGCACATTCATTCGTGATGATGATTTGAGTGCAACTCTTTCTGCGGGCAGAAAAACAAAAGGTACGGTAACGTTTGAAGTTCCTATCGGAGCGGAGGTTATCGAAGTAGAATATATCTCCAATTATTGGACTTCTAACCGCGTTGTTTTTACTGCAAACTAGAAAAGAGTTTTTTTGAGTGTATTAAACAGAAATATGTCAACTTTTCTGGTATCTGTAGGGTAAAAAGAAAGGGAACAGATTTTTCTACAAGCCATGCCAGACTCGAAAACACTTCGTGTTTTCTCGTTGTCGGGCTGTCGCCCTATAATAACGCAATAATAAATGCCCCTTACCAAGTAAACTTGGAGGGGCATTATCATTACGTTATTGCATGGCTTGTATCTTACGCAAAGTATCTCTTTAAAAGTCCTTCAAATGCTTTGCCGTGTCTCGCCTCATCCCTTGCCATTTCATGCACGGTGTCATGGATAGCGTCAAGGTTTAATTCTTTTGCACGTTTTGCAAGGTCGAATTTACCTGCGGTTGCGCCGTTTTCAGCGTCTACTCTTAACTCAAGGTTTTTCTTGGTGGAATCAGTTACAACTGCGCCGAGAAGTTCAGCAAATTTTGCTGCGTGTTCAGCTTCTTCCCAAGCTGCTTTTTCCCAGTAGAGACCGATCTCTGGATAGCCTTCTCTGTGAGCTACTCTTGCCATTGCAAGATACATACCAACTTCTGAACATTCACCTTCAAAGTTTGCTCTAAGGTCCATGATGATATCTTCGGGTGCGCCCTGTGCAACGCCTACAACGTGCTCAGCAGCCCAGGTCTTCTCGCCTGCCTGTACTGTAAATTTCTCAGCGGGTACTCCGCAAATAGGGCATTTCTCAGGTGCTGCATCTCCTTCGTGAACATATCCACATACGCTACATACATATTTCATACTTATAATCTCCTTTTCTTTTTAAAATTTATTTAAATTTATTAGTTTCAGTTTTATGATTCGTCATCCGAAGATAACTCTTTGCATTTTGGACATTTACCATAAAAGTAAGTGAAATGTCCTTGGATAAGGCCGTCAAAATTCTTGCCGGCAATATTAAGAATGTTATCAATATTGTCCATTTCGAGGTCTATAACAGCTCCGCACTCATTACAAATGAAATGGTAATGTGAAGAGATGTCTGCATCAAAGTGGTCGATGCCGTCGCCAACACGTAAGCGCTGTATCTCTCCCAAATCTGCAAGAAGCGTCAGATTGCGGTAAACAGTACCAAGACTGATATTAGGACATTCCTGCCTAATGTTTGAATACACCACATCGGCAGTAGGATGATCTTTCCTTGTCATTAGAAAATCTTTAATTAATTCTCTTTGTCTGCTGTATTTTAGTGCCATTTATCGCTCCTTTCTGCAAATAATAGTAATCGTTACTGTTATTGATTACATTTTCATTATACATCATTCATCCATGATGTCAACAGTTTTTTATAAAAAAATTTAAAAATGCAAAAAAATTTAAAAAGTATTTAAGTTTTGTGTTTATTCTTTTTTTATAAGAATGTTCCGTTCTTTTTATTTCTTTTGAAAATAAACATGATATAATATTTACTGTATAAAAGCAGATTATTTTGCGAGGGTCAGAATATGAAGTTTAAAACGAGACTTTATATAACTTTTTTGACAATTGTATTTCTACCGCTTGCGTTAACGCTTATTGCTTTTCTGGGAATAGGCAGCGTCATGAGTAACAGAGAAGTGAATTACGGAATAGAGAGCGATTACACGGTTGTATCGGAACCGTTGGAGTCTCTCGGAAAAACCACGGAATCCACATACACCGAATTGCTGGAGCAGTCGGTTGATAATCCGGTCATGCTGGAAAACGTTGATTATCTTGAGGAAATTGACAGTGAAATATCCCTTAAGGCTTCTTATTTGTTGGTAAGGAAAGAAGATTCCATATATTATACGGGTAATAAGGAAGCGGCAGAACAGATTTATGACAGACTTCCTCCGTATGGTGTAATGAATCCGGAGAAAAAAGCAGGTATTTATTTTAATGACTTAAAAAAATATGTTTGGCAGATAGATTTCACTTTTTCCGATGGAGACAAGGGAAGCATTTTTATTATAACAAGAATAAATACCGTGGTTTCCAAGAAGCTTTTGATGGATATGTTTCTGGCTATAACGCTGATACTTATTTTTACAAGTATTATGCTTACCAAGTGGATACACAAGGGTGTTTTTGAGCCGATTAATCAGCTTAACATTGCCATGAAAAGAATTAAAGGTGGCAATTTCGATTACAGGTTGCAGACGGAGAGCAAGGGTGAAATTGGTGAATTGTACCGCAATTACGAGGATATGCGACTGCGACTTAAGGAATCTGCGGAAGAAAAGGTGCAGCAGGAGAAACAGAACAGAGAATTAATCAGCAATATTTCCCATGATTTAAAAACGCCCATAACAGCTATTAAGGGTTACGTGGAAGGTATCATGGACGGAGTGGCAGACACCCCGGAGAAAATGGATAAGTACATTAAGACGGTTTACAATAAAGCAAATGATATGGACAGGCTGATTAATGAGTTGACCATTTATTCCAAAATCGACAGTAACAGAATTCCCTATCATTTCCACCGGATCAATGTGTCGGAGTACTTTGGGGATTGTGTGGAAGAAGTGGGACTTGATTTGGATTCAAGGCATATAAGGCTTAATTATTCCAATATAGTAAGTCCCGATACCAAGATTATTGCCGACCCTGAGCAGATGCGCCGCGTAATCAACAATATTATAAGTAACAGTGTTAAGTATATGGATAAGGCCCAGGGCGAGATAGACATCAGGATTTTGGATGAAGTGGATTCTATCAGGGTTGAGATAGAGGATAACGGAAAAGGCATATCGCCCAAGGATTTACCTCAGATTTTTGAACGGTTTTACAGAACGGATGCCTCCCGCAATTCTTCCCAGGGAGGAAGCGGCATAGGGCTTTCCATAGTTAAGAAAATCATAGAGGACCATGGAGGATATATCTGGGCCACCAGTAAAGAAGGCGAAGGAACATGTATGCATTTTGTTCTTAGAAAATATCAGGAGACTGAGCAGGAAAATTAGGAGGAATTTATGAGCAAAATTTTAATTATTGAAGATGAAGTTGCAATTGCTGATTTGGAAAAGGATTATCTTGAATTAAGTGACTTTCAAGTCGATATTGAAAATGCGGGAGATGCCGGACTTAAACGCGCAATGACCGGGGATTATGATTTGATTATTCTGGATTTGATGTTGCCCGGCATGGACGGTTTTGAAGTATGTAAGAAAATAAGGGAAGAGAAAAATGTTCCGATTCTTATGGTTTCTGCCAAAAAGGATGACATCGATAAAATTCGTGGTCTGGGCCTTGGCGCAGACGATTACATGACCAAGCCTTTCAGCCCCAGCGAATTAGTCGCAAGAGTTAAGGCACATCTTGCCAGATACAATCGTCTTGTTGGCTCCGGTGAAAGAAAAAATGATGTTGTAGAAATCCGCGGAATTAAAATAGATAAAACCGCCCGCCGTGTATACATTAACGGAGAGGAAAAGAGCTTTACTACCAAGGAATTTGATTTGCTCACATTCCTTGCAGAGAATCCCAACAGAGTATTTACAAAGGATGAATTATTCCGCGAGATTTGGGACATGGATTCCATCGGTGACATTGCAACCGTAACCGTGCACATCAAGAAAATCCGTGAAAAGGTTGAGTTTGATACCGCTAATCCCCAATATATTGAGACTATATGGGGCGTGGGGTATCGGTTTAAGGTGTAAAGAAAGAACGAAAAGCCTTGAACACCGCATAAACACTAAGGAAAACCGCTTTTGTTATGTGGTAATATATGATAAAATATTACCAAAAATATTACCATAGGCTGAAATTCACGAAGTAAAGGAGAACGCTATGGAAGAATTAGTATTTAATTTTGATGAAAGCGAAGCACCAAAGAAGAAAGAAGTAATCACTTATGAACCAGTTGAAAAGGGCATAAGGCGAAAACTGAAAGACGGAAAGAAGTTTTCCTATGAGGCTACTGCCGATTTTGGCAGGGTGGAAATCTATGACGAAGAATTAAAGAAATTTGTGAAAAAGCAGGACAAACGAAGAAAGACCTTTAAGACATTGGCAGAAGCAAGAAAGTGGCTTCATCAAATCGAAGTACAAAAGGCAGAAGCCAAAGAGAAAAAGGTCATTTACAAAAATGAGGGTATTCGTTTGGTTGATGTGGCTGATGAATTTCTGGAACTGAAACGCAAGCAAGCCAAAAAGGGAAAGATTAAAGACAGTTATGTTGAACAACTCCGTATACAGACAGACCATTTCAAACGGTTCTTTAATGGTGAGCGTACCACCTTTGTAAAAACCATACAGACCGCACAGATTGAAGCATATTTTGAATTTGAAGAAAAGCAGGGAATTT
>CAZGSF010000117.1:0-5983 GCA_964528145.1 uncultured Lachnospiraceae bacterium | reverse complement strand
AGTCTTCAGTATGGAATTTACTTTTGCATGCGGAATTTAACTTTTCACTCAACCAAAAAATTTCCTAAAAATTTAATTTGCAAAGTGTAATAATATTAACAGAAATAAGGCGCAGGAAAAATGCGCCTTAACTGTTGTTATATTCCAAACTCATCAAATAATTGCTGTTGGAGGGTTTTATCAGTGGTTGATTGTAACAATTCATCTAATCGGTTATTGCTCATCAAAAGACTGATTAATTTGTTAACCCGCTCTGCTCCCTCTTCCTTCGCAATCTCTCTTTCATTCTCAATGTGGGCCTGCTCATCATATTCTGTTAATAGCATAGAACATACCTCCTCACGATTTGTACGCAAAATTTCTGCAAGAATTCCTTCTTTGATACATTCATCACCGGTTCCAATTGAGTAGAATTATATTTTAAAGTAATCAAACATTTTCAGCATAAAGTTAGAATCCGAAAGTTTAATCAGTTGATCTTCTTTTCCGGCTTCAATCATTTTCTGAATTAGTGTGCAAACTCTTTCTCGTCCCTCTTCCTTCGCAATCTCTCTTTCATTCTCAATGTGGGCCTGCTCATCATATTCTGTTAATAGCATAGAACATACCTCCTCACGATTTGTACGCAAAATTTCTGCAAGAATTCCTTCTTTGATACAGTCATCCACTGTCAGATCTATTGCTTTTTCTATAGAATAATGCCTCTTCCTGTATGACCGGATTTTGCCGATGAAAATGGCATATTCCTCAAGCTTACGGCACTTTTCCATGATTTTCTTATTATGCCCGATATTAATATTAAGTATCACTGCACGGCAGTCAAGGGCGGCTTCGTTTTGTGACATTCCCTCCGGAAAGGACTCATGCAGGTAAAGCATCCTGCGTTCAGGTTCATCCCTGGTTCCGTTGTAGAACACTAGAAACTGCGGAAAAGGCAGCATAATCCGCTTACTGCTGTAAATATCACGCTCATGTACCAACAGCTTGCGGTACAGGTCCGCAAAGTAAAATAATCCCCTAAGGGGCAGGTTGGGACTGAAGGTACTCTGGTGCTCGTATAAATTCAGCACATCTTTCACAAGAAAAGATATGTCATTCTTCATTCCCATGTACACCACGTCATCCAGAGTATTCACTTCCAAATCCTCAGGATTATCGTAGTCTGTGTCATTAATCGCATTGTATAGCTGCATCAAATCCTTCTTTTCTTTGAAAATCAGTTTAAACAAGCGGTCCTTGTGCTCTCTGTTAACTTTTTTCTGTTCAATAACCATGTACTACCTCCATTATAAAATTTTCACACTGTTACTGCAATACTGAAATTGGGCTGATACAGCCGGAAATCAATAGAATTTTGAATGTGTTTGGAAAAAGAATGTTTCCAAATAAGTAGATTTATATTAACGTAATACCATTCAGAAGTCAAGCCGTAAAACAAACAAATATTTAAAAAAAAATTTCTTGAACAACGTATTGACAATTAATCTAACAGGTGCTATGGTTAGTTACATAAGTAATGAACCACCAAACCAATACAACATATTATACAATTATAAAAAGACTACAAAGAAAGGAGTAGAGTATGAACGAGATTTTAACTCAGGAGAAGTCAATTTATCTGCAGATTAGTGAAATGATAGAGAACGACATACTTCGGAACATTATTTTGGAAGAAGAGCGTGTACCAAGTACCAACGAACTGGCGCGCCTCTATACCATTAACCCGGCCACCGCTGCCAAAGGAATTAACATTCTTGTAGAGTCCGGTGTCCTTTATAAGAAAAGGGGTATAGGAATGTTTGTATCCACAGGAGCAAAGGAGAAGATTATGAATCAGAGAAAAGAGCAGTTTTATGATAACTATATTAAGACATTAATTGCAGAAGCAGACAGCCTTGGAATAACCAAGGAAGAACTTATAGCAATGATACAGAACGAAAAATAGGGAGGGTATGATTATGAGTAATAAATTAGTTTGTGAAAACGTAGTAAAAGCATACGGAAAAAATGAGGTGCTCCACGGAATTAATCTGGAGCTGGAAAAAGGAAAGGTGTATGGCCTTATAGGAAGAAACGGAGCAGGAAAAACCACACTTTTATCTATGATGTCCGGTCAGAATCCCATTACAAGCGGAACTGTAACGCTGGACGGTGCACCTGTGTGGGAGAACACCGAGTGCCTTAGAAATATTTGTTTTTCAAGGGAGCTTAATCCTATGAGTCCCAATGGCGCCAATACAATGAAGGTAAAGGAATATTTACGTGCAGCATCCATTTATATGCCTAACTGGGATAAAGAGATGGCAGAGAAGCTGGTGCAGGAATTTGAACTTGATGTAAATAAGCGAATCAACAAGCTTTCTAAAGGTATGATGTCAATGGTAACTATTATCGTGGCACTTGCAAGTAAAGCGGAATTTACATTTCTTGATGAGCCGGTGGCGGGGCTTGATGTTGTGGCAAGAGAGAATTTCTACAGTATTTTACTGGAAGAGCTTGCAGAGAGCGGAAGAACCTTTGTTATTTCAACACATATCATCGAAGAAGCAGCGGATGTTTTTGAGGAAGTAATTATTATTGATAAAGGTAATATTGTTTTGAAAGAGAACACTATGGATCTGCTTGACAGAGCACGTCACATAAGTGGTATGGCAGAAGTGGTTGATAAAGCTGTGGAGGGACTGAAAACTTATCATCCTGAAAAATTGGGGCGCAGTAAGGGAATCACAGTTTTGTTAAAGCAGGGCGAAAGTATACACGCAAGCGAAGAGTTGTCAGTTCAGCCCATGAGTTTACAGCAGTTGTTTGTTGCGATGTGTGGCAAGGAGGCTTAAGGCTTATGAGTGATTTAGGAAAAAATGTACGCTTCTATTGTGAAACAATGTTAATGAATGCGTTAAAAACAGTTGTAATGGTAGCAGTTATGGCAGTTTTTTTGGTAATGCTGGAAGGCGGAGATAAAGAATCTGTTTCAAAGATTGTGCCTACTTATTTATTGATGTTTCTTGTAATGACGAATTTTATCAGTGCCATGAATGCAATCAGGGCCTATCTTCCAATGACCATATCATTGGGAAGTACCCGCAGAAGCAGTTTTTGGGGTTTGCTTATATCGGAGCATGTGCTTAATGTTTTATTGGCGGTATTTATATACGTTTGCCATTACTTTATCTCTTATGAGATGTTTGAAAAATTATGGATGCCTTTTGTGTTAAGCGTCATAGGATTTTTATTTATTATGATAGGTCTTGGCAATCTTGTGGGAGTAATAACCTTGAAATATGGCAATACAAAGGGAATGATTGCATATGTAATACTTATATTACTGATAATAGGGGCTGTGGCGGTTTTCATTTTGGCAGGTGCATTTGACTGGATTACTCCCGGGAGCACGGTGGAGTCACTGCTTAGGGGGCCGTTGATTCTTATTCTTGGCCTGATTGTGGACGCGGTAATCGGGTGGATTTCATATAAAGTAATCCGCAAAAGTGATTTGCAGATGTAACAGGAGGAACAGGTATGAAGGAATATATACGCACGCTTAAGGAACATATATGTGTGAATAAAGGATATTTTAAATTTTTTACAATTTTGCCGATTATCGGTGCTGTTATAGGAATAGGCATGGTGCTTCTTATTATGGCAATTGACGGTACCGGAGAGGACTACGGTGAGCTTGGTACAATGCTTGCACTCTTTATAGGAGGAATCGGTCTTATTTTTGGAGGAATTTATGGTGCCCGGATGGATTTTAATATGGCAGTTTCAATGGGTAAGACGAGAAAGCATTTCATTTTTGCCGAGTATATATTACTGATGCTTGAAACTGTAATTATTACAGTGATTGCAATAGTAATAGGGCTGATAGAGACGGTATTGTACAGTTCGCTTTATCCTCATGCGGTGTGTGAACTGGGAATCAGTACATGGCTTATGAATCCGGCAGTGTTGTTTAGCATTGTTTTCGGAGTGCCTGCGTTAATTATGCTTTTAGGGGTGCTTCTGATGATTTTCTCCAATAATTTTTTCTGGGTTCTTTGGGCGTTGTGGATGTTTGGATGTATAGGACTTCCCAAAATAATACATGCCGCAACGGAAAATCCGGAATCTGCATCAGGAAAGTATATTGCAGCGGTAATAAATGCTTTTGAAGGTATTCCTACAGTGGGAATGATCGTAGGAATGAGTATAATCATAATAGTGACTATGATTTTAAACACTAATTTATATAAAAAACAGGGAGTTACTATTTAAAAAAGAAATTATTAAATATACGGTCATTGACATATAATAAAATGGACGCTATATTGGAATAATCTACTAAAGAAATATGTGGACGATTTCTAATATGGCGTTTATTTCAGTATAAGGAGAAGAAAACTTATGTCAAAAATTTATACATCAGCAGATCAGTTAATCGGAAGAACACCGCTTTTGGAGCTTACCAATATTGAAAAAGAATTTGGATTAAAGGCAAAGGTGGTTGCAAAACTTGAAAGCTTTAATCCGGCAGGTTCATCCAAGGACCGCGTAGCGAAAGCAATGATTGATGACGCGGAGAAAAAAGGAATACTAAAACCTGATTCAGTTATTATAGAGCCGACTTCCGGTAATACGGGAATCGGTCTTGCCTCTGTTGCGGCGGCAAGAGGGTATAAAGCTATCATCGTCATGCCTGATACAATGTCTGTGGAGCGTCGTCAGCTTATGAAGGCCTTTGGCGCAGAACTTGTGCTTACCGATGGAACAAAGGGTATGAAGGGTGCCATTGAAAAAGCGGGAGAACTGGCTAAAGAGCTTCCAAACAGTTTTATTCCCGGACAGTTTGATAATCCGGCAAACGCAGAAGCACATAGAACCACCACAGGTCCTGAGATTTACGAGGATACAGACGGTGAGGTTGATATCTTTGTGGCAGGCATCGGTACGGGCGGAACCATTACCGGTGTGGGCGAGTATTTGAAGCAAAAGAAGCCCGACGTAAGAATCGTGGCAGTAGAGCCGGCATCTTCACCTTTCTTATCAAAAGGAGAAGCCGGAGCCCACAAGATTCAGGGTATCGGAGCCGGATTTGTACCAAAGGTACTAAACAAAGATATATACGATGAAATTATGACTGTCACAAACGAGGATGCCTTTGCAACCGGTAAATTAATCGGCCAGAAGGAAGGATTTTTAGTAGGAATTTCTTCCGGTGCAGCGGCATGGGCGGCAATTGAGCTTGCCAAAAAACCTGAAAATGAAGGTAAAACAATCGTAGTATTATTACCTGATACGGGGGACAGATATTTGTCTACACCAATGTTTGAAGATTAATATGCGGAGTAAGTACACCCGTCCACTTAATCAAAAGTGAACGGGTGCTTTTTTGAAACGGCAACTCGAATTATTTTTTTATTCTTTCTTCAATCGCTTCAAGCTCCGGCATTGCAGGAATTCCACCGTGTTTCTCTACGCAAAGGCTGGCTAGTGCGTTAGCAAAGCGAGCAAAACCAACTGCTTCGTCAAGGGTTATATCAGCAGGTTTCTTGCCACTCTTAACAAGACCATATAAAAATCCGCCCCAGAAGGAGTCGCCTGCGCCTGTGGTATCAACAACCTGACTCTTGAAACCATTCACGACCTGTCCCGAAATTTTACCATTCTGTTTTGCACACACATAAGCTCCGTCCGCGCCCAGAGTAACTGCCACCAAAGGAATACCACGTTCCACAAGGTAAGCTGCTGCTTCGGCTGGTTCTTTAATTCCGGTCAAAAGTTCGGTCTCCTCATCAGACATTTTCATTACATCCACAAAAGGAAGAACCTCACGCATTCCGGCGATAGCAGCATCTTTGCTATTCCAAAGGGCAGCGCGGTAATTGGGGTCATAGGAGATGGTGCAGCCCAGTTCTTTTGCCTTCTTAAGTGCGAAAAGTGTTGCGCTCTTTGCGGGCTCATCAGTCAGGGAAAGAGAACCTACGTGAAAAATCTTACTTTTTTC
>CAZGSF010000116.1:0-6005 GCA_964528145.1 uncultured Lachnospiraceae bacterium | reverse complement strand
TTTAAAATATCTGCTGCCGCACAGATATTTTCAAATCCGCCGCCGGCACAGCCTGCGATAATTCCCTGGTCTACATAGAATTTACCGTTTCTTACTTTATCCTTCAGAGAGTATTCAACAGCACCGTCAAGGCTCACTGCCGCACGCTTTTCCACATCATTTAAAATATCATCAAGATTTGCATTAAGTTCCTCGATGGTATATGTGTTACTGGGATGGAAAGGCATTGCAATCATAGGTTTGATTGTGCTTAAATCAATCTTAATCATTCCGTCATAGTAAGTCACGTCTGCAGGATTAAGCTCTGCATACTCTTCCGCTCTATTATGAATCTCATAAAATTCTTTAATCTTATCATCGGTCTGCCAGATAGAGGAAAGACATGTGGTTTCTGTAGTCATTACATCAATACCGATACGGAAATCAGCACTTAAATTAGCCACACCGGGACCTACGAATTCCATCACTTTATTCTTAACATATCCGTTTCCGAATACTGCACCGATAATAGCAAGCGCCACGTCCTGAGGACCTACACCCTTCATAGGTTCTCCTGTAAGATATACTGCAACCACACCTGGCATATTAATGTCATAGGTCTGGTTAAGAAGCTGCTTAACAAGCTCAGGACCGCCTTCACCCATTGCCATGGTACCAAGGGCACCGTAACGTGTATGTGAATCGGAACCCAGAATCATCTTGCCGCCGCCTGCCATCATTTCACGGGCGAACTGGTGAATAACTGCCTGATGAGGAGGTACATAAACGCCACCGTATTTCTTAGCACAGGTAAGACCAAACATGTGGTCATCTTCATTAATGGTGCCGCCTACCGCACAAAGAGAGTTGTGGCAGTTGGTAAGCACATAAGGCATAGGGAATTTTTCAAGTCCCGATGCTCTTGCAGTCTGAATAATTCCTACAAAAGTAATATCATGGGAAGTAAGCTTGTCAAAACGGATTTTAAGCTTGTCCATATTATCAGAGGTATTATGAGCCTTTAAGATTCCATAAGCCATGGTACCCTTTTTAGCATCATCCTTGTTTACCTCTTTACCTGTCATATTTTTGATAATGGCCGCCGCATCCGCAGTTTCTTCAACAACTTCACAGCCGTTAACCAGATACGCCCCCTGCTTTGTTAATTCTATCATAATTAATCCTCCTTATTTTACGAAGAGTTTCTATTTATTACGCTAAATCACGTTCATTCCCCATTATAACGAATAATGCGTAATTACGCAACCGGGATTTCTTCTCAGAAAAACAATGATTTGTGCATTTCCCTTATTAATTCCGGTGCAGACATGGACGCATCAATACGCTCATACTTTCAATACGCCCGGGCTCCAGACGCTCTACCGTGAAATCATAATTTTGTGACTTCCCAATATACACTATCGGCCTTATCATCTTCATCAAAATCACAGTCACTATATTACGGCAGGTAACCACAGTTCAGTTGTTCTTCCAAACTTTCCGTTTCATAAGAGTCGGTATTATTTTCTTCAATATGCTCTTTGCTTTTATAATACTCCGTGCCCAAACCAACACCTATAACTATTGCACTTATGACTACTAACAATATAATCCATGATTTATTCTAAAAAAACTTCATATCATACCTTCTTTTTCTTTTATATATAATGTATATAACTAAGATACTTTTCCCTACATCTTGTGTCAAGACAACTGTAATGCTTTTCTGTAAAAATTTTTTCAAAATATGTAGCACAAACACCGATTTGTGTGTTATAATAACTGTGTCAAATAAATATTGTCAGACAATACAAGACAATAAACCACATATGCAAGGCAATATTATTTACAAGAGAGAAAGGAAGTGGTTTTATGACATACGAAGAATTAGTATTGAAAGTAAAGGACGCAACCAAATCAGCACAAATAAGCAAAACCGTAGGTCATATCGCTTTCCAATTCAATATAGAAGGTGAAGCCCACGGTGCCTTCTATCTTGAAATCTCAGACGGCAAAATCAACGTAGAACCTTTCGAATATTACGATAGGGATTTGATTATTATATCCACCGCAGATGCCATATTGAAACTGCTGGATGGTGAAATGTCACCCCTTGAAGCCTATACCAACGAACTGATAAAGGTATACGGCGACGTAAAACAATTGAAAATCCTCCCCTTTGGCTGCGGATGCAAGACCAAAACGAAATCAAATTAAATATAATATTAAAAGGCAATTAGGAATATCCGGTCTAAGACTTTTCAATTCCTACATTGCCTTTTTTGTATCTAAAATATGTAACTGCCTTTAACTCTATCTGGATAAAGCTTTTGTAATAGAGTCAAGCGTATGATTTGTTCCACTTGACGTTATTCCGCCTGTATTAAGCGGTGCCACAAGAAGTTTTCCGGTTCCCCTATATACATTAACCAGACCTTCTCCTGATGCCGCCGAACCAATAAGTGATTTGCCGGAACGTTCAACCGTAAAATCAAGAGAACGTGACCAGCAGACAGCATTATTACCGTCAATCTTAATAACATCGTTATCAAGTGTGATTTCATATAACTCTTCGAGAGGTGCTGCACTGTTAAGAACTGCATATCCGGAACCTTCAAGGCAAAGGTTAAATAAACCTTCTCCGCCGGCAATGGCAGAACCTAAGTTGCTTCTCATAACGACCTTGTCTTTTAACTCATCATCGCAGCAAATGAACATTCCGTCATCACATACGATTGCTCCACCCCATTCATTTGTATCAACAATAATAGGGAAACCAAAAGTAGCTTCTGTAATAATATAACCTGAGCCTTTGTACAATGGTTTAATAGCATTGTCACCTGTCACCTTTGCTTTAAGAGCTTTTCCCAAGAAATCTCCGGCACCTTTAATATCGGTTTCCTGTGTGACATTTCCAAGCATCATCTGCATCATGCCGGGTTTTAACCTTACGGCATCTTCACTCATTTTTATAAGAACCTGTTTGAGCGTACAGTTCATCTGCGACATAAAGAATTTTTCCTGTGCACTGGCAGGCGTTACGCTTAAGTCCGCTACATGCTCAAATACAGTGTAATTACCTTTCTCAGAAATAATTCTGTGATTTTTGTTTGTGCTTAAGAAATTTGTGATTTTGATACTCATTTTATCCTCCCTCTGCTTAAATTGCTTTTAATAGAAAATCTGTGCAATCGGTGACTCCGGTGACAAGAATACCGTCTTATCCTTTCCTGTCATTGACAATTTTAATGCATCAAGACTTCTTACAAAAGAATAAAACTCCTGTCTTGATTCGTCCGCATATGCTTCGGATAAAATTCTCATATATTCTGCTTCACCTTCCGCTATCAGAATCTCTGCCTCTTTTTCTGCATCTGATAACATTACCGTAACTTCTTTATCCGTAGTATTCTTAATCTTCTGTGCTTCAGAATTACCTTCAGCTTTATATGTTGCCGCAATATTATCACGTTCTGAAATCATTCGCTCGTATACTGCTGCTTTATTATCACTGGGCAGATCAAGTTGTTTAGTTTCAAACGCCTTTAGCACGATACCATATTGTTCAAGAGATGTTCCGATATTGGCAATTACTGCCTGTGATAATTCTCCGTCACGTCCGCTAATCACTTCATCCTGCGTCATACTACTTATTACGTTTTTAGTTGAGTTGTATATAATGGTATCAAGTCTGGCTTCTGCATTGCTGATTGATGAATTCAATGTCTGTGCAAATTTTAACGGGTCTGATATCTCCCAAAGCACATAGCTGTCGGTAATCATAGTCTTTTTATCACCGGTGATAACATCGGATGACGCCATATCATATAATAATGTCTGCTTGGGCAGTTTTGCCACAGACTGTATAAAAGGAATTTTAAAACTGATTCCCGATTCGGACACCACATGGTCGATTTTTCCGAATTGTCGCACCAGACTATATTCATCTTCATATGTCACAACAAAGGAAGACTCTACCAATATGAAAATTAAAAATGCTACTATTATCAAACCTATTTTTTTCACTGTTTTCATTATTTTCCTCCTTCCTATTGCTGGTTATCTGACTGTTGTGCAGTAATGTTGGTAATATCAGCAAAGGATTCTATAGGATAAAATGTCTGCACATCTCCGGTGGGACTTTCAATGATTACCTTAAGTTCAGGCAGTACCTCTTCCATAGTTTCAAAAAACATTCTTTGCTTTGTGATTGTCGGGTTCTTTATATACTCAGCATACATTGCATTAAATCTTGCCACCTGGGCAGTTGCCTCATTAATACGCTCTGTCTTCCGGGCCTCTGCATCTTTGACAATACCGTCCGCCTGGGCCTGAGCCTCAGGAAGCTGCTCATTACGATACTTATTTGCATTATTAATTGCTGTTTCTTTGCCTTGTTTTGCAGTTTCTACCGCTTTAAATGCTTCCATTACTTCTGCAGTGGGCGGCTCTGAATCTTGGATAGTTATGTTAACCAGTGTAACTCCTAAATCCTGTTCATCAAGCTGACCTATAATCATTTCTTTAATAGCTGCCTGAATCTCGTTTTTACCGGTGGTAAGCACTTCATCCACGGGATAACTTCCAATAACTGCACGTATGCAACTTTGACTTATACTTTTCAATATCTCAACGGGCTCTGCTGAAGCATATATAGCTTTAACCGGATCGGAAAATCTGTATTCCACGAAAAAGTCCACATTAACAAAATTATAATCGGATGTAATCATCAGGGATTCATCCTGCGTATATTCGTCAGTATCAGGATTATATCCGATTGCAAATCCCTGAATAGTTGTGTTAACTTTTTTAACCTGCTGAATAAACGGAACTTTAAAGTGCAGACCCGGAGTTGTTACAGGTGCAGCATTACCAAATGTTACAAGCACTGCCTGCTCCTGTTCCTTAATCTGATAAGTACTGTTACCGACCAGTATCAGTGCCGCTATAACAGCAACAATAATTCCTACTATCTTGCCAGCTTTCTTTGCTTCATCATTAGATGAGAAATGTTCCATTCCATCATTACTTTTTTTCTTTTGCATATTGCGCCTCCATAAGTTCTTTGTTAGTTGTAGAATACAACAAAACCGCCACATATACAATGGCGGTTTTGAGACTTTATACATATTTAATGTGCACTTTATAAATACATTAAACCATCTTAATTATAATACCACTTTATCCAGTTTCCAGATATCATCCACATACTGCTGGATGGTTCTGTCGGAAGTAAACTTGCCTGAACTTGCTGTATTAAGAATTGCTTTCTTTGCCCAGCCTTTCTCATCACGGTAAGCTGCTTCCACACGCTTCTGTGCATCCGCATAGGATTTGAAATCTTTTAATATAAAGTAGGTATCTGCCTTTGAACTACTCATTGTATTAAGTAATGAATTATACAATACTCGGAACAAATCAGGGTCATTAGGTGCATAGGTTCCGTTAATCAACTGCATAAGTACTTTACGGATATCAGGGTCCTGATTGAAAATATCATTAGGATTGTAACCACCACGGTTCTCATAGTTGATTACTTCTTCAGAGCTTAAACCGAAAATAAATGCATTTTCATCGCCAACCTCTTCAACGATTTCAACATTAGCTCCGTCCATGGTTCCTATGGTTACTGCACCGTTTAACATAAATTTCATGTTACCTGTACCGGAAGCTTCCTTACTTGCTGTGGAAATCTGCTCTGATACATCTGCTGCCGCAAAAATCTGTTCTGCAACGGATACGCGGTAATCTTCGATAAACACAACTTTAATCTTGCCACTAATTGAAGCATCATTGTTAATCACGTCTGCAACAGAATTAATAAGCTTAATTGTCATCTTTGCATTATGATAACCTGCTGCCGCCTTAGCACCACCGATAACTGTTCTTGGATAGAAGTCCATATCCGGATGCTCCTTAATCTCGTTATACAGGTGCATTACATGCAGAATGTTTAACAGCTGTCTCTTGTACTCGTGCAGACGCTTTACCTGTACGTCGAAGATAGAATTAGGATCTACCTCGAT
>CAZGSF010000115.1:0-6149 GCA_964528145.1 uncultured Lachnospiraceae bacterium | reverse complement strand
ATACATTTAATTTACTTTAGGAGGGTTTTCCAATGGTTCAGTTAATTGTAGGTAATAAGGGTAAAGGCAAGACCAAGCATTTGTTGGACAAAGTAAATACAGAGGTTAAGAACGTATCAGGTAACATTGTTTATCTTGATAAAAGTACAAAGCAAATGTACGAATTAAATAATAAGGTTCGTTTAATTAACGTAACCGATTATATGATAACCAATAGTGATGAGTTTGTTGGTTTCATTTGTGGAATTATTTCACAAGACCATGATTTACAGCAGATGTATTTTGACAGTTTTTTGAAAATTGCATGTCTTGAAGAGGTTGATGATATTGATTCAACAATAAAGAAATTGGAAGCATTAAGTGAGAATTATAAAGTGGATTTCATTATCAGCATTTCCAAGGATGAAGCTGATTTACCGGAATCTTATAAATCCAAAATTATTTTATCACTTTAAGATACATAAAAAGCCTCGGATGCTTTCCGGGGTTTTTTTTAAGCCGGAATTTTTATTATTATTGGAGGACTGTTTGTGACTGAAAGACCCGGGAAAAGGAATACACACAGACAAAATGTTACCAACAAAAATAATATAAAAAAATATAAGAAACCCCGAAACATTAACCTAGGTATGATAATTTTCGGTTTTATTTTTGTGTACATTACTATCTGCGTTATTATGTCTTTTGCTGATAAGCGTATCAGCGGATATGTTGTGGCTGAAGGTTATCTTTCGTCCAATAAGGTATATAAAGGAATTGTTGTCCGTGAAGAAATGGTATTTAACAGTGATAAAGCGGGATATATTTATTATTATCCCCGTGAAGGCGAAAAAGTCGGAGTAGGAAAGCTTGTTTATACAATTGATGAAACCGGACAAATTTCTGAAATGATTGCAGCATCAAGTGACGGCGGTGCTGCTCTTGATGAAAATTCATTAAGTCAGTTAAAAACAGAGCTGATTGGCTTTGTACATGGATTTACACCCAATGAATTCGGAACAGTTTATGATTTTAAAAACGGACTTAAAAATACTGTTTTGAAACTTTCCACTTCATCAATTACGGGAAAAATATCAGAACTTACCGGTGAGAACAGTTCAGTAATAAAAAATAGTTACGCTAATATAGCGGGAGTAATATCTTATTGGACGGACGGATATGAAACGCTTACAGCGGAGAATGTTACCAATGAAATGTTTGAGCAGACGGATTACCGTAAGACTCAGTTGACGGGGAGCGAGTTGGTTGAAAACGGTACTCCTGTTTATAAATTAAGTACTTCTGAAAACTGGTCTTTGGTTATTCCCTTTGATGCTCAAGAAGGTGCTGCCATGGTACAGGAAGAGGCCGGCTATATTAAAGTCCGTTTTCTTAAGAACCAGTACGAGTCATGGGCTGAAATAAAGATGATAACAAATCAGTTAAATGAAAGTTTTTTACAACTGACATTTAATAACTCCATGATTACTTTTGTAAATGAAAGATTTTTAAATATTGAGCTTTTACTTAATGATGAAAAAGGATTAAAAATACCCAATTCATCAATTGTTGAAAAAGAATTCTTTTTAGTTCCTGTTTCATATATTCTTCAGGGTGGAAAAACAGGGAAGAATGGTGTTCTTCGCCAGTCATATCTTGAGGATGGAACTGTTACTTCTGAATTTGTGGAAACAAATATATATAATGAGACCGATGGGGAATATTATTTGGATACAAGCGAATTAAGAATGGGAGACGTCTTACTGATGCCGGATAGTGCGGAAAGTTATGTTGTAAGCAAGCGCGCCACTTTAATAGGCGTATATAATATTAACAAAGGCTATGCAGATTTTAGAAGAATAGATATACTTAACCAGAATGATGAATATTCAATTGTTAAATCAAACAGCCAATATGGTCTTAATGTATATGATTATATAGTTCTTGATTCACAGACTGTTGATGAAAATGAATTTTTGTATGAATAACTAATGGAGGCAGGATGAGTAGTATTTCATTAAACTTGGATATTGTCCGTGAAAAAATTTCAAATGCTGCTGTTAAAGCAGACCACAAACCGGAAGATATGACACTTATTGCCGTCAGTAAAACAAAACCGGTATCAATGCTTATGGAAGCATATGAATATGGCTGCAGGGATTTTGGTGAGAATAAAGTTCAGGAAATTCTTGAAAAATTTGACTCGATGCCAAAAGATTGCCGTTTCCATATGATAGGCCATCTTCAAAGGAACAAAGTAAAATATATTATTGATAAGGTTGTAATGATTCACAGTGTGGATTCCTTAAGACTTGCTGAAGAAATCAGTAAAGAGGCGCTTAAAAATCAGGTTGAAATGGATATTCTCATAGAAGTCAATGTGGCTAAGGAAGATACAAAATTTGGTATATATTGTGATGAGGTCATTGATTTGGTCAGAGAAATATCTGTATTACCCGGAATTCATATAAAAGGACTTATGACTATAGCACCATATGTTGATAATCCTGAAGAAAATAGGGTACATTTTGCAAAATTACGCCAATTAGCTGTTGACATAATGCGTGAAAACATTGATAATGTTAAGGTAGATGTACTTTCTATGGGAATGACCGGTGATTATGAAGTGGCTATAGAAGAAGGGGCGACTCATGTTCGTGTCGGAACCGGCATTTTCGGCGGAAGAGTTTAAGGAGAGATTAGCATGGGAGTAATGGACAAGTTTTTAAATTATATGAAGCTGAATGATGAAGACGATGAATATTACGATGATGACTATTATGATGATGACGATATCATAGAAGAAAAGCCTAAAAAGGCTGTAGTTGCAAAAGAATCAGTCGAGCCTGCAGAAGATATTCCTGTAAAAAAAGCAGCAACCAAGGTTACGCCGATTCGTCAACAGCAGAAGCGTATGAGCGGAAACGGAATGGAAGTTTGTGTTATCAAGCCAAGTAATGTAGATGATGCAAGAGAGATTACAGAAACATTACTTGCAAACCGCACAGTTGTTTTGAATCTTGAAGGCTTGGATGTGGATATTGCACAGAGAATTATTGATTTTACATCAGGTTCATGCTTTGCAATTGGTGGAAATCTGCAGAAGATTTCTCATTACATATTCATTATCACACCGGCGAGTGTGGATATTTCCGGAGATTTTCAGGACATCTTAAACGGAAGCGCATTTGATGTGCCCATCAATAACGGATTTTAATTTAACTTCCCGTCGCCTGACGGGGAGTTTTTTACTTCATTGAATTTTTTATAAATATACCGGATATATGGAGGTTTGTATGTCACAAAGATTAAATGTATTATTTGAAAAAAAGCCATGCTATGACATTGTATACGAGACATCATTTGAGGCATTGGCAGATGAACTGAAAAAACTTGAAACGGAAAATAAAAGAATTTGCATTATAACAGATTCAAAAGTAGGTTCAATATATGCAGAAGAAGTACAGACTGTTGTGTCTAAGGTTTGTAAGAACTGTGAAGTTTTTTCATTTCCACATGGAGAAGCCAGCAAGACACTTGACACTGTAAAAGAGATTTATAAATTTTTAATTGAGCATAATTTTGACCGTAAAGATATGCTTATTGCACTTGGCGGAGGCGTTACCGGTGATATCACAGGTTATGCTGCGGCGACATATTTACGTGGAATTTCTTTTGTACAGGTACCCACAACCCTGCTTTCCCAGGCTGACAGCAGTATCGGCGGCAAAACAGGCGTGGATTTTGACGGATATAAAAATATGGTGGGAGCATTCAAAATGCCGTCACTTGTTTTCATGAACATTTCAGTGCTTAACACTCTGGACGATAGACAGTTTTTTTCCGGTTTTGCAGAGATTATGAAGGCGGCACTTATTCGTGATGCAATATTTTATGAATGGCTTATTGAAATGATGTATGAGATTTGTGAAAAACAGCCGGAAGTAATTGAAGAAATGCTTGTCAGGGCATGTAATATAAAAAAAATGATTGTGGAAAAGGACCCTACCGAGAAGGGCGAACGTGCATTGCTTAATCTTGGTCATACCATTGGGCATGCAATAGAAAAATATAAAAACTTTGAGATTTATCATGGCGAATGTGTTGCTTTAGGCTGTGTTGCCGCAGCATATATTTCCTGGAAGAAAAATTACTTATCAATGGATGAATATTATGAAATCCGTGATATGTTTGTTCCTTTTTATCTTCCCATTTCAATTGATAATATTGAACCGGAAAAGATTTTACAATTAACCAAGTCCGATAAAAAGATGGAAAATGAGACAATAAAATTTGTTTTGCTAAAGAAAATCGGTAAAGCTGTAATAGATACTACAGTTACCGATGAAGAAATACTGGAAGCAATTAACGAAATTTATTTCAGTGAAGAGGATGCTCATGCATAAAGGTGTTAATAACAGATTTTGGAATAAAAAACGACTTCTGATTACTGACTTGATAGTTGTGCTTATATTGGTTATTGCGGATCAGATTGTAAAATACTATGCATCGGTAATGTTGGATAACAGCTCCAGTATTATTATCTATGATGGGGTTTTACAGTTGACATATTTGAAGAATTACGGCGGAATATTCGGTGTTCTTCAGAATCAGACAATATTTATTATGTTTATTGTAAGTGTTCTTGTAATGATTATTATATATCTGCTTACAAGATTGCCCGACAAGCCCAAATTTAATGTAATGCACATGTTATTATCATGCCTGCTTGCAGGGTCTTTGGGAAATTTGATTGACCGTATAAGATTTGGCTATGTTATTGATTTTATATATTTTATAGGCATTGATTTTCCCATATTCAACGGTGCTGATATATTGATTTCATTATCAACGGTTATATTGTTGTTATTGCTTGTTTTTTATTATAAGGAAAAGGATTTGGAATTTTTAACCTTCAAGCAGAAGCGATACAGAGAACTTAAATAATACTGTCAGGTATAAATAGGAGATTTGATTTGGATAGATTTTCTTTTACAATAACCGAGGAATTGGAAGGGGAGAGGATTGATAAGTGTCTTAGTATGCTTATTGACTCCTTATCACGTTCTTTTATTCAAAAATTAATTAAAGAAGACGGTGTATTTGTTTCCGGAAAAACAGTTAAAGCAAATTATAAAGTAAAAGCAGATGATGAAGTTGAATTTGAACTTCCGGACAGTGTTGAACCGGACATTGAGCCCGAAAATATTCCTCTTGAGATATTGTATGAAGATAAAGATGTGATTGTAATCAACAAACCCAAGAAAATGGTGGTGCATCCGGCTGCCGGTCACTATTCAGGTACTTTGGTTAATGCTTTAATGTATCATTGCAAGGACAGCTTATCAGGAATTAACGGTGTAATGCGTCCTGGAATTGTGCACAGGATTGACATGAATACCACAGGCTCCATAATTGCCTGCAAAAATGACAGAGCCCATGAGGCGATTGCCCTCCAATTAAAAGAGCATACTATAAAACGTGCATATAGGGCTATTGTACATGGTGTTATTAAAGAAGATGAAGGTGTTATAAATAAGCCCATAGGCAGACATCCGGTAGAACGCAAAAAAATGGCAGTTAATGAAAAAAACGGCAAAACAGCAGTTACTCATTATAAAGTTCTTGAGCGTTTTAAAGGCTACACTTATGTGGAATGTTGTCTGGAAACAGGACGCACCCATCAGATACGTGTTCACATGGCAAGCCTTGGTCATCCTTTGCTCGGCGATGATGTTTATGGTCCCGCAAAATGTCCCTTTAAGCTTACCGGTCAAACCTTACATGCCAAAATATTAGGATTTGTTCATCCTGATACTAATGAATATATAGAAACGAATGCGCCGTTACCCGAATATTTTAATGATTTATTGAAGAAATTACCACGCTGATTTAAAAGCGTGGTTTTCTTATTTATTAGTATAATTTTGTAATATAAAATATAAAAAATACACAAAAATTGTTGTGCAAATTGAGTATAATTAGTATAATAAATACATAAAAATAAAAAATGTCTCATAATTAAATTGATAAAGAGGCTTTGTATTATGAAAGGCAGGGGTAAGTTATGAATACTATAATTACAATAGGACGTCAATTTGGTTCCGCAGGACGTGAAATCGGAGAAAAGGTTGCAGCACATTTCGGAATCAAATGTTATGATAAGGAAC
>CAZGSF010000114.1:0-6218 GCA_964528145.1 uncultured Lachnospiraceae bacterium | reverse complement strand
AGAAAAGCGCTTCTGGCTTAGGAATTGCCAGATGCGCTTTGTCTACAGTCTGAAATTCCTTTTTTATTCAAAAAGGAATTTCTAATCTGCGAATATTTTTCTATTAAACAAATGTATCCAATATCCAATCAATGCCCCCGTAACGTTAAGAAGCAAATCATCCACATCAAAAGCGCCAAAGGCACTGAATAACTGAAACAGTTCTATCCCCACGGAAAAGAAAAATGCCCCTGACAAAAGCATATACCATTTATCCGCCCACCTGCTTATCCTTGGAAGGAAATATCCAAAAGGAATAAACACCACAATATTTCCCACCAGATTTTCAAAACTGTTTAATTTATACGCATATTGGATATACATTTTTATGGTTTTGAACAATGTAAAGTTAGCACTGTCCAAACCTTCCCATATTACACCGCTCTCCCACGTATCCGCAATCGCCTTAAGCTGCCAGGCAGGATACTTAAAGACAAGCAGTTTTATCACAAGAAGTAAATAGAGAAAAAATAAAAGTTTAGGCATAATACCGCCTTCTGACTTTACCTCCTGTTTACTCATAAAATACCTCCATCAATGTAAGTCCGTTACCGGGAACAAGGGGGCCTGCCTTTTGCCTGTCCTTTGATTCCAGAATCTTTGCAACTGCCTCTGCCTTAATTGTTCCTTTACCGACCTCCAACAAGGTTCCTGTTATGATTCGGACCATATGATACAAAAAACCGTTACCTTTAAAAGTAAACTGTATCTCATCCTTTAAACTTTCTATTTTTATATATTCTATTACACGCACGGTTGACTTTTTACCTTTTTTTGCTGATGTAAATGCCTGAAAATCATGCTCGCCGCATAGATAAGCCGCCCCGCGCCTCATAGCTTCAATATCAAGTTTATCCGAAAGCTGATATACATATTTCCTGTCAAACACACTGGGTATATCACTGTTTAAAATCCTATAACGATACATTTTCCCCTTAGCATTAAGCCTGCTGTGAAACCTCTCGCCTGCCTCGGTAAGTTCTATAACCGCTATATCCTCCGGCAGATATCTGTTTATATACTCAAGTATCTCACGGGGACTTTTGGTTGTATCTGACTTAAAATTCGCCACCTGTCCCATGGCATGCACACCTGCATCCGTTCTGCCTGAGCCCTGAACCTCCACAGGCTGCCCTGTCATTTTGGTCAAAACAGCTTCCAGTTTTCCCTGTATGGTATTTCCTGTTGATTCCTGCCTCTGCCAGCCCTGATATTTTGTTCCTTCATACTGAAGAATCATTTTAAAATTTCTCAACTAACAAACCTCCCAGGGATTTTCCTTACCTTCCATAAAAAGTTTACAGCTGTTTAGTGAATCCTTAATAACCGTATGAAGATAATCGTCTGTATAAAATGCCATATGATGTGTTACCGTCACATTGGGAAAACCTCTAAGTACCATTAAATCACGGTTATCAAGAGGCACTGATTTTCTGTCGTAATAATACAAATCAAACTCATTTTCAACCACATCAAGACCGGCAGCTCCCACCTTGCCGCTAATGACACCATCTATTAATGCCTTACTGTCTATGAGTCCGCCTCTTGCTGTATTAACAATTATAACCCCGTCCTTCATCTTTTTAATGGAGTCTTCACCTATCAAATGGTGATTATCGTCACTTAAAGGAGTGTGCAAGGTGATAACATCACTTCTTTCAAATAATTCCTGAAGAGTTACGTATTCGGCATACTTTTTCACTTCTTCATTTTCATACAAATCATATGCCAGCAGTTTACATCCAAAACCTGATAAATCAGATATTACACATCGTCCGATTCGTCCGGTTCCGATAACGCCTACCGTCATATCCTTAAGTTCACGCCCCTGCAGACCTGCCAGAGTATAATCCTGGATATTTCCACGTTCCATAATACGCTTCATCTTGCGTATGGACATAAGTATAAGCATAACCGTATAGTCAGCCACGCCGTGAGGACCGTAAGGTGCATTTCCTACATGTATACCTTCTCTCTTGGCTGCTTTTGTATCTATATGGTCATACCCTATAGTACGTGTAGTAATATATTCTACTCCGTTATCACGAAAAGCCTTGATAAGTTCTTCATCTATAACTGTTGTAAGCACGTCAACGCACCTGCTGCCCTTTGAAAGATGGACATTTGAAAGACTTGGTGCATCCGGACAAAATACCAGTTCAAGTCCCAACTCTTTTCCGTATTCTATAAACAATTCTTCTTCATCAAATTTTCTGCAACTGTATACCGTAACCTGCATCTTAATTTCCTCGCTTAATTATTATTCTTCTTCCCCTGTCCGCTCCTTTTCAACAATTGCGTCTATCAAATCATATATTTCTTCCCTACCCTGCTTTGTCTGGGCAGAAAAGGGAATTACTATGGTTCCGGGAAGAACCTTTAAAGACTGCTTAATCATTTTTACATGCTTGGCAATCTGGCTCCTGTTAATCTTATCAAGCTTTGTTGCAATAATTATTGGTTCAAAACCATGATTTACAATCCACTCGTACATATTTCTGTCATTTGCAGAAGGCTCATGCCTTATATCTATCAACAAAAATACAGCCCTCAATTTTTTTGACTTATGAAGATAATCTTCAATCATCTTTCCCCATTTAGCCTTCACCGATTCATTTGCCTTAGCATACCCATATCCCGGTAAATCCACAAAATATAATTCATTATTAACATTATAAAAATTTATCGTCTGGGTTTTACCCGGCTGTGAAGAAGTGCGTGCCAAAGATTTCCTGTTCATAAGTGCATTAATCAGGGATGATTTCCCCACATTACTCTTTCCGGCAAATGCCACCTCCGGAAACTGATTGTCCGGCAGTTTACTTGTTATTCCACATACTGTTTCCAAACTTACCTGCTTGATTACCATACTCATTCCTCTTTCAGCATTACAATGCTACTTTTGTTTTTTATGCCTGTTTTGTTAAAGCATGTTCGATTACATCCTCCATGCATTCAACAAAAACAATTTCCAGGCCTCCGAGAATTTCCCTTGAAATATCTTCTATATCCTTCCTGTTTTTATGGGGAACCAATACCGTCTTAATACCTGCAGTTTTGGCAGCAAGAAGTTTTTCCTTCAAACCGCCGATGGGAAGCACCTTTCCACGCAGTGTAACCTCCCCTGTCATTGCCACATCCCCACGAACAGGAATTCCTGTTACGGCAGAAAGCAGTGCTGTTGCCATTGTAATTCCGGCAGAAGGACCATCCTTTGGCACCGCGCCCTTAGGAATATGAATATGGAAATCACACTCCTTGTAAATATCTGACGGAATATTATATCTGTCACTAATGGAACGCACATAACTCATACCTGCAAATGCTGATTCCTTCATTACTTCTCCTAACTGTCCCGTAAGTTGGATTTCACCCTTGCCAGGCATTTTGTTAACCTCAATCTGTAAAGTATCTCCGCCCACACTTGTCCATGCAAGTCCGCGCACTATACCGATTTCGTCCGTTTCATTAGCTTTATCCATATTATACTTTTCTTTTCCCAGAAACTTTTCCAGATTACCGGATGTAACCCTTATGCAGGAAGCCTTATCTTCCAGAAGTTTCCTTGCACTCATTCTGCATACCTGTCCGATTTTTCTTTCCAGTTCACGGACACCGGCCTCCCTTGTATAATATTGTATCATATTTTTAAGGGCACCATCACTTATAATCAACTGTTTTTCTGTGAGACCATTCCTTTTTAACTGTTTCTTTACAAGATGTTCTTTGGCAATATGGTACTTTTCATTTGCGGTGTAACTTGTAACCTCAATTATCTCCATTCGGTCCAACAAAGGTCTTGGAATATCAGCAGCACTATTTGCGGTTGCCACAAACATTACTTCTGATAAATCAATGGGTATTTCCACATAGTGATCTCTGAAGTGACAATTCTGCTCACTGTCCAACACCTCTAAAAGTGCTGCCGAAGTATCACCTTTGTAATCATTGCTGACCTTGTCTATCTCATCCAGTAACATTAAGGGATTTCTAACCCCTGCCTGCTTAATACCCGCAACAATACGACCGGGCATGGCCCCCACATATGTTTTTCTGTGACCCCTTATTTCGGCTTCGTCACGGACACCGCCAAGACATATGCGTACATATTTTTTATTCAAAGACTCTGCAATACTTTTTGCAATAGATGTTTTTCCTGTTCCGGGAGGACCCACCAGGCATATAATAGGACTTTCACCCTTATTATTAAATGCACGCACAGCCAAAAATTCCAGCACACGCTCCTTTACCTGTTTAAGACCGTAGTGCTGCTCATCAAGAAGCTCCCTTGCATATACTATATCTGTATTATCCTTTGATGCCTTGTTCCATGGAAGCTCCAGTAAAGTTTCTATATAAGCTCTCTCCACCGAACTTTCGGAGCTGGATGCATTAAGACTCTTTAACCTTCTAATTTCCTTTGCAATACGTTCCTTTACGTCCTTATCCGCTTTAAGCTTCTTTAAATCACTTTCATAT
Organism: uncultured Lachnospiraceae bacterium; assembly: GCA_964528145.1. GTDB lineage: Bacteria > Bacillota > Clostridia > Lachnospirales > Lachnospiraceae > Acetatifactor. The sequence continues at coordinate 1,700 of CAZGSF010000114.1, read as the reverse complement.
TGCTCCACATCAGAAAAAGAACTCTCTTCGCCTAATTCCTCACGGATATAATGCAATTGCTCACGTAAAATGTATTCCTTTTGATTTTTCTCTATTTTACCTTTTATTTTGGTTCCCAGCTGCAAACGTATCTTTAGGACTTCCAGTTCATCAGCAATTATTTTTGCAAGTACTTCAAAACGTTCATCCAAACCACAGGCTTCAAGAACATCCTGACGTTTTCTGTAATCCATGGGAATATTCATTGCAATTGCATCCATTAATTTACCAACCGGGCCTGTGCCTTTAAACAAGGATGCCAAAGTCTTACTTGCCTTTACATTGATTTTGCCATACTCTGCACATAATGCCTGCAATTCGAGCCTCATGGCTTCAATACGAAGTAAATCTTCCTCTTTATCTTCATCAATAATTGTAATTTTGGCGCACAAATAATCTTCTGCTTCTTCGGAAAATCCATGAAGTACTGCCCTAAAGTTTCCCTCAACCAATACCCTGACTATAGAATCAGACAGTTTACTTATTTTCCTGATTGTGGCTATGGTACCAACGGTGTACAAATCTTTTACTTCCGGTTCATTAACATCCGGATTCTTTTGAGCAACCAAAAAAATCTTCTGACCGTTAATCATCGCCTGTTCAACCGCCTGCTTTGATTTATCACGGCTTAAATCAAAATGAATAATCATGGCCGGCATTACTGCAATATCTCTCAAAGCAATGGCAGGCAAAAATAATTCTTTTGTGTTTTCCATAATTCTCACCATTTTCTTATATAACATAACGCCCCCGGATATCCGGCGGCGTTATTGGATTTATCTTGCTCTTTTCAATGGATACTCTCTGTGAATAGTCAACGGTTCACCCTTGCCCTCCACAGCATCCTTTGTAATTATGCATTGTGCAATAGTTTCATCCGAAGGAATCCTATACATTACATCCATCATGACACTTTCCATAATGGAGCGAAGTCCTCTTGCCCCGGTCTTTCTTTCCATGGCCTTCTGTGCAATAGCCTCAATAGCATCCTCTTCAAAAATAAGTTCAACATCATCAAACTCAAATAATTTCTGATACTGCTTAATCAATGCACTTTTAGGCTCTTTCAAAATGCGGACTAACGCTTCCTTATCAAGACCCTCCAAAGATACATTTATAGGCACACGGCCAACAAATTCAGGTATAAGTCCGAACTTAACCAGATCCTGAGGTGTTACATCCTTTAACAAATCACTGAGTTCCTTGGTATTCTTATCATTGATTTCAGAATTAAAGCCGATGCTTCTTCTGTCCAGACGCTCTTCTACAATCTTCTCCAAGCCATCGAACGCACCGCCACAGATAAACAATATATTGGAGGTATCAATAGGAATCAACTCCTGATGGGGATGCTTTCTTCCTCCCTGTGGGGGAACATTGGCAACCGTACCTTCAATAATCTTAAGAAGTGCCTGCTGTACACCCTCGCCGGATACATCTCTTGTAATTGATACGTTCTCACTTTTCTTTGTTATCTTATCAATCTCGTCAATATAAATAATGCCGTACTGGGCACGTTCCACATCATAATCTGCCGCCTGAATAAGTTTAAGAAGAATGTTCTCCACATCTTCACCCACATAACCGGCCTCTGTTAATGTTGTTGCATCCGCAATGGCAAAAGGTACATTAATAATCTTAGCCAAAGTCTGTGCCAGATA
>CAZGSF010000113.1:0-6327 GCA_964528145.1 uncultured Lachnospiraceae bacterium | reverse complement strand
ACACATCTCAGGTGCAGTCTGTCTTTTATTTTCCTACAGTAAATTTACGCTATCACAACGCAATAACTTTATTGAAAAGCCGTTGCATAAATGATAAAATAACACCGATACATATTACGTCAGCGTTTGGAGAATTGTTTTGCAGAAAATTAATGAAGATATTAAAAACGGACAATTGAAGCAGGCATATTTATTGTATGGCGAAGAGGCATATTTGCGCAAACAATATAAGGATAAGCTTAAGAGTGCCCTTTGTGCCGATGGGGACACCATGAATTTCCATTATTATGAGGGAAAGGATGTTAGTGTACCCCAGATTATTGATTTGGCGGAAACCTTACCGTTTTTGGCCGAGAGGCGTGTTATATTTATTGAAAACAGTGGGTTGTTTAAACACGGCGGTGAGGATTTGGCAGAATACTTAAAGAATCCCTGCGAAACAACTTTTTTCGTTTTCATAGAGCCTGAAATTGATAAGAGAAGCAAGCTTTATAAGGCGATTACAGGCGTTGGCAGTTGTGTTGAGTTTGGTGCCCAGGATGAAGATACACTTAAACGCTGGATTCTTACCATGATAAAGAAAGAGGGAAAACAGATTACATCCCTTGGTCTTGCCCATTTGATTGCAAAGACCGGAACGGATATGGAGAATATCCGGATGGAGCTGGAGAAGCTGTTTTGCTATTGCCTTGACAGGGAAGCCATAACGCCGGAGGATATAGATGCGGTATGTGTAACCCGCATAAGCAGTCACATATTTGATATGATTAATGCTATTGCTGATAGGAATCAGAAGAAAGCATTGGATTTATATTATGAGTTATTAACCTTAAAAGAACCGCCCATGAGAATACTTTTCCTGATTGCCAGACAGTGCAATACATTGCTTCAGGTAAAGGAATTAAAGAAAAAGGGTTATGATAACAAAAAAATAGGAGAAAAAATAAACCTGCCCGGTTTTATAGCGGGGAAATATGTTGCCCAGGCTGCCAAATTTAAAACGTCAGAATTACGCCGTGCGGTGGAACGCTGCGTAGATGCTGAGGAAGCTGTAAAAACAGGCAGAATGAATGATATAATGAGCGTAGAAGTGCTTATTATGTCGGTTTTGTAAGTGGTTTACATAATTACAAAAGTCAAAGCGTATATAAGAGACATTGTGTCTTTTATATACGCTTTTTGAATGTTTAAGGGAAGTATAACGGACTTTAGGGAGTGTATTATCAGGTTATAACAAAGCGATGGCAACAGCAGATATTTTTAGGGAGGTACTATTATGAAAAAGGGATTTGGTTTGATTACTTTTTTACTTATTATGGTAATTGTATTTAGCACCACTGGAACAGTGATGGGAATGGAGAAGGGGAAAGCAGGTGTGGATGAGAAATTTTACAGGCAGGTGGAGAGAGAGTATGTGAGCCGTGTAAGAAGCTATCTTAATGAAGGTGGCTTTGAGAACAGCGGTGTGGCACTTACAAAGGTGATATACGAAGACGGAAGAAGGGAGTATACCCTTAATGTTCACCACAAGAGAATTGAAAGACTGGACCCCGAGGGCAAAAGCAGACTTTCAAATGATTTGGAGGCCTTAAAAATAAATGAAGAGGGCATTTGCATTAAAGACCTATTGGTAGTATTTTCATAAAATTTTAATATAAATTAGGAATGACAAGAAAAAGCTTTCGGATTATAATAGATATGCAATTATAAGAACAGGAGAAAGCATATGTCGATTCCTAAGATTAATGAAATATACAGACATTTTAAGGGTAATTTATATCAGGTTTTAAATATGGCACAACATTCGGAAACCGGAGAACTGCTGGTTATATATCAGGCATTGTACGGGGAAGAGAAGGTGTATGCAAGACCTCTTGAAATGTTTATGGAGAAAGTGGATAGGGAAAAGTATCCGGACTGCACTCAGGAGTATCGTTTTGAATTGCAGGAGGATATTAATGATACGGAAAATAATATAGATCCAAAGGTGTTGGAATTTATTGATGCGGATTCTTATGAGGAAAAACTTAATATTCTCGTGGGAATACGTCACAGGGTAACCACCGGGATGCTTACCACAATGGCTATTGTGTGTGATGTTAATCTGCCGGACGGCGATGTGGTGGAGCAGTATGAAGCCCTTAAGTTTGCGTTGGTTACCAAGGAAAGGTACGAGTGTAACAGATTAAGATAATTCCCACCTTAGAACAGGAGGGAATTATGTCATACGAGCTGGACAAAAAGATGGTGATAGGTGTATCATCCAGAGCACTTTTTAATCTTGATGCAGAGAATGCAATTTTTGAGAAGGAAGGCGTGGAGGCATATTGCCGTTATCAGATAGAGCATGAGAATGAGATTCTAAAAAGAGGTTCGGGTTTTGGGCTTATAGAAGCTCTTCTTAAGATAAATGAATTGCCGGGGCATGAGGATAAAGTGGAAGTAATAATTATGTCACATAACAGCCCCGATACCTCGTTAAGGGTGTTTAATTCCATTAAGTATTACGGACTTAATATCTCGAGGGCGGTTCTGGCAAGCGGTGCATCCCTTGCGCCATATCTTAATGCCTTCAAGACAGATTTGTTTTTGTCTGCTTATGAGGATGATGTCCAGCAGGCGGTAGATTCCGGCATTGCGGCAGGTATTATCTGCTGTGACGGCGGCTGTGAGTATGACAGGGATAAAAGTATAGGTCAGATTAGAATTGCATTTGACGGAGACGCTGTTTTATTCCATGAAGAGTCAGAGAATATTTTTAAAGAAAAGGGTCTTCTTGCTTTTGAAGAAAATGAGAGACTTAATGCCTGCAATCCTATGAAAGAGGGGCCTTTGGCCAAGTTTTTAAGAACTGTTTCCAGTTTGCAGAAGGAGTTTTCCGGTGAGGAATCTCCTATCAGGACTGCGCTCGTTACGGCAAGAAGCGCACCTGCCCATGAGCGTGTTATAAGGACGCTCAGGGCATGGGACGTAAGAATTGATGAGGCGTTTTTCCTTGGGGGAATTTCAAAAACTGAAATACTTAAGGCATTTGGAGCACACATTTTCTTTGATGACCAGGCCATACATACCTCAGTGGCTGCCACAGTGGTACCATCGGCAAGAGTGCCTTACCGCAGAAGGATGAGTAATATATATGAAATACAAAAAGATAGTGAAGGCAGTTTTTGTGGAGCGTCCTAACCGTTTTATTGCTAATGTTGAAATTGACGGGAAGATGCAGGGAACTTCTGCAAAAGGGAGCAACTGTATTTCTTGAGGGAAGTGATAATCCACTTCGTAAAACAAAGTATGATCTGGTGAAGGAGGACGGGATGTGGATTGATAAGCCGTTACCTGTTAAATTGTAAAAATAGGTTGTAAATTATTAAAAAAGTTATAATGTAAGTATGAATAAATCGGAGAGGATATAAGGGATGAAACTTTTAACTATTGCAATACCAAGTTATAATTCAGAAGGCTATTTGGCTAATTGTATTGAATCGCTGCTTCCCGGAGGTGAGGATGTGGAGATTCTTGTGGTGAATGACGGCTCTAAGGATGGCACAGCAAGGATTGCTGATGAATACGCGGCAAAGTACCCTACAATTGTGCGTGCCATACATAAAGAAAACGGAGGCCACGGTTCTGCCGTTAATACAGGAATCGATGAGGCTACAGGTCTGTATTTTAAAGTAGTGGACAGTGATGACTGGGTTAAAAAAGAGGCATATCTTAAGATTCTTGAAGTGCTGCGTGAAATCGTGGGCGGAGAGAAAGTTCTTGATATGCTTATCAGTAATTATGTTTATGAGAAGGAAGGCGAAAAGCGTAAAAAGGTTATGCACCACAGGCATACTTTGCCTAAGGATTGCATTTTTACATGGGATGATGTTAAGCATTTCAGAAAAGGTCACTACATACTTATGCATTCCGTTATATATCGTACAAAGCTTTTAAGAGATTGCGGAGTGCGTTTGCCGGAGCATACTTTTTATGTGGATAATATATATGTTTTTGAACCTCTTATGCATGTGAAAAACATGTATTATCTGGATGAGAATTTTTACCGTTATTACATTGGAAGAGAAGACCAGTCTGTTAATGAACAGGTTATGATATCACGTATTGACCAACAGATACGGGTTAATAAATTAATGGTTGATTTTTATACTGCCAATAAGTCTGTAATAGCGAAGAAAAGAAGATTACACCAGTATATGAAAAATTATCTTGAAATAATTACTATGGTGTCGTCAGTACTTCTTATCCGTTCAGACACGGAAGAAAATCTTGAAAAGAAAAAGGAACTTTGGAAATATATGAAAACAAAAGACCGCCAGTATTATAACTGGCTCCGCCGTGGAATTATGGGGTCTGCAATGAATCTTCCCGGAAAAGGCGGCAGGAAACTTTCAGTGGACGGATATAAGATTTGCCAGAAAATATTTAAGTTTAACTAGGTCATAAATAGAAAGCCGGAGACTAAATTGTCTCCGGTCTTGTTTTTTTGCGGTTATTGTTAAGTTTGTGCCTTAAAGCAATAAGTAAGTCGCAGCGATAAACTACTACATACATTATTGCTGCAAGTGCAAATGCCGTAAGTACATCAAACATAGAATGCTGCTTGATAAATACTGTTGAGAGAACTATGGAAGCAGCCAGTACAAATGAGCATGCACGGACTACAGGCTTGTTTTTAAAGTAATTACTTTTGGCAATTGCCAAATGAGCACCGATTGAATTATATACGTGAATACTGGGCCACAGGTTGGTTGCGGTGTCGGTTTTGTACAGAACTGCAATCATTCTTGTGAAAATATTCGCTCTCGGCATGATGAACGGTCTTAAATGGTGTCCGTTAGGCCAAAGCGTGGAAATAATAAGGAAAATGGTCATTCCCGTAAAAAGGAATATGCATGTTCTGTAGTAATCGTCCTTGTTTTGAAAGAAGAAAAACATTATAACTACCGCAACATATGCAAACCATAAGAAATAAGGAATTACAAATATTTCTACAAAAGGTATGTGGTCATCTATATTCATGTGAATAATGCGGTAATTTTTTGTTACCGTCTGTTCTAGATGCGAAAACCATGAGAAATATATGATTCCATATATGATGAGTGGTATTGCGTGGTGGTACTTTTTGATTAAGTGTCCCCAATTTTTCATAATAAAAACTCCCTTGCCTTTTTATCGACGTTTCTAAGTATAGACCTGTTTCTAAAAAAAGCAAGGGGTTTGTAAAAATATTTCGTTTATCTTAAGAATTATTAATATAATATTTTAAGCTTTTCTTCGGTTAGGGATATGCGTATACTGTCCGCCTGGGTTTTTGCCTCGCCGTCGGTGTGAACCCAGAGGGGGCTGCCGGTTTCAATCCGTAGAGAATTGGCACGCTTTGCCTCTATCCCTTTAAAACGATAATGCTGTCCTTTGAATGCAAAAGGCAGAGCACACAGTATGGTGGATTTTGATACATCCCCTACCACGCAAAGGTCAAAAAGATCATCGGTTTGGTCTGCGTTAGGACAGAACATGAAGCCGCCGCCTTCATACCTGTGGTTCATGCTTGCGATAAATACAAAGCGCTTGTATTCAATTGGTTCGGATGCATCATCAAGCCACAATTTGCAGGAGGTTTTGGGCATGGTTAATAATTGCTTAAGTGCAATGCCCAGATAGGTAAGCTTACCAAGACCTATTTTATTGCAGAATTTCTTTATGGGTGAGGTTACCGATTCCGCACACACGGCGGCATCAAAGCCTATGCCGCAGGAAACTACAAATCTTCTGGAACGGGATGTGCCGGGCTCTTTCATACGGGCCGCTTTGGGCGGAATGTTTTCATATTGTAGAAGACCTATGTCCATAAGCGCAGTTGTTTCACCGGATAAAATACGCTCCAGTGCAAGGAGTGGGTCTTTGGGAATTCCAAGATTCCTTGCTAAGTCGTTACTTGAACCGGTGGGAATATATCCCACAGTAAAGTTGGATAAGGGCTTCATTCCCTGGACAGCTTCATTCATAGTGCCGTCACCGCCCAATATAATAAGATTGATATGCTTATTTAATCCGGATAATTGTTTTGTTAAAACTGCAACGTCACCGGCTTTTTTTGAAAAACTTACTTTATACGGAACTGCCCTTTTTAAGAGAACAGGTTCAATTTCTTTCCAGATTTTTGCGCCTCTTCCTGATTTTGAAGCGGGATTAACTATAATATGATACATACAGCCACCTCGGATTTTGGATAATTTAATAATATTGTAGCAATATTTGTATATTTCGGGTTGAGTGAAAAGTTAAATTCCGCATGCAAAAGTAAATTCCATACTGAAGACT
>CAZGSF010000112.1:0-6353 GCA_964528145.1 uncultured Lachnospiraceae bacterium | reverse complement strand
TTTTCCGGACTTTACAAAAGATTCTTCGGTCACTTCGTTCCCTCGCAATGACATAGGAAAGAGTTTTTTACAGCCCCTTTCACAAAGAAATTCAATTTTTACTGCATATTCGCAAAGCGTTCAACTGCTTTCGTAAAGCTTTCAATTGTTTTGTCCGCATCGCCGTGTTCAATGCCATCCTTGACACAATGCTTGATATGCCCCTCAAGCACGACCTGTCCGGCTTTATGCAAAGCCGATTTTGCCGCATTGATTTGGGAGAGAATCTCTTCGCAAGGCACATCCTCGTCTATCATTCGATCTATTGCCTGCACCTGACCAATGATTTTTTTTAGTCTGCGGTGCAGGTTTTCGGCATCCATACATTGTTTCATAACAAACCTCCAGATCGTTAAAGCAATATCGGCGATTATAATCCTACAAAAGATTTAGAAATATTATACCATAAGTGCGCACGATTTTCAACAAACGATCCCCGAATAGTATACGCACGATTCGGAAGTTTTTACGATTTTTCACAAATCAAGAAAAAGTTCGGAAAACTACCTCGTGTGGTAATTTTCCGAACTTTCTAATGGCGGAGAGGGCGGGATTCGAACCCTTTAACTAAATCGGCTTAAAGTCAGTAGTATCAATCATTCTCTTTTGAGTCATCGGCAATTTTATCGGCATTTTTGTCATTTGCCTTGGGCTGGAAGAAGTCCTTTAGGCTGTCGACATGGCTGCGAACCTCGGCTTGCGAGAAGTGCGTATAGCGCTTTCTCATTGTTTGGAAATCTGACCAGCCACCGAGTAGCATGGTGGTCTCTTCCGGGACTCCCTTGCTCTGACAGAGCGAGGCGAAGGAGTGTCTTAGACCGTGTGCGCCGATGAGCGGCAATCCATGAGATGCGCAGATGCGGTTGACCCTCTTGTATATCGTATTCGGGTGATCCGGCACAACGACTCCGTCTGATTGCTTTTTCTCAGCAAGCAGCTCGGCAAGGCGGTCAATGATGATCGGAATCTCGCGGGTTGAGGATGCGTTCTTGGTTTGGCGTTTGGCAATTTGTTTGTTGTCAGCGTTGAATACCACGGCACCTCTGACGCGGATGATGTTTTTCTTTAGATCTATATCCTTCCATGTCAGGCCGCAAATCTCGGACCTGCGGAGGCTGTGAAGGCCAAGCAGTGCGGCTAACTCGACGGGCTTACCTTTGATGGCATCTACGAATATCTCAATTTGATCCGGCGTGAGGTAAGGATGCTCATTCGGCATTTGTGCCGGCAAGCGAACATCCGGAACAGGCAGGCCATTGTCTTTTAGCACTGATGCAATCAGTCCCCAAGAATTGCGGATCGTCTTCGGAGATACACCGTCACGCGCTTCGAGGTTAATCATGGATTGCCATTGCGCTTTGCTCATATGGGTGATCGACATTCCCATCGCTGCGCGGAAGCGATTCCTGCGGATGATCTGATAGCCTCGCACGGATGAAGCGGAGAGGATATCTTTTCTCGCTTCAATGTAGGCATCTATCGCATATGCCAACGTGATGCTTTTCTGCGGTGGCTCGGGCTGCTTTAAGCCGGCACGGATCGCCATCGCTTCAGCAACGGCTTCTTCCTCGCTGGGTCTCGTGATACTGTATTCTCTGCCTTTGATCCTCATTCGGACATTCCAATTGCCGGACGGAAGGCGTACTGCTCTTGGTGGTTTCATTCTTTTGCACCTCTAAAAATGTGTAAAAAATGTGTATTTTCCTATTGACAAATACACAAAAAATGTGTATAATAGTTAATGTAAGGAGGGCGATACATGAAGAGAAAAGATCTGATAGAAATCCTTGAGCGGAACGGTTGGCACTTGAAGCGCCACGGTGGAGATCACGACATCTACACCAACGGCAAAGATCGAGAGGCAGTTCCGAGACACAAGGAAATCGCCGAGCTGTTAGCGAAAGCAATCATCCGAAGACGGGGACTGAAATAAGTCCCCCGTCTACGGGTAGAATATGAGGAAGGAAAAAATTTTTAATTAAGGAGGCAATACTATGAAGGAGGTCTACCCTGTAATTTTTCAAAAAACAGAAGGCTATTTTGTAGCTGATATCCCCGATTTTCAGATCAATACGCAGGGCGTTGATTTTGCCGAAGCAATTATGATGGCCAGAGATGCGATCGGTCTTATGGGGATCGATATGGAGGATGACGGTGAAGCGTTGCCGCAACCGTCATCGGCCAATATTTTAACAATCGAAAATGGCGATATTCTTGCATATGTTGATGTTGACTTTGCAGACTACCGCCGCCGCCACGATATGAAGACGGTCCGCAGGAATGTATCGCTGCCTTGCTGGCTTGATGCGGCTGCTGATCGTGCCGGCATCAATGTGTCAGCGGTGCTACAAAAAGCACTTAAAGCTGAATTGAATCTTGCAGACATCTAATCTCAAACCGCCTTCCGGTTCGGAGGGCGGTTCTTTTTTTGCCGGTGTCCAAGTTGGACACCACATAAAGCAAAAACCGTGAATGCCGAACGGCACTCACGGTAATTTTGGATATTGGCTTCAGCGGCGTATCGAAGCATCTCAGGTTCCCTTTCGGGAGCGTCGGGAGCCATTTCCGACCTCAATATCCACGCTCAGGCATATATTTCCCGTCTGTGCCCAATGTTCAGAATTAAGATAACCACACGGTCATCTTCAATCTTTGCCAACAAACGGTAATCTCCCACACGGTAACGCCATTGCTCGCGGAGGTTCGCGGTCAGTGGCTTGCCATGCGCACGGGGATCCTTACAGCCCTCTAAATTTTTCCGTATCCAAGCGGTAATCAGCAACGCATTGTGCGCATCCAGCTTCTTTAGCGTTTTCACTGCCGCCGGAGCAAATTCTACATGATACGTCATCTAAAGCCAAGCTCTCTTTCTACTTCCTCTAAAGTCATGGTAGCAGGGTTCGCTTTGTAAGCTGCAAGAGCTTCTTCATAGGCTTTCAAATCATATTCGTCTTCAATGCGTTCTAAGAGGGTCTGACGGAACAAATCAGACAGTGTCATGCCGTGCATTTCGGCATAGCTGCGGAACAGAGCGGAATCCTGTTCGCTCAGGCGAAGTGATACAGTCATAGCCTCGCCTCCTTTCTGTAATACATTGTATTACAGTTTGGCCGATTTGTCAACCGTTTATGTAAAATATTTTTCCGGTGTCCAAGTTGGACACCGCTTTTATGCTTCAGCTTCTTCCTGTGTTGCTTCAGGTGTTTGAGGCTTAGCCTTGGCCGGCGCAGATGCTTTCTCTGCTTTTGCCAGTTTCTTCTTTGCATCATCGGCTGCATCGCCCTCAACGATTTCACGGCGGAAAATTTCGTTGCTTATGAGCTGGATTAGTTCATCATTTTCAACACGGACATCGGGGAAATACTTGCGGATCGTGCGTCGTAAGGCATCGACTACGCTGTCAGTCTGCATAATTCTACCAACTATGTAGCGGTTAACAACCTGCTTTTGTTCGAACAAGGTATCGAGATTTGCTTTGCTCTTGGGCGCAAATGCTTCACGAGTAAGGTAGTACATAAGCTCCAAATCGCCCTGCTTTTTCGGATTCAGCTCGGTAAAATCAAACTCATATACCAAAACCTTTTCAACAGGTTTTGTAAAAAGAATTTTGAAAATTTTCCATGTTGTGCCGTTCGTTAACACAACCCATTCAATGCCGGAGTCGGCAGAGTAATTGGTTGCCTGTCGAATATGATCATCTTTCAGATCGAGACCTGCTGCTTTACACTCAATCAGCAATACAACTTTCCCGTCAGCCTTGACTGCCAAATCGCAATAGGTCTTTTTGATGGCAAATTCTGATGTGATTTCTTCGTATTTGTCATAACCAAATACATCGCACAGCATATCGGTAATGATAACGACGGTATCGCTTTCATTGATATCTGCGGCACGTGCTTTTGCAAGGATGGGCTGGAATCTTTTGATTCCCTTCGTCAGTCGTTCGGTTAATTTTGCATTGATCGATACCATTTTCTTTTCCTCCGTTTTTTAATATTATTGTATATTTGGGTGTCCAAGCTGGACACCTTATTTTTTTGTATTTATTCCGCTGTTATGGACAGCAGTAACCACACTAATGTCAGGTGGGGTGATCTTTTCCCCCGGGTGTTGCTGGATCTGAGCATCAAGCAGTTCATACGCTTTGCCGATGAGCTGCCGCTTGCCAGACTTGCCGAGTTGTCGGTAAATATCGAGTAGCTCGGATTCATCTTCTGGCAGAGGCTTGGGAACCTCCTCGTCAAAGAAGGTGCTGATAGGTACTTTTAATTCTTTTGCTATCAATTGCATGGTGTCCATTTTCGGTAGTGAACCATTTTTCCATGCCGTAACTTTGGATGTGCTTAGTCCCAATTTTTTCAACAGAGCAGTTGGCGTTGTGCTGTGTTGCTTGCAGATTTCGTTTAATCGTTCATAATACATAAAATACACCTCCTTCATTTGGTTAGAATATACAAATTTCTGAAAAACAGAAAATTATGTGTTGACAAGTTCTGAAATCAGAATTATACTACGGTTACAAGCTGCAAACATTGTCGCACCAATACAGCGAGTGCAAGCAATTATCCCAGTGTCCAACTTGGACACCGCAATAAGAACGGAGGAATGGGATCTGCAATGAAGACAATTCAGGAAATCTCTTCAATAGTCAATCAAGTTGTTGATCTGCTTGCTGCAGAGAAGTGCAACTTGAGAGAAGCGGAAGAGATTTTGAAGCATGCTATTTTGAAGATCCGTGCGACCTCGTTAGTACAGGATTCTACGCACGTAGGCGGCCTCAACATGCGAAAGTATGAAAAGAAGACACAAGAGAATGAAAATCCGTTTGGCAATTTACCCTTTTCTCTTGATATAAGTCTCTATTAGTGCCGAGGCAGCTCCTTGGGCAATTGCGCCTATCGTTGCGAGAGAATAATCTTTTACTGCACCCAAGACTTTCTTTACCGCAGACCATCTTCCGTCGTCTTTAATATGAGCGAGAAATTCATGTCCTTTGAACGTGATGCGTTTGACTTTGTAATAAGAAACGCCGCAGAGTGGTCCATCTGTATCCTCATCAATGTATCCGGCTTGTGCCAGGTTGCTAAGCGTGTAATATATATCCTGCAACGAATAACTGCTTAGCGCCTCGGCTATTTGGCGGATATCTACAGGCTTGTAGTCCACGATGTGCGCAATTGAGGCCGTATAATAGTCTTGGTCTTCTAAGTAGAGAAGTACATCTCTTACGCATTCGTAGTTTAATTTCATAATCGAACGCTTCTTTCTTTTGTGAAATTACACTCAAATTTGAAAAATACATTGTCGGTGTCCAAGTTGGACACCACGATTCATCGACTATGGAAAATTTCATTCTAATATTGGAAATTATTTATTACCTATTTCTATGTGGCGTTGCTGTCATCTTGTTTTTGGAGGTTTTATGCGACAGCGTTGCAGATATATGTTATTGGATTGTTGATCGAATTAAATCCGCTCTATATCCTCCGCCGCCGCTCAGAATTAGAATTCTTGAAGCTGCTCTTGCTTACAAGTCTAACCGTAACGCCGAAGATCATCTGATAGATCGTCGAGAAGATCTTGTACCTTTGCTTCCAAGGCAACAAATTCCTGATGCGTCTGAGCAGCAAACGCTTGATTCGCAAGATTACTCATTTTCGACTGCAACGGCTTCTGCGCATAAAGGCAAGCGCTATAAAGAGCTTGTGTTAGCGCATCCCTCTTTCCATTGTTCGTATGGTCATATACGACTGCGGAAAAGGCTTTTAAGAAATCGTCGTAGGCCTTTGCTTTTTGTGAAAAGAACGCCTGGTCTCTCGCGATGCGCTTATTCATCCGAACGGCATAGCCTGCAACAAAGACGGAGATCAACGATACTAATGTTGGAAGAATTTCTTTGAGAAAAGAAATAACATAAACCATTTTATCACCACATTTACTACGCGATACCGCGCAGCCATTGCAAATAATGTTGCAATTAAACTATACAACACAAGGTTCAATTTGTCAAGGAAGGAGGCGACATTATGGCGCAAGCCCACAATCTGACAGCTTGGGGAAAGGCGGTCAAGTTTGCTCTGCTGGACAAGGGTATGACAATGGTACAACTGCATAGGCAGCTCCAAGAACGAGGATTCCGCATTTCTCGTTGTACTCTGTCGAGTATGACACGAGGCTATCGAGGCAAGATGTCCGATGCGGAAAAACGTGCAATCAATGAGATTCTTGAGATCTCAGAAGATGAAATAGGGCGTCCCGCCTGATTATATTATCTCACGCAAAAGGAGGTTTTTGGAGATGGGAAAAGCTACAAA
>CAZGSF010000111.1:0-6455 GCA_964528145.1 uncultured Lachnospiraceae bacterium | reverse complement strand
TATACACCTTCTACTACCATTTTAACCTCAGCCATGGCTTCATCCATGGTTTTACCCTGACCAATCAGGATGCCGGCACGTCTGTTACGTGAATGCATACTTGCACAAGTAACAATTAAATCACCGATACCGGTAAGACCGCAGAAGGTTTCAAACTTGCCACCCATGGTAACACCAAGTCTTGCAATTTCAGTTATTCCCCTGGTAATCAAGGCCGCCTTGGTATTATCACCATAGCCAAGACCGTCAGCAATACCAGCCGCCAAAGCAACTACATTTTTCAATGAACCACCAAGCTCAATGCCTAAAATATCAGGACTTGTATATACACGAAACACTTCATTCATAAACAAATTCTGAATATACTCCGCTGTTTTCTTGGATTTTGCACCTACAACAATTGTTGTAGGAATTCCCCGGCTAACTTCTTCTGCGTGCGTAGGACCTGAAAGCACAGCCACATCAGCCTGCGGAATTTCTTCCTCTATAATTTCAGACATAGTATAAAGAGTAGCCTCTTCGATTCCTTTTGCCACATTAACAATAATCTGACCTGCCTTTATATGTGATGAAAGTTTTTTTGCCGTACTTCTGGTATATGAGCTTGCAACTGCCATTACAAGCAAATCTTTACCATCTACCGCTTCTTTATCATCTGTTGTAAAAATCATATCATCCGGCAGAATTACGCCCGGAAGCATTTTGTGCTCATGGTTGGCTTTTAACATCTCAATTTCAGATTCAAGTGCAGACCAAACAGTCACTTCATGTCCGTTTTTGTGCAATAATACTGCAATTGCAATACCCCATGTACCGCCACCAAGTATGGATACTTTTGCCATAGGAAAATTCCTTTCAGTTATTTTTCTTTTACTTCCTCTACGTCAACCTTATTCTTTTTTAAAAGATAAGTCTTTCGCTCATTTCCTTTAATAAGTCTTACAATATTCTCACGATGTTTCCAATAAGCCATAATGGTCAATAACGCTGTAACCGCATAAAGTTCATTTAGATGCACCTGTGACATACCTTCAAAAAGTCCTAATTGACCGGAAATCACCATCTGTATCATTAACCCTGCATATACAAGCAATGAGCCTAACGAAACGTAATGTGTAATAATAAATGTTCCAAAGAACAATACTACTCCCACCGGAATAAAATAGGGATGAAATGACAGAATCAGACCTGCTGTTGCAGCAATTCCTTTTCCCCCTTTAAAATTCAAATAAAACGGAAAGTTATGTCCTAAGATTGCACCTGTAGCAGCATAAAGCACTAACAGATAAATAGTATCGGGATGAGATGCACCATATATTAATCTTACAACAACTACTGCAAGAATACATTTAATTACATCTCCTGCAAATACAATTAACCCTGCCTTAGTTCCAAGAACTCTTAATGTATTAGTAGTTCCTGCATTACCGCTTCCGTGCTTACGAATGTCTATTCCATGCGCCCTTCCATAAATATATGCCGTCTGGAAAAGGCCGAATACATAACCTATTAATAAACAGATAATACGTTCCATTACTGTTTTTCCTTTCGTTCTCTAATAATAAATTTCAGTGGCGTACCTTTAAAGCCAAATGTCTCGCGAATCTGATTTTCAATATATCTTGTGTAAGAGAAATGCATCAGTTCTTTGTCATTTACAAAAATTACAAAAGTAGGCGGTTTAACCGACACCTGTGTAATGTAGTAAAGACGGAGCCGTTTACCTTTATCTGAAGGTGGCTGCTGCATTGCAACCGCTTCCGTCATAATCTCATTAAGCACACCGGTTGCCACACGCATGGAGTGGTTCTCGCTGACAATGTCAATGGTCTCATAAAGCTTGTTAAGACGTTGTCCTGTCTGGGCTGAGATAAACAAAATCTCTGCATACTGCATAAAAGAAAGGACATTGCGGACTTTCTCTGTTACACGGTAAATAGTCTTATCATCCTTTTCTACCGCATCCCATTTATTAACTGCAATAATAATCGCTTTACCTCTGTCATGAGCAATACCCGCAATCTTGGCATCCTGCTCGGTAACACCTTCCACTGCGTCAATTACAAGCACAACAACATCTGCACGTTCCACTGCACTAACGGTACGTACAATCATATAACGCTCCAACTCTTCTTTTATCTTATTTTTGCGACGAAGACCTGCCGTATCAATAAAAATATAATCTTTTCCGTTATAAGTAATCTCAGTATCAACTGCATCACGAGTTGTACCTGCGATATTGGATACAATAAGACGATTCTCGCCAAGTAATTTATTAATAATGGATGACTTACCAACATTTGGCTTACCAACAATGGCAACACGTATTCTGTCATCCTCTTCCTCTTCTTCGGTATCCTCCGGGAAATATGAAGTAACCACATCAAGCATATCTCCAAGTCCCATACGATTAACTGCTGAAATGGGGTATGGCTCACCGATTCCAAGGTTATAGAATTCATAAACATCCGCCATATATTTGTCAAAGTTGTCCACTTTATTTACAACAAGAACAATTGGCTTATGGGAACGTCTCAGCATATCCGCTACTTTGGAATCTGCATCCTGTAATCCCTGCTTAACATCCACAAGGAAAATAATTACATCTGCAGTATCAATGGCAATCTGAGCCTGCTCGCGCATCTGGGATAGAATAATGTCCTTGCTATCGGGCTCAATACCACCTGTATCAATTAAAGTAAAATTCTTATCAAGCCAGTTCACATCTGCATATATTCGGTCTCTTGTAATACCCGGAGTATCCTTTACAATGGAAATCATCTCTCCTGCTAACACATTGAAGAGTGTCGATTTACCAACATTGGGACGTCCCACTACCGCAACGATAGGCTTGGTTTTTCTGTTTGCCATGTCTGCACCTTCCTATTTCCTTTGGGCTTATTACCCAATCCAAAACTATTTTATCTCGAATTTCAAACTTTGTCACCTAAAATCGCTGAAACAAAATCATATCCGCTTGATTTTACAATATCTATCTTTACTTGTAAAGCCTTTTCCAACTCTGTAACTGTCACATCATCCAAGAATACCTCCTCGCCACTGCGAAGAACATTCTGTGGAAGCAGCAATCTTTCGCCCAACTCTTTTCCCATCAGCTGGTCACGAATGTCACCTCCGGTAAGCAGTCCTGACACAGTTATCTTTTCTCCGAAGAAATTATTGGTAATAGGATACAAATGAACCTTTACATTTGGAAATGCTTTTTGTATTTCTTCAGTCATCTTTTTGATATATGGATATGCCAAAAGTCCCGTTGCCATGGATAGTGTTTTTGTGACGCCATCATCAGGGATACTGCATTTTTCTGACAGTTCTGTCATGGTTTCTTCGAATTCTGTCATAAGAAGTCTTAGCATTCCCACCCCGTTTTCAAGTTGTAAATAACCATCGTATCTATCTTCTTCAGGCAACTCTTCTTCTGCTAAAATATACCACTCATCACTGGCATGAATAAAATGTAATCCATACTCAGGGAATAACTTATCCTGCCATTTATGGATAATACTCAAAACTTCTTTGGCATCCTCTTTTGTAAAAGGTTCAAGAGGATACAATCCGTCACGGTATTTTGACAGTCCAACGGGAACTACCGATACACTTTCAAGATTAGGCAGATATTTGGTTAAATCACTAATACTGCGCTCTAACTCTGCTCCATCATTAATCCCTTTACAAAGCACAATCTGGCCATTCATGGTAATGCCTGCATCGAAAAGCTTGTCCACTTTTTTAAGAGCTTCTCCTGCAAAACGGTTATTTAACATCTTACAACGAAGCTCAGGATTGGTAGTCTGGAATGAAATATTAATAGGTGACAAGTGATATTTTGTAATTCTGTCAATGTCATGTTCTGACATATTTGTCAGTGTTACATAGTTTCCCTGTAAAAAAGAAAGTCTTGAATCATCATCCTTAAAATATAAGGTTTCGCGCATTCCCTTGGGCATTTGATCTATAAAGCAGAAAATACACTTATTATGACAAGAACGGTAATCGTCCATTAAGCCATTCTCAAATTCAATTCCCAAATCCTCATCATAATCCTTATCAATTTCCAAAAGCCACTGCTCACCGTCCGGCTTTTCAATCAGTGCCTCCAGATACTCATCCTGAATCAAATATTGATAATCAAAAATATCTTCTATTTCAGTATTATTAATTGCAATTAATTTATCCCCCGGGGTAATCTCTAATTCTTCGGCAATACTGCCGGGGGTGACTTTTGCAATGATGTGTTCGTGTTTTTTCATGGTGTACTCCTAAATTTTAATCTTCTTTCAAAAATTCTTCCAAATACTTTATTGCCAACTTATCATGCTTCTTTGAAAAACTATGTCTTCCGCCATCGATAATCTTTAGCGAAATATAATTTTCGCAATTGTTCAAAGTTTTTTCATTCAAATAAGTATGATGTGCATCCTCAATATACTTCATGCCTACTATATTATCATTTGTGCCGTGAACAATCAAAACATCTCCATGAAAATCTTTTATCTCGGCGTAGGGATTCATATTGATGACGTCTTCCACATAGCATTTTCCCAGTTTCATAGGACCACACTGAATTAAATCCGGTATGTTGTTTGGATCAAACTTGGCAAACATCATCTTGCCGGCTCTTGCATCATCAGGAATACAAAATGCAGGATAAAACAATACCAGTTTTGCTACTTTGTCTTTCAATTTTGATGCAGTAATCGCCGAGACAAATCCACCCTGACTGCATCCCATCAGAATCACCTTGGATGCATCGGTATACGAAAGCGATGAGGTATATTCCAGAACTGCCTCCAAATCCTTAACCTCTGTTAATACAGACATGTCCGTTGTTTTACCGTCACTTTTTCCTTTCATAACGCATCCGCCACTGAAATCAAAACAATAGGCTGCGTATCCTAAATTCGCCAATGCTTTTGCATACTGGCGCACGGTATCCTGAAAAGCCATAAAACCATGACAAACAATCGCAATGGGAAGATTATCACCTTCCGGTCTGTATTCCGTTCCACGAAGCACAATATCTTCCCTGCGGCATGAAAATATCGCTTCTTTAATATTTACCTTATTTTCTTGCTTATCAAAATATTTAATCATTTGCATCTCCTTTTGTATTCACTTAACCATTCATAAAATGCTTCCCCTTCTTCAAACTGAGGATAATGTGCAGAATCTTCAAACAGAACAAATTCCTTAATATCTGTTCCTGATATTCTGTTCAAATATTCTTCTGCTGCTTCAGGTGAAGTCATGCCGTCATATTTTCCCATAACAAAATATACAGGGATTTTCAGTTCGAGTACGGTCTCTGAAAGCGGTGCTTCTGTGGCTTCTCTTTCGAAATTGCCTTGATATTTAATAATGGCAGTATAGTATCTGATTGCATCAAGGAGATTGTATTCTGTTCCAAAGAAAAAACCACTCAAATAGTCCCCTGTCTCGCTAATATGTCTCGCTGCATAGCCGTATTTTCTCACATAATTCCTTGGTGCAATTATTTCACCGGATGCTATGGAAGACTCTAAACTTTTCAGATATTCTACATCTTTTTCATTTCCTGCTTTTTCGGCTTCCATTATACATTTATCCAAATTATATAATTCACTTTCAATGCTATTGGACATTTGACCTATTCCAATATATGCCTTATAAAGTTCCGGTCTTTCGGCTACCGTCAGCGTTCCTATATAGGTTCCAAATGAATGCCCTGCCAGAATCACCTGCTCCTGTCCCAGATATTCCTGAATATACTCAGTAAGTGAAATCAAATCGCTCACATGTGTAGAAACACTCACATCTGAATAGTCTACACCAAAGGAATAGGATTTGCCACTACCTCTCTGGTCATAATGAACAATGGTGAAATTCTTCTCCCACTCGGTCTGGTATTTCCTCACATAAGGGATTTCCGAACAACATGGACCGCCATGCACAAAGATTATAACCGGATTAATTTTATTCTCGCCGCGAATCATAACTTCGAGTTCTGCACCGTTTATCTTAACTTTTCTAAGCTCACTAATGCTATTATCACCCTTAATAGAGGGGGTCCATGTAGGCCTGATTAAGCCGATTATGATTATAAATAAAAGTGCAAGGCTTATATACTTGAATAGTTTTCTAGCCAGTTTCATTTTTGTTCACTTTCTTAATTTATATAACAAAACCTCCAAATCTCTTTTGACTTGGAGGCTTGCTGACAATTTATCTTTTTAATAAACTTTGCCAATCCACTTTATTATATAGAACTCTAATAATATATACGATATCACATTGTTCATCATAATAATAGAAAATATAGTATTCAATATCTAGCAAATCTATTTTCGCCAGTTCCGTAAATACTACTTCAGTCACGTTCCGCCCTAATTTTATTCAAACATTCTCTTACTTCATCGATTGAACTCGTTCTGCCTTCCTGCATGGCTTTATAACCT
>CAZGSF010000110.1:0-6490 GCA_964528145.1 uncultured Lachnospiraceae bacterium | reverse complement strand
GTCTTCAGTATGGAATTTACTTTTGCATGCGGAATTTAACTTTTCACTCAACCGATTTGTTATGACTCATAAACATGAAGCATTTAAGACCACTGCGTCTACTATTATTAAAAACTTGGAAAAACGTAATATGGAAGGTTACTTCTTCGAAGACTCCGCCTCCTGCGTGGAAGCGATTCTTAGCATGATTCCCGATGGCAGTTCCATTGCCTGGGGCGGTAGCGAAACTTTCAAAGAAACAGGTATGCTTAATGCCTTACAGGATGCCGCTGCAAAAGGAACTTATGAGTTAATTGACAGAAGCACCGCCAAAACCCCCGCGGAAAGCCGGGAAATTTACGGCAAGGCTGTTATGTCCGATTACTTTTTTATGAGCACAAATGCCATTGCGGTTGACGGACAATTAATTAATATCGACGGCAACTCCAACAGAGTAGGCTGTCTGGTTCACGGCCCAAAGCATGTGATGATTCTTGTGGGAATGAATAAGATTGTATCAGATGTAGAAGCAGGAATCGGCAGAATAAGAAATATTGCTTCCCCCGCAAACGCCAAAAGACTTAACCGCAACACCCCTTGCGGTATCGCCGGTGTATGCGGCAACTGTCTCTCCCCGGATTGCATGTGCAATAATATCGTAATCACAAGAAGAAGCGGTCACACAGGAAGAATCAAAGTATTCTTTATCGCTGAGGAACTTGGATACTAAATTTATTTTGATGTAATATACTAAGGGAGAATTTTAACATTATGCAAGTATGGGAAAAAGTAGTTATAGATGATTTCGACCAGCCATCACCTCAGTACAGCCTTCCCAAGCTTAGAGGCGTACTGATGTTTGTGGCTATAGCGGGATATTATTTTCTGTTTTATAGTATAGAACAAAAATACAACGAAACCCTTAACATGTTCTATTTATTTCTGTACACCTTGCTGCGAATACCTTACGAACACTATATACTTACAGGAATCGGTATATCCGTGGCATTATTTATAAAAAGATACCTCAATATACCGGTACCCACAGAAGAAAGCCTGAGACGTACCAAAATAGTCCTTGCAGGATATGCGGTCATCTGGCTGGTAATTCTTTTGGGACAGCCCACAA
The DNA here is from genome assembly GCA_964528145.1 of uncultured Lachnospiraceae bacterium. Lineage (GTDB taxonomy): Bacteria > Bacillota > Clostridia > Lachnospirales > Lachnospiraceae > Acetatifactor. The sequence continues at coordinate 5,382 of CAZGSF010000110.1, read as the reverse complement.
GAATGAATACCTGCTACACAATCAGTAATGCCCCTGTTTCCACAGCGGCACATACACTCTTCTACCAGTTAAAAGACCTTGTAACAAATGATGAAATCACTTTAAGAAATGAGCCCTGTTCACTATTTGAAGAAACAGAAAATTACCTGTTGATTACACAATATGATGTAAGTATACAAAGTGAATACTATGATTACATATATTTAAAAAACCAGAAAAGTATAGTTCCCTTCCCCTCAAACTATAAATACAGGGTAAGCAGGCTTTTGGAAGAATCCGGTGGCAAGTGCACCATCACCTGCTATAAACACACTCATATCGTTAAAGCAGTTAACGGTATCGACCTTACAGACTTATAAAAAATCTCCGAATGAGACGCTCGCGCTTGGATTTTGATGTAGTGGTACTAAGACAGCAAAATACACTGTCAAGTACCGACATCAAAAAACTCTCATTCGGAGATTTTTTTATTTTTTACAGCTGGGAAAGTACGAAAATATCGTAAATTGCCTTTATTGCAGCTTCAAAGTCCTCATTTGCCACACCGATGATAATATTAAGCTCGCTGGAGCCCTGGTCAATCATCTTAACGTTAATGTTTGCATGCGCAAGTGCTGAGAAAATACGTCCTGCAGTACCACGGGTTGATTTCATACCGCGTCCCACAACAGCAAGCAATGCCAAATCAGATTCGATCTCAATGGTATCAGGATTAGCCATTCTGTGAAGTCCTGCCACAACCTTCTGCTCTTTATCCATGAATTCATCCTGATGTACAAATACAGTCATTGTATCAATACCGGAGGGACAATGCTCGAAGGAAATGCCGTTTTCTTCGAAAGCCTGAAGAACCTTTCTACCAAAACCAATCTCAGAGTTCATTTTATCTTTTTCAATATTTACCGCACAGAAACCTTTCTTTCCGGCAATACCCGTAATAACATATTTAGATTTCTGGCAGGTACTTCCTACAATCCATGTACCATTATCATCAGGCGCATTGGTATTACGGATGTTAATGGGAATACCCTGCTGGCGTACCGGCAGGATTGCATCCTCATGGAAAACAGAAAATCCCATGTAGGACAACTCACGGAGTTCTCGGTAAGTAATAGTATCAATAACCTCCGGATCAGGTATAATTCTGGGATCTGCAATCAGTACACCCGACACATCGGTCCAGTTCTCATATACATCTGCCTTAATCGCCTTTGCAACGATGGAACCTGTAATATCAGAACCGCCGCGTGAAAATGTCTTAACCTTTCCATCAGGCATTGAACCGTAAAATCCGGGAACTACCGCATTCTTTAAATCTTTTAATCTTTCGGACAGTACCGCATCGGTTTTATCATGATCAAATTCACCGTTTTCATCAAAGAAAATAACTTCTGCCGAATCAATAAAGGTATATCCCAAATAAGCTGCCATTATGATACCGTTTAAAAATTCTCCACGGGAAGCGGCGTAGTTATCACCTGCTTTTGCCTTGAAATTCTTCTCTATTACTTTGAATTCCTCGTCCAAAGAAAGTGTTAATTCCAAACCATCGATAATTTCCTGATAACGTGCTTTAATTGCATCAAGCTTATCCTTGAAATCTTCATTGTTTTCCGCTGCTGCGTAGCACTGATACAGCATATCGGTAACCTTTGTATCCTTGGAAAAACGTTTTCCGGGTGCGGAAGGAACCACAAATCTTCTCTCTTCCTCTGCTCGGATAATCGCTCCTACTTTTTTGAACTGCTCGGCACTTGCAAGGGAGCTGCCACCGAATTTTACTACTTTACTCATCTTTTTTACTCCTTGTATTTATGAACTATTTTCAGAGCCATATAGATTTATTTCAAAACAGTCCATAGAAAGCAAGCTTTCACGGTCTGTTTTTCATAAATCTTCATAACTCTGAACTACTTACTGAACAAATGCTCAATCAGCATATGACCTTTATCAATCCTGTTGCCGCTATCTGCAGCTTCTTTTTCATTATAGCTCCATTTTGCATCCACAGGCGCGCTGCTGTCATAAAGCATATATGGCACACTGTCCGATGAATGGGTTCGGATGCGTATCGGTGTAGGATGATCGGGAAGAACCAACAGTCTGTATGCTTCCCCGGACTCATCCAGTGCTTTTGTTAAAGGTCCGATTACTTTCTCATCCAGATATTCAATAGCAGTTACTTTTTTCTCAACGCTGCCCTGGTGCCCCATTTCATCCGGAGCCTCCACATGAATGTATGCAAAATCATATCCGTCTTTTAAAAGCGCATCAAGTGCTGCCCGGGTCTTTCCTGCATAGTTGGTATGTAATCCGCCGTTTGCACCTTCAACTTCAGCTACGCCCATTCCTGCGCCTACCGCAATACCTTTAAGCAAGTCTACTGCACTAATCATCATACCGCTTTTACCTGTTTTCTCTTTAAAATCAGATAACATGGGCTTTGTGCCTGCGCCCCAGAACCAACAGCAGTTAGCCGGTTTAAGACCTTGTTTCTTACGCTCTATATTTAAAGGATGGTCCTTTAAAATGTCATAACTTTTTTTCATCATTTCCCGAAGCATTTTATCTGCCGGAAGATGTGCTCCTATTACCTGCCCAAGCACATCATGAGGTGGAGTCAACTCTACAACCTCTCCTTTATCCCAGATAAGACAATGTCTGTAGCTGGTGCCCACATAGAACTTATACATTTCATTTTCAAGTTCTTTCTTTACCGACTCCAGCAAAACAGCGCAGTCTTCTGTACTGATTTCATCAGAGCTGTGGTCGATAATTGTATGTTCTTCAAAAGGAATATCCTCTTCGGATATGGTTACCACATTGCAACGCAAAGCAATATCAGTATCCTTCATGGGCACTCCGATACTAAGAGCCTCAAGTGGAGAACGGCCTGAATAATAAATCTTAGGGTCGTATCCCAACACCGAAAGATTTGCGGTATCAGAACCCGGCTTCATTCCCTCGGGAATTGTGTGCACCATACCTATTTCCGATTTTTTACTTAAACAATCCATATTGGGAGTTTTGGCATATGCAAGAGGTGTTTTGCCCCCCAGTGCTTCAATTGGCTCATCAGCCATGCCATCGCCCAAAACAATCACATATTTCAACTTATTTTCCTGCCTTTATATTATTCTCAAATTGTTCTTATTTACGCTTCGATACGGATTCTGGTAATTACACCGTCCAAAGTCGCAAGTTTTTCTTCAAATGCCTTCTCTGTCATAACTTCAGTTACAAATCCGAATTCGTCGTCAATGCCTTCTACATTAAACACTTCCACGTTACCGAATACTTCTTTTACTTTCGCATCTGCGTCGGCCTTTACACGTACGAAGAATTTTCTTGCCATTTCATCTTTGCTTACAAGCTTGGCATCCTTCTCATCCCAGAAGCATTTCAAGGTTGTTCCGAGGCTTCTTGCGCAGTCGATTACATCGCCTACAACTGCACTTGCGGTAGGAAGCTTACCTGCTCCTTTTCCATAATACATGGAATCTCCCAGCATATTACTGTGTACAAAAACTGCGTTAAATACATCGTTTACCATATATAAAGGATGCTCTCTTGAAATCATGCAAGGACTGACCATAGCACAATATCCGTCGCCAACTTCCTTGCTCATTGCAAGCAGTTTGATGGATTTATCCATTTTCTTTGCATAAGCAAAATCTGCGGAAGTAATCTTGGTGATACCTTCTGTATAAATATTTTCAAAGTTTACATTTTTGCCACACATCAAAGATGAAAGGATTGCAATTTTACGGCATGCATCATATCCTTCTACGTCTGCCTCGGGATTGCGCTCTGCATATCCCAAATCCTGAGCCTGCTTTAAAACTTCTTCAAAGCCGACACCTTCTTTATCCATCTTTGTAAGGATATAGTTGGTGGTTCCGTTTAAAATACCTGTAATTGCATCAATCTTCTCTGCGGTAAGACAATAGTTAAGAGGACGGATAATTGGAATACCGCCGCCAACACTTGCTTCAAACAGGTAGTTACAATTATTTTCCGCTGCAATCTGTAAAAGTTCGGGACCATGGTTAGCCACCAGCTCTTTATTCGAGGTACAAACGCTTTTACCTGAAAGAAGTGCTTTCTTGGTAAATGTATATGCCGGCTCATTTCCTCCCATTGTTTCACAGATAATCTGAATCTCAGGATCTTCAAGAATTACATTTACATCATGTACGATTTTTTCCTGAATGGGCTCCCCGGGGAAATCTCTTAAATCAAGAACATATTTAACATCGAGTTCATCTCCGGCTTTCTTTGTAATAATATCTTTATTCTCTGTAAGAACCTCCACAACACCGCTTCCTACTGTTCCATATCCAAATACTGCTACTTTAATCATACCTTCTCCTATCTGCCATGACTTTATAATCAAGGGCTTATATATTTTTATTAATTTTTATCATTTAACAGCGCCATAAGGCGCACTATTTGATTCTACTAAAACACTTACTCTTTTGCAAGAATCTTTACATGATGTACACCCTTCCATGTTTCCATGGTGGCGATCATCTCCGATACATCGCCTGTATCCTCAAGAACCTGCACACTTATACTCAACGAAGCAATACCGTTAATGGGAATACTTTGATGGATGGTAAGAATGTTTGCTTTAAAATCTGCAATAATCTTGAGCACATCCGATAACAGCCCCGGTTCATCATCCATCTGAAATGTCAGTGTAATGGTACGCCCTTCAGCATTATCATGAAAAGGAAAAATATCATCCTTATATTTATAAAAGGAACTGCGGCTAATGTCTACCATGTCAACCGCTTCCTGCACCGTAGCAACCTTTTCCGATTCCAGAAGCCTCTTTGCCTCAACCACCTTTAACAAAACCTCCGGAACGGCTTTTTGCTTAACTACATAATAGCTTGCCTTTTCCTGCATCTTTTACTCCTTATTTGTAAACACGCATTTCCCATGTCTTTTCTTCGCGCACATCTGTATTTGAATGTCTTTGCATCAAAAACATGTGTCTGTTGACGAAAGATATTGTAGCATAAAGCAACAACACATACAAGGGCGAATATGTAGATATTACAAAAAAAGAATGTAATAATTTGGTAATATTATACAAAAATCGTCGTTTCAACTGATGCCTACGCCTTGTCTTTATTTTACTTTCGAAAATTCACCTAAGTTCACTCTCAAGTTCCTCAATAGTTGGCAACGAATTCCTATATTTCACAGGCAATAAATTTGATAGTTCATACTCTGATATGCCTATAGGTTCTTTTGAACTGTTCACCGCATATTTTGCAAGAATATTATTCTTACTTTTGCATATAATCAAACCAATTGTCTCGTATAATCCAATTATCAAATATAAGATGATTGGACATACATTTCCTTTCT
>CAZGSF010000109.1:0-6493 GCA_964528145.1 uncultured Lachnospiraceae bacterium | reverse complement strand
TAAGAGTGTAAGACTAAATTCAGCCCAAAGTGGAATTTACTTTTTTATTCAACGGTCATAACAAATCCTCCATTTTCATCCTTGAAAAGATTATAGCATGATATATAATATTCATAAAGGGAAAAATGAGGAGGCTTTTTATGGATAAGTGTGTACAATGGGACAAGAAGAAATTTGTGTCATATTTAATTTGGAGCTTTTCCATAGCCTGGGTGTTGCAGGTGATTGCAAGCATTTTGGCGTTGCGTGGGAATAGCATGGCGTTTACTTTGATTTTATCGGTATGTATGTTTGCACCTTTCCTCACGGCGGTTCTTTCGAGAATTCCCTTAAGAACGTTAGGATGGAAGCCTAAATTTAAAGGCAATATCAAATATATGCTGATGGCATGGTTTGGTCCTTTGGTGTTCACTGTGCTGGGGGCGTTGCTTTACTTTGTGATCTTCCCTGACAGTCTTGACTTGACCGGAGAATATCTGAAGGTAACATATGGTGAAATCATACTGTCCCAGCTTGCTGAACAGGGAATTACAATTCCTCTGCTTATTCTGGTTTCGGTGATGCAGGCAGCTACTTATGCGCCTTTGCTTAATATGTTCGTTGCCCTTGGTGAAGAGGTTGGCTGGCGTGGAGTTATGCAGCCTATGTTAAATGATAAGCTGGGAAGAACAAAAGGCCTGATTGTGGGCGGTGTTATCTGGGGAGTATGGCACTGGCCTGTGATTATTCTTGCAGGGTATGAATATGGTTTTGATTACGTGGGAGCCCCTGTGCTTGGTCCGGTATTGTTTTGCCTTATTACTGTAGTAATGGGAACCTTACTTTATGCAGTGTATGAAAAGACGGAGTGTATATGGGTTCCTGCGTTAGCCCATGGTGCAATAAATGCAACTGCATCTATTCCGCTTCTGGTGCTTAATCCTGAGTATGCAAACAACCTGACAGTGGGGCCGCTACCTATAGGAATTATAGCTGTACTTCCGGCGCTTGTTGTAACGGTATGGATTTTGTTTAAGAAAAAATCTTTTTAGAAGCATCGTGGTTTGAAATGGTTTTAAATCAGGATAAATAAATTAAGGACAAAAACGACAATATAACAACAAAAGTAGAAATTGCATCTTAAAAACTCTGATAATTCGACAAATTTCTACAAATTAAACAATTATTTCTAGAAAACTAAAGAAAAATGAAAAAAATTAAAAAATATTTCAAAAATGTGTTGACAAATTAGGCTTGTCTATATATAATAAGTTTATAAACAAGCAAGACATTTACATAGATAACAAAATCTGAAGAAAGCGAGGTACGGTCCACCTAAAACGTAAATTTATTTAAAGTACAAAAGAATAAGGAACTAAAGACAAAACAAAGAAGAATTTCGTAATCAAGTACAAAGGAAAAAGTAACACATTACAAAAGAAAAAAAGATTAGAATGTTACAGTACATCAGTACAAAAGAGAAAAGGAAAGAATACGAAAGAAAAAAGCATAAGGAGGACTTGTCCATTGGATAGCATAGTCTAGAGAGAGAGCGTTGAAGAAAACAGTCGATGCTCTCTCTTGTTGTATGCATAAATTTCCTGTAGAAAAAGAACATAAAATGTTATATTATATGTATAGTGTCAAAATGTGATACATAGTAAATTTTAGAGGAGCATGTAATGAGCGAGGAAATGAATTTAGAGCAGGAGAGACGCGAGATTAGAAGAAAACGTCGAGTCCGTAATCAAATTATTGCATATACAACTATCTGTGTGCTTGTGGCAGGTTTAATTGCAGGGGGACTTATTGCCGTAAAATATGCTGTGGGTGCATATAGCAATAAACAGCAACAGGAAGATGTTATGGCGCAGATTGAAGAAGAGATTACTGTCGAAGAAGAGGAAAATCCCATAATAGAGGATGTAGTTCTTACTGAACCGGAAGTGGTGCCGGAAGTTATACCTGAGGTGGTTGAACCTACTCCTGAAGAAAAAGCAGATGAGATTGTAAATGCCGCAATTGAAGTTATGTCTCTGGAGGATAAAGTGGCAGGGTTATTTATTGTGACCCCTGAATCCATAACCGGAGTGAATGCAGCGGTTAAAGCGGGAGATGGTACGAAGAAGGCGTTGGAGAAGTATGCGGTAGGTGGTATTGTATATTCTTCCAAGAATATAAAGTCAGAGGAACAGTTTACGGAAATGATAAGTACTACCGTTGGCTATAGTAAGTATCCGCTTTTTGTTTCTGTGGAAGAAGAAGGCGGTTCGTTAAGCTCTGTTGCAAAAAGTAAGATCGAAGTGGAAAAGGTCAGTTCTCCGGCAGAAATTGCCGCAACCGGTGATGTGGCACAGGCTTATTCTGCAGGAACAACGATGGGAGAGTATCTTAAAAAGCTGGGCTTTAATTTGAATTTTGCTCCTGTGTCAAATGTTGCTCTGGCTGAAGAAAATGTACTTAAAGACAGAACGTACGGAAATGATGCCGGGGTGGTAGGCAGTTTTGCGACAAATATGGTAAAAGGATTGCAGGATAGCGGTATCAGTGCATGTATGAAATATTTTCCGGGAATGGGTGGAGTAACAGAGGACACACAAAAAGGAATGGTGACCACGGAATACACCAAAGAAGATTTTGCGGAATTGGAATTCCCTGTTTATAAGCAGGGTATAGAGTCCGGCGTGGATTTTATAATGGTTAGTCATTTATGCGTGCCTGCAATTGTGGGTGAGAATATTCCAAGTTCACTTTCACCTCAGATTGTTACGGATATTCTTAGGAATGAATTGGGCTATGACGGAATTGTGATATCGGATTCCATGAGTGCAGCGGCGATTACGGATTATTACGCTGCGGATGAAGCAGCAGTGCTTGCCCTCAGAGCGGGCTGCGACATGATTCTTATGCCGGAGGATTACGAATTGGCATATAACGGAATACTCAATGCGGTTTCAGAAGGTACAATTGCTGAGGAAAGAATTAACGATGCATTAAAAAGAATTTATAGGGTTAAGCTGCGGGAAAATATAGCTGCGCAGCTTGCGGAATAGCTTGATGTAAAAAATTAATGAAAAAATCTATTTTATGTATTGACATTAAATAAGAGATGTGATAAATTATATCTTGCCCGCTGGAACGGTGGGCAACATGCGCGAGTGGCTCAGTTGGTGGAGCGCGACCTTGCCAAGGTCGAGGCCGCGGGTTCGAGTCCCGTCTCGCGCTCTTAGATAACAAAAAAGAGATATCCGATAGGATATCTCTTTTTTGTTATCGAGGCACATCCGTGCCTCGAAGAAATGAAGAAATTTAAGGATAATAAACATTTTTGTTTGTTATCCTTTCTTCTTCACCAAATTCCACACAACAATCAATATTCCCTCTATCAAAACAAGCGCTGCAAACAGGGTGCCCCAGTAAATATAGTTCTTGGCGCGGGGAGAGATGGAAACAAAGTATTCGGCAAGCATCATGCAATAGATAGGTACTTTAAAGTCTAAATGTGTACACATGATTAACATGGAGTTTTTGCCGATTACATCCATAATATTAAGGGGTAGTGAAGCTGTTTGGGCACAAAGGAATAAAAGTCCTACGGAAATAGCTGTTGCACAGATGCACCAAATCCATATGCTGTCTAATAGCAGGCCTTTTAGGTTTATCATGGGAACATAACGGGTTAAGAGCAGTCCAAGGGCAAGGGTGAGCCACATGGCAGGTTTCCATGCCTTTTTACTGCTAAAGCGTTCTTCCAAAAGTCCAAACAGATGGCCTGTACATATGAAAAACATGCATATTATACTTCGGGCAAGGACGATTAATAATTTGCCCACTATGCCTAAAACCGGTGAACTTAGCCATACAGTTCCTTCTGTTAATTGCAGGTAAGGGAGGCTTATTGCCATAAGAATAAAGGCGACAAGAGCAATAAGCGAACCATACAATCTAAATTTCTTGTATACAATCCACCATAGAAATTCACCAAAGAATAGAGCCGGGAAAAACCAGAGAACACTTATGCCGTAGAAGGTGAGCGTGTCTGTTGCCATTCCGAAAAAAGTCATTCCTTCAACGGGTTCTAAAAATACAAAAAATAAAATATTCAACACGCTGAAAACTAAATAAGGAATCAGCAATCTTTTACTTTTCTTTTTCAAAAATCCGGTAAAAGAATTTTCGTGATGTTTGGAAAAAAGATATCCTGATATAACAAAGAATATCACTAATTCAAATATTGAAAGAAAGCTTATGGCAGATCCCAGATTCATTTCGGGTTTTGTGGCACTTACCAGGGAAAAAATATGTCCGATAACCACAAAGCAGATGGCAAATCCTCTTAAACGGTCGATATATATTAAGCGGTTGGTTGTTTTGTTCATAGGTACACCTCGTCATTAATTATAGTGTGTTTGTTTTTTGATTTTATCATAAGTATTGATAAAATAAAAGGCGTTTTAGCGGTGTCTTTTGATTGCAACTTATGCTTCAACATGGTACACTAAAATAGTGTATAAGCTGCATGAAAGGTGGGGTAATAATGAAATTAACTTTTATCGGAGCTGCCCATGAAGTAACAGGCAGTTGTCATTATCTTGAAGCATGTGGAAAGCATATTCTGGTGGATTGCGGTATGGAGCAGGGGGTTAACGCTTTTGAGAATGCAGACCTTCCTGTTGAAGAGGCTCTTATAGATTATGTGCTTCTTACTCATGCCCATGTGGACCATTCCGGAATGCTTCCTTTTCTGTATTCAAGAGGTTTCAGAGGACAGATTATTACAACGGATGCAACTGCGGATTTATGTAGTATTATGCTTAGAGACTGTGCCCACATTCAGATGTCGGAGGCAGAGTGGAAGAACCGTAAGGCTAAAAGAAGTTCGAACAATGCCTTGGTAGAGCCTTTGTTTACCATGGAGGATGCTGACGGTGCCATTAAAAGAATTGTGCCCTGTCATTACGACAAGAGAATAGAGCTGTGCGAAGGTATTGAAGTAAGATTTACGGATATCGGCCATCTTCTTGGCTCGGCAAGTATCGAGGTGTGGCTGACAGAAGATGGTGTTACTAAGAAAATTGTATTTTCAGGAGATATCGGTAATTATGCTCAGCCGCTTTTAAGGGACCCTATTAAGACGGAGGATGCTGATTATGTGGTAATGGAATCTACTTACGGGGACAGATACCATTCAGACGAACGTCCTGATTACATAGGTGAGCTTACACGTATTTTGCAGGAGACATTTGATCGCGGCGGTAATGTGGTAATTCCCTCCTTTGCGGTAGGAAGAACACAGGAGTTGTTATATTTTATCCGTAAAATCAAAGAGGATAAATTAATAAAAAGACATGAGGATTTCCCGGTTTATGTGGATAGTCCGCTGGCAGTGGAGGCAACGGGAATTTTCCAGAAAAATAAAGTAGATTGTTTTGATGAAGAAGCAATGGCTTTGGTTAATAAGGGCATTAACCCCCTTACTTTCCCCGGACTTAAATTGTCCATTACAAGTGATGAATCCAAGGCAATTAACTTTGAGAATACTCCAAAGGTTATTATTTCAGCTTCCGGTATGTGTGAGGCAGGACGTATAAGACATCACTTGAAACATAATTTATGGAGACCGGAATGTACGGTTCTTTTCGTTGGATATCAGGCAATTGGAACTTTGGGCCGTGCCATTGTGGAGGGTGCCAAAGAGGTTAAGCTTTTTGGCGAGACCATTGAAGTTAGGGCAACTGTTACAACGTTACAGGGACTTAGCGGTCACGCGGATAAAAATGGATTGATAGACTGGGTTAAGGGCTTTAAGGAGAAACCAAGGCGTGTGTTTGTGGTGCATGGCGAGGACAGTGTATGTAATTCCTTTACGGAGTGTCTGATGGTTGAACACGGTATAAAGGCATATGCGCCATATAGCGGAACCTGTTTTAACCTTATAAGCAATAAGCTTGAATACGAGGCATTGCCTATTCCCTGCAAGGTTAAGACAAAACATGCTTCTGATGTATTCTCGAGACTTCTTGCAGCCGGACAGCGTCTGCTTGCGGTTATTCATAAGAATGAGGGCGGCGCCAATAAAGATTTGGCCAAATTTGCCGACCAGATTAATTCCCTTTGTGATAAATGGGAAAGATAAGTTTTTAGGAGAAAAATAATGAGTTTAGCTGATAATATTTTTATAAATATGTGCAAGGATATACTTGAGAACGGTACTTCCACAGAAGGAGAGAAGGTGCGTCCCAAATGGGAGGACGGAGCGAGTGCTTATACAATTAAGAAATTCGGAGTAGTTAACCGTTATGATTTGTCTAAGGAATTTCCGATTATGACACTCCGGAAGACTGCACTTAAAAGCGCAACCGATGAGATGCTTTGGATATGGCAGCAAAAATCAAATAATATCAATGATTTGCACAGTCATATATGGGATGAATGGGCGGATGCTGATGGTTCAATAGGAAAAGCCTACGGTTATCAGATGAGCGTTAAGCATCAGTATAAAGAAGGTATGATG
>CAZGSF010000108.1:0-6616 GCA_964528145.1 uncultured Lachnospiraceae bacterium | reverse complement strand
TAAATAAAACTTTTTTCAAAAATCTATTGACTTCTAATAGTTAGTCTCCTTGTCAGTTGTGTGAATTATAAAGATTCTCACGTATGCGTATATCCAGATTGGTATATTGGTATTCCTTGCGGGGAAGCTCTCCGCTGGTTAAATAATTAAAAAGAATTTCAATAGGTCTGCGACCTTGGATTTCAGGGTGCTGGCATATGCTTGTAAGCACGGTTCCGTCTTCTAAGAGAGATGGGAAGAAGGTGACAGCATCGAAAGTAAAAATGGAAAGTTTACCTGTAAGGTTCATGGCTTTGACCGCACGGCATCCGCCATAAACGCCGCCGGCGGTGAAAAGGAGTGCATTTATTTCCGGATGCTTATTTAACATGATTGGAGTCTGCTCATAACTTTCAATTTCGTCATCATTACAATAAATAGTGTCGGATATATGTATATGAGGGCAGGTTTCTTTAATTACTTTGGTAAAACCTGCAATACGTTCGGTATGACATAAAACATCAGCGGAGCCTGTGACAATGCCTACATTTACATTGCCGTGTGTCATAAGGCGCATAAGCCCTGCAATAGTCTCCCCGCAGCGGAAATAATCACTGCCCACGTATGCAATACGGCTGGAGTTTTCTAAGTCGGTATTATATGTTACCACAGGAATCCCCATATCTGATAGCTCTTCGATTTTGTTATGAATTAATGTGGTATTAACAGGGCAAATAGCCAGACCATGTATGCCTTCTTTAAGGAGGGCGTTTATGGCGTCATATTGCATGGTGGCATCGAATGCAACCTGTTTTACTGTTATGGAGCAATTGTAACAGCTAAGTTCTTCAGATTTCTGAGTGATGTTTTTTAATATTCTCTCAAAAAAAGGATTGGAAGAGGGGCAGATTATTACTCCCAGCTTAATATTCTTTTTTTGTGCAGCCAGGCGGATGCCTGCCAGGTTTGGTTTATAATTAAGTGCACGGGCAATTTCTAAGACTTTATTGGCAGTGTTTTCATTGACGGATCCACGGTTATTGAGGACACGGTCCACGGTACCTCTTGAAACTCCGGCAAGCTGTGCAATTTCTTTTATGGTAGCCATATTTTAACTTTCTCCTGCAATATTTCTAAAAATGAAAGGTAAATGCATTACTAAAGTACCACAATGACAATAGAAAGTCAAATTAATAAAAATAGGTATTGATTTTTGTAATATAACAGTATAATATATGGGTGTGCACGGGCACAAAAGACAACACGATACAAGCATGAGGGTTAAAATTATGACTAAGGATATGACACAGGGCTCTCCCGTGAAGTTGCTTTTAACATTTGGTATACCGTTGATTTTCGGTAATCTTTTTCAGCATCTCTATGGCACGGTTGATTCAATCATAGTAGGACGTTACCTTGGTATTGAAGCTTTGGCAGCAGTTGGTGCTACCGGTTCTATTGGATATTTAATTATCGGATTTTGCGGTGGCGTGTGTACGGGTTTCGCGATTCCGGTGGCACAACGTTTTGGGGCGAAGGACTATGCGGGACTTCGTAAGTTTGTAGCCAACAGTGTTTGGCTTTGTATAGGTTTTGCCGTTGTTACTACTATTGGAACTGTGGCAGCCACCAGATGGATTCTTGAATTGGTTAAGACACCTGCGGATATTATTGATGGTGCATACATGTATCTTGTTGTTATTTTTATGGGAATTCCCGTAACCTTTCTTTACAATTTGCTGGCAGGTATTATAAGGGCATTGGGGGACAGTAAGACCCCGGTATATTTTCTTGTTGTAGCTGCTGTTCTTAATATAGTGCTTGATTTGGCTTTTATCATGGTGTTCAAAATGGGAATTGCAGGTGCTGCCTGGGCGACAGTGATATCTCAGGGTGTATCGGGAATTCTGTGCCTGTTCTATATGAAAAGGAAGTTTGACATACTTAAGATAAGCAGGGAAGAATGGAAGGCTGATACACACCTGATGAAGATTTTATGTAATATGGCCATACCGACAGGTTTGCAGCACTCCGTAACAGCAGTAGGCGGAGTAATTATGCAGAGTGCGGTAAACGGTCTGGGTTCTGTGGCGGTTGCGGCGATAACCGCATCTAACAGAGTCAGTGCATTTATTAACTGTCCTTTTGATGCTTTGGGAGTAACAATGACCAATTATGCCAGCCAGAATGTTGGTGCTAAGGATTTGAAACGTGTGAAGAAGGGAACCCATGCAGGTAATATTATTGCTTTTATATATTCAATAATTGCGATTATACTGGTGTATGTAATAGGAAAACCTTTCATTTTATTGTTCATTACGGGAAATGATGCCACCACTACGATGATTGTTAACGATGCATTGCAGTATCTTACAATTAATACATATTTTGGAATGTTGCTGGCGTGGATATATATATACCGCTTCTCAATGCAGGGAATGGGATTTCCCAAGTATGCGGTTATTGCAGGTTCCCTTGAAATGGTAGCACGTACAATGGCGGGTATTTTCCTTGTGCCTAAGTTCGGATTTATGGCAGCGTGCTTCAGTAATCCCTTCGCATGGATTTTGACTGATATTTTCCTGCTTCCTGCTTTTTACCATATAATTAGAAAATTAGGACGGATGTTTGGAGAGATAAAATAATTATAAAACTGCCTGTAGTTCTTTCACTACAGGCAATTTTTTTAAAATTATTTAACGGGAACTTTTATAATCTTGCGGTCGTAAGTGATAAGACCGTTTACTTCTTCTTCAATATCTGTAAGCTGTGTATAGACTGCACCACAGAGTCCCTCATTTTTTAAGGGGGAAATGTCATTGCGCATTAGAACATCATAGGCTTTTGCGAATTCTGTGGTTGTGTTGTATTTTTTGTAACCGAAAGCCCGGTCCAGTGAAGCATGGTCGGGGATATGGCAGGCGTAGCCGCCGTATTCGGACAGGACATATGCTCTGGGCGTTTTAAAATCAGACTGCTGAGAAACAGGAACCGCGTAGGATTTAAGCTTGCGGAAATAATTGTGGTGACTTATAAAATCTCCGCCGCCCTGATCGTACCATCCGCTTGCCTGGTCAATTAATCGGGTTGAATCCTTTTGGCGCATTAAATCGGTGACCATATCTGCATCAAATTGTCCCCAGGCTTCGTTAAAGGGTATCCATACAGCTATGGAAGGTACATTGTAAAGTACATCCATTGTTTTTAAGCATTCTGCTACCCATTTATCACGGGCTTCTTTTGAATTACGTCCGAAAAGCTTATAGTGATTATCTTTTACCCTGTTCCAGGTTGAATTAAATAATGTAGGTACATAACTTACAAGAAATGGGTTGTAATTAATGCCACCATTAACCATGTCCTGCCACACTATCATTCCAAGCCGGTCACAATGATAATACCAGCGTGCAGGCTCTATTTTGATATGCTTCCTTATCATGTTGAAACCAAGCTTTTTGGCGGTTTCTATATCAAAAATGAAAGACTCATCGCAGGGGGCAGTGTATAAACCATCCGGCCAATATCCTTGGTCGAGTACGCCATTTAAGAAATAGGGTTCATGGTTTAAGCAAAAGACAGGGAAGCCGTTTGCATCCGGTTCTATTGAAAAATGACGCATTGCAAAGTAACTTTCAATGTAATCTGAACCGGAGTATATTTTCATTGTGTATAAAAACGGATTATCAGGGCTCCATTTTATAAAACCGGGAAGTGGAATGATGCAGCTTAGAGTATTGTTATCCGTCTTTTCCAAAGGGGTAAGGGCAACACAGGCGGATTCATTAAATATTTCAACGTAAGCGTCGGGCGTGGAAGATGCCAAGGTGTCCTGATTAAGAGATACCTGTAAAGAAACGTAAGCGTTGTCATAGTCAGGCGTTATTTTTAAGCCTGTGACATACTGCTTGGGAACCCATTCGTACCATACCGTCTGCCAGATTCCGCTTTGGGCTGTATAGAAAATGCCGCCTCGTTTTAACAACTGTTTGCCGCGGGTAAAATCTTCTTTTTCGGTAACATCGGATACCCTTACGGTTATTACATTCTCACCTTCTGTGAGGGCAGATGTTACATCCGCTTCAAAGGGAAGATATCCGCCGGTGTGGGAGAATATGAAATTATCGTTAACCCAAACTTCCGCAATCTGATCCACCGCTCCAAAGTGAAGAAGCATGCGTTTGTCAGAGGGAATTTGTGCAATGGAAAATGAACGTTTATATAAAAGATACTCATCCGGTTTTAACTGCCTGTTGACACCTGAAAGAAGACTTTCGGGTGAGAAAGGTACAAGAATCTGACCATCGGCCTCTTCATTTACAAAAGGAGGTTCAGAAATAGAAGCTGACTTTGGAATAAATGCATAATCCCATAAACCGTTCAAAATTGTGTAGTTTGAGCGGACCATTTGCGGTCTGGGGTATTCCTCCCATACATGTTCGGGATTTACATCTCTTCCCCACGTTGTATAGAGCGGTTTTAGAACATCTTTTTCATGAGAGCGAATGATACTTTGGAATGCGTTTTTTATATCCATAAAATCCTATATCCTTTCCGTAAAATGCAATTATATTATAACATACATATGTATGATTTAGAATGAGAAAACGAGGCGTATGCAAAATGCAACGCCTCGCTTTGTACTAACCGATTGTTAAAATATGTGACTGATTATTCAGCGTCAGTTGTTTCTGCTGCTGTTTCCTCAGTGGTCTCTTCGATTACCTCTTCGGTAGTCTCTTCGATTACTTCTTCGGTAGTTTCCTCGGTTACTTCTTCGGTAGTCTCCTCAGTAACTTCCTCAGTAACTTCCTCAGTAACCTCTTCAGTTACTTCCTCAGTAGTTTCTTCGATTACCTCTTCGACGATTTCATCAGTAACTTCCTCGGTAATCTCTTCGTTTACTGTTTCCTCAACGTTTGAACTACATGCTGCTAAAAGAGCTGCGCTCAACATTGTTGCAGTTAAAACTGCTACTAATTTTTTCTTCATAATATTATCCTCCTTGTTGTAATCTTTATTTTGTGATTACAGGCATAGTATAACGCATTAAGTCCAAAATGTAAACAGATTATGAACAAAATCATAATAATTTATGAATACATAAGAATTACTTAATAAAATGTTCATTTTTATAAGCAAAATATATAAAATGCAACGCAATAAGTAGAAAGTAAGCAAAATATAACTATACGTATTTGCATTTCAACTCAAAAATCACATGATAAAATTGTGAAATATACAAAAAAGATGTTAAAATAAACAGGAATACAAATAGTGAGGATTTATAATGAATTTATTGACGGTTGAAAATATAACAAAGGCATATTCTGAACGTAAGTTGTTCGATGGAGCCTCTTTTTTCTTAAATGAAGGTGAAAAAATAGGTGTTATTGGTGTTAACGGAACCGGAAAATCTACTCTCCTTAAAATGGTGGCGGGGGTGGAGGAGCCGGATGAAGGTAAGGTTATACTTGCTAATCATGTGGTTGTACGGTATTTATCCCAAGAGCCTGAATTTGAAGAATCAGATACCGTTATCGAAGGTGTTTTAAGAGGCAATGACCCTGATTTAGTCAGCGACGCCAAATCCATGCTGACAAAATTGGGAGTTACGGATTTTGAAGCCAAGTGTGGAATTTTATCCGGCGGACAAAAGAAACGTCTTGCACTTGTTAGAGTATTACTAAGTCCCTGCGATATTCTCGTACTTGATGAGCCCACAAACCACTTAGATCAGGCAATGGCTGACTGGCTTGAAGAAACACTTAAGAAGCGTAAAGGTGCCCTTGTTATGGTGACCCATGACAGATATTTTCTTGATAGTGTATGTAACCGCATTGTAGAAATAGACAAGGGGAAAATATATTCCTATGACGCTAATTATGAGGGATTTGTGGAACTAAAGGCAGAGCGTGCAGAATATGAAGCTGCTTCGGAGCGGAAAAGACAGTCTATTTTGAGAAAGGAATTGGAATGGGTAAGACGCGGCGCAAGAGCGCGTTCCACCAAGCAAAAGGCACGTCTTGAACGTTACGAGGAGTTAAAAAACCGTAAGGCGCCGGAACAGATGGGAAATGTGCAGATGAGTTCTGTTCATACCCGAATGGGGCGGACAACCGTAGAACTTCATAATTTATCCAAGGCATACGAAGATAATAAACTAATTGAAGATTTTTCTTATATATTTTTAAAAGGTGACCGTATTGGAATTATTGGTGCAAACGGAAGCGGCAAAACCACACTTATGAAGATGATTCAGGGGATTGAACAGCCGGACAGTGGTGAGGTAATAATAGGACAGACGGTTAAAATAGGTTACTTTGCCCAGGAAATCGGTGAGGAAATGAATCCTGAAATAAGAGTTATTGATTATATACGTGATGTGGCAGAATATGTGCAGACAGTGGACGGCAGCGTATCTGCATCAATGATGCTTGAACGTTTTCTTTTTGAAGGCAGTGCCCAATATGCTCAGCTTGGGAGACTGTCGGGGGGCGAGCGCCGTCGTCTGTATTTGTTAAAGGTTCTTATGTCCGCCCCCAATGTGCTGATTCTGGATGTAAACTGTAGTACCCTTTTGAAGTGTGCATAGAGTGTATCGTGTAATAAAATAGGTGTAAAAGGTACAGGATACACA
>CAZGSF010000107.1:3650-6619 GCA_964528145.1 uncultured Lachnospiraceae bacterium | reverse complement strand
CACGAGTGTGTCAAGTATAGGACAAAACTTTTCTATGAAATTTTTGAAAATTCCTCAGATTTTGTCGAAAGGAGTCTGTTGAGTGATTGGCACGTAAAAGCAGATACTTTACCTTACCCGAATAAGGAGACTATTATTCATTCTCGGCTTTGAGGTCGCGAAGGTTTGCTTCAGCAATCTCCTGCATTCTTTCCTCCGATAATTTCCACTCAGGCTTTGCTCTACGATTGTATTCCTCCACACTTACCGCAATCAAGGAGAAATTGACACCATGGAACGTAACTTTGATAGGGCGCTGAAAATGATTACACAGAAGAGAGAGATAGCTTGGCGCCTTGATTTTACTAGATGACACACCGGTCTCACTGAGAATTTCGACTAGTAGTTCACTATCAGCTTGATCATCGAAGTCATGAAACTCGAAGCAAAAAATTACCGAAGGCAAAAGAATAACTGGAGGCACATCAGAACTTGTGAGGATGAGACGGAGTCCCCCATCTGCAAAGAAGTCCCGTATCAATTCAGTCTTAACCAAACAGGACATTGGTAATCGGGCCAATTTAATTTCCATGTTTATGCCTCCTCGCTATCAAATTCTTTCATTACCTGCGCGATATCTTCTTCCGTAATTACATCATCTGCACTGACACGCCGATTGAATTCTTTCACGGACATTGCAATGCAGACAAATACATCTGGCGCTTTTATCTTTACTGCAAACGGACATCCATAATGGTCACACAGCAGGGCCAAATAGTACCGAAGCCTGAGTTTGCTACCCGCTATGCATCCTGGTTTGTCAGACGATTTCACATTTTTGAAGCTCCCCAGTTCCTCATCTGTGAGGTAGGGGATGGCTTCATCCAGACTCATCATTACAAATGGCGGTACCTTATCGCTGATACACAGCATAGGACACCTGCGTTCCTCACAATGGAGCTTTACAATAAGTGGCTGCTCGAACGCGTACATCGTATATACTTCAAACATAGGGCCTCCTTAGCATTAAAAAACTAAGACACCGACGCGAAAATCGTCGGTGTCTTGATGTTATAGGATATTAAGTTGCTTTTCAGCTTCTTGTGTCAAATGACAAATTCAAAATCGCAACCACAGGAAGCGAGCTGATTGCCGCAGACGGGACATTCTTCAACATCACATCCGGCATGGTGAAGTAAGCCTGGCTCCGCGCCACAATCGTGGCAACGATCATCTTCCCACTCAACCTCCTCATTGCCATATCGAACTCGATCGTACACCTTACCATTAATTTTGACGGACTTACATGAGCAGCCGATACTCCTCAGCATAACATCACCACAAACTGTGCACCGGGTAAGAGGTGTATACTCTGTGTTTTCCTTGGCCTTGAGATTTGCCAGAACATCCAGCAAAGGGTAGGATGCTCTATAATAGCAAGCAACCACTTCTTGTTCGGATACATCTACAGGTTCAATCTCAATATGCTTTGTATGAAGCATGAGAACTGCAGTCTTTAGTTCTTTCAGTGATCTGCTGATTTGGCTGATGGATACTGGTATTAGCTTGAGGTCAACACATGCATCTTCAAGAAGCTTACCAATAAATCCCTCTAACCGCTCAATTTGATCAGGTGAGCAGGGACCATCGGCTTCATAGATTGACAACAATTCATAGCCTTGGGAAAAACAGTAGTTGGCAATAATTTGCTTTTGTACTTCTATCGTTTCTGCATCCTTCCCAGGACACTTAATATATCCGATTGCGTTTTGCGAATTCATAATACCCTCCTTTTATCGGTTCGACTTGCATTCTTTTCGCAGACGCTCATATACAGCGAAACTCATAATGACTAGCTCATCTGTGTTAAACTTCTGCAGATAAATGGGTTCATTAGCTTCGTGGCAGGATTCTACGGTCTTGCTCATATATTTTAGTGTTGTGATAGGCAAGCGCAAAGGGCGGTAAGCAACATGCATATGGCCCTTTGGTAGTTTCATGGCCTTCCTAAATTGGTAATCAAAAGCAGCTGCATCCATCACTACAACGATAGGTTCTCCCCGAACCTGTACAACAACAGGTTCGGGAGTTTCCCGGCACTTCGACAGAACATATTTTGTATCTTTCAATAGCGAACTGGACATAGTTGATGCCATTCCGTGACACTCCTTTCGATTCGTTGTGTGTTATCCGGCGACTTCTCTGACAGGTGCCAAGTCCTGATTAAGCAGTTCCGAAACCTCATCCGAGAAGTTCCAGACAATTTTCATTTTTCCGTCAGGATGGATGATTATTCTCTCTACAAGTTCTTTGAGAAGATCCGTATCAAGAATCTCAATCTCCTGATAATCAATTAGGGGTTTGCTGCTTGCGATGTGGTGGGCATCCTGCTTGAGCTGTTCAGCCAAATTGGCCAGCTTTGCTTCTGCAAAGTTCAGTTGGCCAGTTACAGCTTGCTCCTGCGTTGCATAGGATTCTTTAACAGCGAGGAAATCGTCTTTGGTGATCGTACCTGCAACATACTGTTCATATGCATCCATCTTCTCAGCATATATTTTATCCAGTTGCCTACGAAGTGCCTTGCATTCAGCCTGCACAACTTCCTCTGTTGTTTTAGTAAAACGACTGTTGGTGCGCAGCCTTTTTACTTTTGCATCTAACAGCTTGCTCTGTGTCTGAATTGCTCTCAGGACAATGCCGGAAAGTTTTTCGTCATTGAAGCGCACATCCTTACAAGCAGCGGTAGGATCGTAGCGATGTGTGGTGCAACGCCACTCCTTATTTTGTACTTTTCCTCTAACCAAGCGATTTCCGCAGCACCCACATACTAGCAGCGAAGTGAAAAGATATGGTTGCCGATTTGGGTCTGTAGTCCTGGGAGCATACCGTCGCTGAGCAGTTCTTGCCTGGAAGAACAACTCACGAGAGACGATAGCTTCATGGGTATTCGGAATAACGATTTGCTGGTCTTCGGGGATTGCTTTCGTCTG
>CAZGSF010000107.1:0-3550 GCA_964528145.1 uncultured Lachnospiraceae bacterium | reverse complement strand
CGATGGACGCAAATTCTCTGGGAACTGATACTGCAGCTTTCTTCCACAGTGCCCTCGACCACATCGCCGTCTTCCTTTGAAAGGCGCAGATAGTAAATGTCCATTAGATCATACAGCATGACGGACTCCTTCCATCCGCTGGATCAGTTCTTCTACATAGGCATAAGGGTTCGAATATCTAAGAATGACACGAATGTTCTTGCCATCAAGAATTTCAATCCGGTCAATCAGTGTTTCGACTAGTTCCCGCGTGATCTCGGGAAGTTCCCAGTATTTGTAGAGAGCATTGATCCAGTGCTTGGATGCAGATACAGTAGATGCGAAAGCGTTCACATCTTTTAATGCCTGGGCTTCAGCTTCCAGAATGTCTGCAAGTTGAGCCTCATACCGTTTTTTGGCGTATTCGTAAGTGCCACGATCGATGAGACGTTCAGTCAGATCAATCAGTAACTGATCAATTTGATGTTCCAACTTCTTGTGCTGCTTTACGATGGACCGGTATCGCTCCTGTGCCTGTCTGACATATGCGTTGGTGCTTGGCCGTTCCTTTAGAGCAGTCAGCATCGCATCTATATCGACAGCGACCATGACCTGCTGATTCAGAAGATTACGCACACTGTTCATAATGGTTTCCTGCCGAACATAATGACAAGAACACCGGGTTTTATTGGAGTAGTGATAGGTATTACAATCATAGAAAAGCCAAGATGGAACACTAGAACCGGGTCTACACGTCCCCTTTCTGGCAGTCATGTTACTGCCGCAATGGCCGCATACGATTTTATTTCGGAAGATGTCTCTGTAATCGATAGGAGGAGCAGCATTTTGTTTATAGTTCTTTCTGCGCTCCTCGGATTCTTCTCCCACTTCCTGAGCTTTGTCATAAAGTTCCTGCGTAATAATTGCGGGATGCGCATTCTTGACAACGATCCATTCCTCGGAACTTCGTCTGGTTTTCTCACCGCCATATCTATCACTTTTTACACGTCCATGAACACGATGTCCCAGATACACCTGATCACCTAGAATCTTGCGAATAGTACCTCGGATCCAGCATGCTGTTTCAAATCGCTTATCTTTGGAAATACCACGATCAAAGCGAACTCTTCCGGGGCAAGGGATACCCTCCTTATTAAGGGTTCCTGCAATCTTATTCAAACTTGCGCCCTCAACGCGCATCTGGAAGATTCTAAGGACAATCGGCGCAGTTTCTGGATCTACATCAAAGGTTTCCAGTTCGGGGTTCCTGATATAACCATAGGGAATGCTTCCTGTAGGAGGGATGAAGTTACCTTTTTCGATTTTGGCATTGATACCAGACCGAATCTTTTTAGCAATGTCCTTGACATAGTAGTCATTCATGACCATCTTCAAGGGAAGGGTCAGGGCAGAACGATCGGAATCAGGATCGGCACTGTCATAATTGTCATTGATGCATATCAGGCGGACTCCCATCTCGGGCAGAATTCGCTCTACGAACTCTGAGGTTTGAAGAAAGTGACGCCCAAAACGGGAAATGTCCTTTACAATGATGCAGTTGATTCTGCCGCTTCGGATATCCTGCATGAGCCGCTGGAAATCGGGGCGGTTATAGTTCATGCCGGTATAGCCATTATCAGAATAGGTATCTACCAGCCTGATGTCTGTGTGTTCATCCAAGTAATGCATACCGATTTTCTTCTGGTTGCCCAGAGAATTCGTAGTCTCGTCATCACCGTCTTCAACAGAGATGCGGGTATACATGCCTGCCAAAGCAAGATCAACATCTATCAGGAGAGGTTCGGCAATAGGAGCATATCTGCTTTTTCTTGCCATTTAGCTCACCTCCTTCTGCTGACGCTGAAGGAGACTAGAGTAAAAGTCAACCTCATTCCGGTAGTTGAAATCGATTTTGACATGCTTATCCGCATGGACATAGATCTTGTCAACCAGGGTGAATACAACTTCACGAGTCAGATCCTCCAGCCCCTGAAACTTCAAAAACTGGCTAACCCAATTGTTGTCCTTGCCGGCATTGTTGGCAGCTTCATCTCTGGATGCTGCCAGCTGGTTGATGGCTTGCTGGGCCTCATCGATCCTGTCGGAGTAGATCTTCTTCATTCGGTTGAACTCGCCCCGGTCGATAATCCCGTCACGGAGTGACTCATACAGGGTCATCTGATTGTCCTGGTTCTTTTCGAGTTCATCCCTTTTCTGCGCGATCATAGTTTCCAGCCTGCGTACTCTGGCCCTCCAAACATCACGAGAACCCAGTTCCGTCAAGAGCTGCTCCATTTCCGCAATTACATTCACCTGGCTGCCTATGGCTCTAAGAACGATACCGTCCAATACACTGCATTCAATGCTGTGTGAAGAACAGCCCTTCCCGTTTTTATAGGTGGAGCAAACATAATAGTGGTACTTCTTATCATTTTTTGTGGTGGTCCGGCGGCCCATAGCTCTTCCGCAGTCTGGGCAGAACAGAACTCCGGACAGCGGGTACACGCCGGTAGCCTCCGGGGCAGAACGGGTATCCCGTTGGAGCATTCTTTGGACAGTAGCAAAGACGATCGGATCAATGATAGCGGGATGGTTATCCTTAACGACAGACCATTCTTCCTCCTTGCGAACCCGCATCCTCTTAACTTTGAAATTCGGTGTCCCGCGCTTCCCTTGCACCAGAGTGCCTGCGTAGATGGGATTTGTTAGGATCCGAGATACTGTTACTGCACTCCATTTGGCCTGGCTGGCAGAGCTGAAGCCACTTTTATAGTTCAGCCCCTTGCTCTTCTTGTATTCGGAGGGAGGCAGAATCAACTCTTTATTCAAATACTCTGCAATAGCGGCAGGACTGTATCCTTTGATTTTCAAAGAAAAAATGCCTTTGACAACCTCGGCTGCGAACTCGTCAATGATCAGCTTGTGCTTATCATCGGAAGATTTGCAGTACCCGTAGCTTGCAAAGGCACCTAAAAACTCTCCGTTGCCACGCTGTATCTGAAACTGATTCCGCAGTTTCTTGGACAGCTCGCGGCAATAGGATTCATTCATTATGTTTTTGATCGGAACAATCAGATCGTCCCCGGCATTGGTTTTTACGCTGTCAACATCGTCGTTGATAGCGATAAACCGAACGCCCCAATCAGGGAACTTCTGCTCGATATAATCGCCGACAGAGATATATTCTCTGCCAAGCCGGGAAAGGTCTTTGACAATGACACAATTGACCCTTCCGGATTTAATGGCATCCAAAACCTTTTCAAAGCCGGGCCGGTTAAAATTGGTTCCGGTATACCCGTCATCCTGGGCTTCATCTACCAGAATGATGTTTGGATGTCTGTCAAGAAAGCATTGGATCAATTTGCGCTGGTTGGCAATACTGTCGCTTTCAGATGCCTTCTTGTTCTTATGGGCTTTGGATAATCTATAATATGCAATCGCTCTGAACTCTTCCAACGCATCCATCGAAAGAGCGGCGTAAGGTACATTTGACATCATTCTAAACCTCCAAGGGTTATTACTAGAAAACCCTGTAAAGGTATTTTGATGCCAAGTCCCTGTGACTGACCTT
>CAZGSF010000106.1:0-6727 GCA_964528145.1 uncultured Lachnospiraceae bacterium | reverse complement strand
CTGCACCAACTTGGCCGAGGTGACCTGCTACGCAACCAACCGCGGGACATCGACAGCATGGAACTCTTACAGCTATAATTGGCTTTACGGTGTGAAGGCCACCGGCACATTCACCAAGGCGGCAGGAGCCACCTGGCCCACGGGCGCGAGCGGCATACCTACCGGATGGACGGTAGTGGAGGCATCAGAATAAATGCGCACCCTCTATTATATCCTTGCAGCCCTCGCCCTCATCGGCGGGGGCTTCGCCGTGGGGCGTAGCTGCCGCCCCGCTCCCGTCGAGGTTGTCACGGAGACAAGGGACACCCTCTACATTCGTGACACCATCATCGCGGAGGTCGCGGCGGCTCCCTGCTACATCTACCGCACCGAGGAGGTGCGCATCCCCGTCCACGACACCCTCGTGACCCGTGACACCATCTACGCAGCCGTGGAGCGTACCACCCTCCGATACGAGGACAGCACCTACACGGCCATCGTCTCCGGCATATATCCCCGTCTCGACTCCCTGGCCATCTATCCCCGCAGGGAGGTGGTCACCATCCACACCACTGAGCAGGTAGCGATTTCCCGTCGCTGGGGCCTCGGCATCCAGGCCGGCTATGGCCTAATGGTCGCCGGCGGCCAGCTGCACCCTGCACCATATATCGGCATGGGTGTATCCTTCAATCTCGCCAGCTGGTGACAAAGGGACATTTTTGTTTCTTTAATCTCCACCCTTGCGCGGGGTGGAGATTTTTTGCTACCTTTGCCCGACCATAAGGTCGAAAAAAAAAGAATTGCTTTCGAGGGACGCAGCCGGGAGGCTCCGGCCCTCTTGCGTTAAAAATTGCATTTGTTTACAAATTGTTTCATAATTCACAAAAAACAACAAAATAAAAAAGCCGTTAACTTGGTAAATATCAAAGAGTAGCGGCGACACTTGTTGCAAATGTAGTATATTTTCATAAAATACCAACCCTGCGGCCTTTTCGGGCCGCTTTTTCGTTCCAGATGGAAATACCCCTTTTACTTTTTACCACTTTTTTGATAAATTTGGCCGCAAATGTTTCACAATAGTTTTTACAAAAGTAAACGGCCAGATGATTACCTTCAAGCCCTGCGTCACCTACCGCCGGAGGGACGGCACATACGCCGTCCGCATACGGGTGACCTTCCGCCGGCAAAGCCGCTACCTGCCCACCACCATCACCGCTTACCCTGAGCAGCTCACCCGCTCAGGCAAGATCAAGGATGGCTACCTGCTGGCCGCCGCCGAGCGCATTGTCCGTCAGATGCGTGACGTCGCGGCGGAGCTCTCGCCCTTCGCCCTGGAAGGCAAGGGCGTGGACTGGGTGGTGGCCTGGCTCCGGGCACGGCTGGCCGCCGACACCTTCCACCTCGACATCTTCGCTTTCGCCGGGGAGATCATCGCCGGGAAGTCGCCGGGGACGGCTGAGGCGTACCGTTCCACTCTCCATGTCTTTGCCCGCTGGCTGGGCCGGGAGCATCTCGACGTTAACGACGTGACGGGCTCCCTGCTGCGCAGCTTCGCTGGCTCCCTCCCCCAGGGCACTGCCGCCCGACACCTGGGCAAACTGGCCACTATCTACAACGCAGCGAAGGAGCATTACAACGTAGATGAGAGGTTACTCATCCCCGGCGACCCCTTCCGGGGGATCTCCCTGAAAGTACCGGCAGCCCAGGGGCAGCGCCCCCTCTCCCAGGAGGTGATGCAGCTGATCATCTTGGACCGCCCGGCCGATCCCCGGCAGGCGGAGGCCCTCGCCGCCTTCGTGGTATCTTTCGGCACGATGGGGGCCAACCTCGCCGATATGTATGCGGCCCCAGCCTTCAAGGGCGACGTCTGGCATTACGAACGCAGTAAGACCAGGGACCGCCGGGCAGATCGGGCGCGGATGGAGGTGGCTATCGATAGCCGCCTCGCCTACCATCTCGTCCTCCTGGAAGGCCGGGGCCCGTGGTGGTTGCCAGCCCTGCACCGCTGCGGGAGTTTCAAGGCCATCTCCTCGGCGACGAATAGGGCGCTGCGATCCTGGGCATTGGCCCACGGCCTGACACCCTTCACCTTCTACGCCGCCCGGCATACCTGGGCGACGATGGCCAGGAGCCTCGGAGTCGAGAAGGCCACCGTGGATGAGGGCCTCGCGCACGTTGGCGACTTCCGCATTACGGACATCTATGCGGAGCGGAACTGGGCGCAAATCAATGGCGCCAACCGCCGCGTCCTGGATGCGTTCAGCTGGGGAGCTGGCGAGCCATAAGGGCGAGGAGCCAGTCGGCCATCGCCAAATCTTCCGCCGATGGCTGGACGCCTTCGGGGAGTTCGCATATATCGGGGTGAGCTTTCATCATGATAGTTGTCTTAATTGTAGGTGTTTGCATCCCCTCCACGAGATGGAGGGGATGTTTTTTTATCCCCAGGGGAGCCGGACTACACGGCCCCTTTTTTTGTCTCCACGCCCGTGAGCTGTGCGATGACCGCCTGCTGGCTTCGGATGGTCTCGGCCTGGGTGGCGATTATGCCGAGGAGGTCCGGGGTGACGTTCACCTCCCTGGGCGGAGCCGGGGCGGGGGCGGGTGCTGGATCTCCGCTCAGCAGCTGACGCCGAACTCGCTCAGCTCGCGCCACCATTGAAGTGGTGTACATCCGTTCATTCCCGTTCATTGCGCTTGAAAGTGTAGTGCGATCTACCTCCATTAATTCGGCCAGCTCCTTTTGCGTGCGCACCAGACCCGCACTGCGGAGCTCTTCAAAAATTTGTACAAGGCGATTATCTGATTTTTCCATCGTTAGATAATTTTTGAAAAAAAGTTGAATAAAATTTGGTGTGTTGGATTTTTGTTGTATTTTTGCGGTGTTATTACAAAGATACAAACGAATGATGGAATTTACAAAACCCACCCCTCGCCGCTACGGTCTCCAGGCCACCCTTCGGGAGCTGCCCGTCGGACAATTACTTGTCGTTTGGATGGATGACTATACGCGGAACACGGTCTCCAACGCCGCCAGCCTGGCTGGCCGGGAGATCGGAGGCAAATTTTCAGTACACGCCGACTACGACCGCCGGCGCTATATCGTAACCCGCACGGCATAATGGACCTTTTGCAACTCATACACACGGCGGCACGCCTCGGCGCCCAGGAAGCTCTGGTGCAGAACGGACTGACCTCCGGGGAGATATCCACCAACGAAGCCGCCCGCATCTACGGCAGCTACTTCCGCCAGCTGGTGGCCGACGGACGTCTCCACCCGGTACATACCGGCACCGCTCCGAACTCGCCCAAGCGCTACCTCGTCGCAGACATCCTCGCCCTCAGGGCGCAGGACCAGGCCGCAGCCATAACCCAGGAACTTAACACTAACAATCAACTATATGAAAGCAATTCTTAAAACCGTAGCAGCCCTCGCCATTATGGTGCTGCTTTGCGCCGAGGGCGACACCTTCGAAGCCTCCCTCGCCATCAAGGGCGCAGCCGCCCTCATCCTTCTATTTCTCGGTGCCTTCACGGGCAAAGTAGCTGGGAGGGCCGAAAAATGATGAAGCCGCAAGACTTTGACGCCGTATATGACGAGGCGATGTATGCACGTCACGAGATCATCAAGAACGCCGGCCGCCTGGGCTACGCCCCCGCGGAGGTGAGCACATACCTGCGTATCGGCGATTATATGAACTTTTACGCTATGGTCGCTCGCAAGGCTCCGAAGGAAAACCAGTCGAAAAATATCTACTACTGCACCCCCTACGGGCGTGACGCCTGCGTGGATGACGTGCGCAAGGTGCTGACCGAGACTATCAGGGAGATGGCCGCCGACAAGGAGGCCTACAAGGCACAGGTCCGCGATCTGTTCAGCAAATTAGAGGAGGGCGACAAATGAAAAATATGAGATTTTTCGAGGCCTTCGGCACTACGCCGAAGGAGGCGCAGCGGACCATCAAGGGCGGCAACCTCGCCGGCAAGACGGATATCAATCCGATGTGGCGCATCAAGGCGCTGACGGAGACTTTCGGCCCCCAGGGCGAAGGATGGAAGCTGGTGGTCCGGGAATGCCGGACCTATGAGGCTATCGGCGAGACAATGGCCCACGTGTGGCTGGATCTTTACTACAAGTTACCCGGCGGGGAGTGGTCCGAACCCGTCCCCGGCTTCGGCGGTAACAAGCTGGCCGGCAAGGGCAAGGGCGACGCCCTCAACGACGAAGCCTTCAAGATGGCCTTCACCGACGCCCTCTCTGTATGCTGCAAAGGCTTGGGTATGAGCGCGGACATCTACTATGCCCAGGATCGCACGAAGTACACCTCCCCGGAGGTGCCGGCGGCCAAGCCGTACCAGGCCTGCGACGCCGACACGTACCGGCAATTTATCGAGGCCGCTGCAAAGGGGCAGCTCACGCCGAAGGGCCGCACGTCTGAGGAGAGCTGGATAGCTTTCACCAACGCCGGCCCGGAGCAGGTCCAGCAGTTCCGCAATGACGTCCAGGACTTCCAACTCAACGCAGGACTACGATGACCTGGCACTTCACTATAACGAGCGAGATGCGGGAGCTCGGCCTAACTGGCAACGAGCTCCTCGTCTATGCCGTCATCGCCGGCTACTCAGCCAACGGGCAGGGGTGCTACTATGGCAGTCAAGAATATCTCGCCGAGGTCACGGGCGCAGCACCTCGCACAGTGCGGAAAATTCTGGCCGAACTGGTAGAACGTGGCCTGCTTAAAAAGGTGGCGCAATGGGATAATAACCTCAATCGAACCTGCTATTATGAGGTGGCGGCAAAAAATGCCACCACCGATGATGGATGTAGGCAAAATTTGCCGCCTATGGTGGCAAAAATTGCCGCCAATAATAAATATAATATACCCCCCTTAAATGTATCAGATACTATCGTATCTGCTACATTATCCCCCCAGGGGGAGAAGGCCGCCAGCCAGGCCGATGTGTTGAAACTCTTTGAGGAGAGGGGCTGCGCCCCGGCCGCCCTCGCTGACTGGGTGACCGCCCGCAAGGGTGCAAAGGTTACCCGGTCAGTCCTCGAAGGAATGGAACGCGAGGCACGCAAGGCTGGGATCACCCTCGCCGAGGCTGTGCGCATCTGCGCCGAGAATAGCTGGCGGGGCTTCCGCGCTGAATACCTCCGCAAGGACCACACGGCTCCCCAGGATAAGAGTGTGATGCAGGGCTTCAAGGATACTGCCCGCAAGCTGGGCATCAATTTCTACACGGGAGGGACAGCACAATGAACGAGCTGACTACCTACACCTTCGTCGCCTCACTGGTGACCATCCCCCCGGTGTCCGTCACGTTCCTGGACATCCGCCGGGACCCGGCAACCTATCCGAAGGTAACGGCCGTGCCCCGCGAGGTGGCCATCGCCGCCCTGACGCAGATCATCCTGCGGGCGGCGTTCAACGCAGCGCCCGGCACGTTTCGCGCCGACGACAATGACGAGCGCATCGCCCTGATGGCAGCCGAGCTCTATGAGCTCCTCGTCGAGGACTACTACCACCTCGGCACTGACCAGCTCTCCTTCGCGGAGGTGGCACGTGTGCTCCGCTCCGCATCTGCCGGCCGTGAACTCTACGGCGTCAACGTCCGCTCCCTTTACTCCGCCATCCTCGACTATTGCGAGGGTCCCGGTCAGAAGGCCAGCCGCCAGCTGCAAGCCGAGATATGGAGCGCCCGCACCCTGGTGCACCAGGCGCCGGCTACCGCCCCCACGGAGGAGGAGCGCACCGCCCTGGCAACAGTATTTGACAACTTTATGAAAAATCACAAATCTAACAAGTAACCCAAATGGAAAGTAAACTTACCCTTTACCAGCTGAGCACAGAGATGGCCGAGATCGAGGCTATCCTGGAATCCAACGGGGGAGAGCTCACCCCCGAACTTGAAACACTGCTGGACGACAACTCCGTAGCCCTCGCCAAGAAAGTAGACGGCTATGGCACCCTCGTCCGTAAGTTCGCCGCCACGTCCGACATCTGCAAGGCTGAGATCGCCCGCATCCAGGCGATCAAGCAGACCTGCGACAAGAGCGCCAAGCGCATCAAGGACCACCTCGCCGACGTGATGGCCGCCTTCGACATCAAAAGTCTGGAGGGCGACCTGACGAAGGTTACCGTCGTTACCACCAGGGCCACCGAGGTGAATGAGGCGCAGGTCCTTGCCCCCTACGCCGCCGCCATAATGGCGCTCCAGGAACGTCTCCCCGATTACATTAACTTGGAGGCGAAAGTTTCCAAGACTGCCCTCAAGGAGCGCTTCGCCGGCTCCGACGTCGCCCCTGAGGGCGTCACCTTCGTAGAGCACAAATCAATAAAAATTAGATAAATATGGAAGTACAAAAATTTATTATCCGTACCCAATCTGCCGGCGTATTCTTCGGAGAAATCGCCAACAAAGAATACACCCCCGCCGGCCTCGTCATCGATATCCGCAACTGCCGCCGCATCTGGTACTGGGACGGCGCAGCCTCCCTCTCCCAGCTGGCGATGGATGGCGTGCAACGTCCACAAGAATGCAAATTTTCCCTTACCGTCCCCTCTATGACCGTCGTCGGAGCTATCGAAATTCTCCCTTGCACGAATGACGCCGTGGAGTCTATTAATGCCGTACCGATATGGACATATTAGATGCAAGCATCTGCGCCTTTTTATCGGTCGGCTACGGCGACGGCTACGGCGACGGCTCCGGCTCCGGCTACGGCGACGGCTACGGCGACGGCTCC
>CAZGSF010000105.1:0-6893 GCA_964528145.1 uncultured Lachnospiraceae bacterium | reverse complement strand
ACATCCGGATGCATCTGTAAAAGAGATGCAGGTACGTGAGGAGTTACAGGACCTGTAAACGCTTTCTTCACGATTGATGCTTTGTCAGCACCACTTACAACTACAAGAATCTTCTTAGCTGACATGATTGTACGGATACCCATTGTATATGCCTGTTTGGGAACATCATCCATGCTTGCGAAGAATCTTGCGTTAGCTTCAATTGTTCTCTGCTGTAAATCTACACAGTGTGTTCCTTTCTTGAACTCATCTGCAGGCTCGTTAAATCCGATATGTCCGTTATGTCCAAGACCTAAAAGCTGTAAATCAACTCCGCCTACGGAACGGATTACTTCATCATATCTTGCACATTCTTTAGCACTGTCAGGTTCCATTCCGTCAGGAAGGTTAACGCTGTCAGGACTGATGTTAACGTAGTTGAAGAAGTTATCATGCATGAAATAGTAGTAGCTCTGGTCGTTGTCTTTTGTAAGACCCTTGTATTCATCAAGGTTAACACTGGTTACTTCTGCGAAATCAACATCACCGTCTTCATACATTTTAATTAATTCTTTATAAGTACCTATCGGAGTAGATCCGGTTGCCAGACCAAGTACACAATCAGGTTTCAAAATAACCTGTGCTGCGATAATATTGGCTGCCTTTCTGCTCATTTCTTCATAATCTTTTGCTTTGTAAATTCTCACGACTTATCCCTCCGTTAATTACATACTTATCCAACATTTGGATGTTAAAAACAGTATATCAAAGGTTTATGCCATAAACAAGTAGTTATTTCCCAAAATTTAAAATTTTCTAAAAATTATGTATCTGACAAAGCCCATCTTTACCAAAATGAGCCCTGCCTTTTTCTTTAGTTTTGATATTTATTATATGATTCTATCTATATTCTGCACCTTAATTAAAGTGTCTGTGAAGTAAATAAACTTTTTACGTGTTCAATTTCTTCCTTTGTTGCAGCCTGAGCGGGTACGTAGTAAGACTTGTCTCTTGCAATCTGATATAACTCTTCCTGTGACTGCTCGCATGCCATGCGAAACTGTTTTAATGTTGTCTTTAATTCTTTATTTTCAGTCTGTGGAATCATTTCTGCGTAATGCACTAATTCACCGTTGATTCCTGCTAAGGTATCAGCTACCATTGTTTTTTCCTGCATCTGCATCTTCTACACCTTCCTTTACTGCAAAAATTTCATAAGAGTCTGTTTGTTATCCATTGCTGACTGAGCACCTTTTTCAAAGTACTGTTTAACTTTTGCATCTTCTGCACAAGCTGCATATTCTTTTAACTTGCAGTGTGTTGTGTCGAAGCCGCCGATAAGATGGCGAAGATTCTGTAATTCTAATTCTGAGATGTTTGCCATAGCTATGCCTCCTTAAATTTATACAAGAATAGCATTCCCGTAAAATAAAATTCTATGCAAGATAGCCATCGGCGAATGCCGCGACAGTGAGCAAGCTTGCTTGCGAACCTGTTGGCAAGGCTCGTTACACTGAATTGTGATTTATGGCCATTATATAAGAATTCGGATTTATACAAGGATTAAGCTTGGATTTTTCTCTATAGAAATTATTCTTGCTCTCAGGTACCTTTTTATGACATTTCATGGAGTCGCGAGAGATATTTTTTCCGCATAGACCTAAAAAGAGGTACTTCCATACAAATTTTTGCTTAAAATGTATCTAGGAGTAAGATTTTTCTGTATAGACCCCATTAGTTCACTTGACATCTAAAAATAGGGAATCTTGCTACTTGTTTATATTAGGCTTCCATGGCGCCGGACACAGTAACGTTGTTCTCCCAATGTCAGGTAACACATCATAAATTGAACATCCCATTTGCGCCTCAAAATATTCTTTATTCTTAAAAGTAATGTCCCAACCTTTTATATATGTCTCCATAATTCCATATCTGCGAGTTACATCCACAAAACGTTTTTCCAAAATTACAAATCCATAATCTGTTGCTAATGCATCACATACTTGAATCAATTTATCATAATCATCTGTCTGACAATTGAGAATATAGTCTTTTATCGCCTTCTCTTCCTCTGTCATTGGGTTATAATCAAACTCATCTTTCATAAGCGGATAAGAATGTGTCATACATACTCTTGCAACTTCATCCCATCCTTTATCTATAGCATATTTGAATCCTTCATATACATGTTTTGGAATATCCACAATTCCAACTCTTCGCCCAATATCATGAAGCATTCCGACAACGTACGCTTTATTAACATCCATTCCGGGCACTTTCTGAGCAATATTCCTCGCCGCAATTCCCACATTTAGCGAGTGCTCTGTCCAAGGTCCCGGATTTAATTGTCCAGCAATTTCTAATTCCTTTTTAGCTTCTTCTATTGTTGGTAACATAACAATCTCCTTTTTCTATATTTTCGTGACAAATAGGCAAATTGATATTTGCGCGAGCAATGAGCCATGCATGGATGAGCCGAATGTGTCGGCTGGGTGCTTGCACACAAGCAGACATATTCGAGTTCAGATGCATACGGCGAATGCCGCGACAACGAACAAGCGCTAGCTTGTGAGTCTGTCGGCATGGCTCATTTAAACAACTTGGAATTTTTAATCAAACTGGCTTAATAGTTTTGCCATCGAACCGCCGATGTAAAACTCCCTAACAGTAAGACCCGTATTAGGTGAAGCATAATTTAAATCTGCACCATATGTGCACAGCAATCTTAATATATTAAGTAAATCAGTTTCTAATTCTATAGTAAAAATTCTATCATCATTTTCACAATTAGTAGAATAATTATAACTTGGTAATATTTGATTTGCTTGCAAACAAAATCTCCAAATACCCGAATTATTATGCGAATCCAATTTGTTAACATCAGCACCCAATTGCAACATCTTCTCTAATATTTTTCTTGCTCTCTCGGCATTTTCCTCAGTAGAAAAGACTTTGAATCCCATATACTGATTATTTGTATTCCATCTACTACACATTACCGCTGCATTAATTGCGTCATGTATTACAGGAGTCCTCCATGTATTGCAACACGACGCATCTTCCATAAAGTTTAAGTCTGCTCCATTTTCAATCAAATATTCAGCAATATCAAAGGCTCCTGTTTTTAATGCGATTTGCAATGGTGATTGACCATCATCTTTTTGGGGAGGCTGTTTTGCAGTACAATTCACTAGCTCCGGGTTACTATTGATTAACTGTCTTACTAATTCGAAATTTTTATCTCTTATTGCTTTAAATAACTTTTTCAAAAAATAGCACCTCGATTTCTTTATACATTCTACTTCACCAAATTCAAGTTTATCTAATTCTATTAACCCCATTCCACCGCTTTAAAGAACCCTGTCAATTCTTACAAACATCAATCCATGCTTCACAACAAGATAATTTTTCCAATTCCTCGCAGGATAACTCCACGGCACTATTACTACTGCCACAAGCCGGATACACTATATCAAATCGCTTTAAAGACTCGTCCAAAAAGACACGAACATCCTCCTCAATACCAAAAGGACATACACCACCGATGCTGTGACCTATTAACGTTTCCACTTCCTCCGGACTTAACATCCTTGCTTTGGCATGGAAATATTTCTTATACTTGCCATTGTCTATCTTGACATCCCCGGCACATACGATCATTACTGCCTTATCCTCTACCATAAAGGTAAGAGACTTTGCAATCCGCTCCGGCTGCGTTCCCACGGCAATCGCCGCAAGCTCTACTGTTGCACTGGATACATCAAACTCCTTTACTCTGTCTGCGTATCCTCTTTCCCCTAAATATTTTTTCGCCTTTTCGAAAGCCATCTTAATTTGCTCCTATCTCCAATCTAAAATATTTCATATAAACTACATTCCAAACACAACTTCATCTATTGCTTTCAATTCTTCCACAGTAAAATCCGCTGCATTCACAATCTTTGCATTCTCTATAATCTGGGAAGAGCGGCTTGCACCGATAAGAACGCTGGTTACTTCATGGTCACGAAGAATCCATGACAGAGCCAGCTGCGCCAGTGTCTGTCCTCTTGAAGCTGCAATTTCATTAAGCCGGCGAATCTGCGTTAGTTTTTCTTCAGTGATTGCAGACTCCTTTAAGAATCTTCCGTCAGTACGGATTCGACTGTCTGCCGGGATTCCATTAAGATATCTGTCGGTAAGCAATCCCTGGTCAAGAGGGCAGAATGCAATAATACCAATTCCATTTTTTGCCGCATATGATTTAAGACCATCCTTTTCAATGGTACGGTTAAAAATAGAATAGCTACGCTGATTAATTATAAAAGGAGTCTTAAGTTCTTTTAATATCTCAACTGCTGCCTTGGTTTGTTCTTTATTGTAATTAGAAATTCCCACATAAAGCGCTTTGCCGCTTTTAACGATTCCATCGAGGGCAAGCATGGTCTCCTCTAACGAAGTTTCAGGGTCTGGTCTGTGATGATAAAATATATCTACATATTCAAGTCCCATGCGTTTCAAACTCTGGTCAAGACTTGCCACCAGATATTTCTTACTGCCCCAGTTGCCATAGGGGCCCGACCACATTTCGTAGCCTGCCTTTGTGGAAATAATCAATTCATCTCTATACGCACCGAGGCTATTTTTAAGTATTTTTCCGAAGTTTTCCTCTGCGCTCCCCGGTATCGGGCCGTAATTATTTGCCAAATCAAAATGTGTGATCCCTAAGTCAAAGGCAGTCCGGCACATATCAACCATATTATCAAAATCAGCAGTAGTTCCAAAATTATGCCAAAGCCCTAAAGATACTGCCGGAAGTTTAATTCCACTTGCTCCGCAACGGTAATATTTCATTGTGTCGTAACGATTTTCATTTGCCTTATACATTATAATTTCCTCCGTTTCCTACTTTACTTCCACTTTTACAAGAGACTGTATTTCTTCTATTTGTTCTTTCGTGGGTGCCATGGTTCCCGGCGTTGACACAGCCGCAGCTGATGCTGCCATCGCAAGTTTTACAGATTCCTCAAACGAATATCCTTTATCCATCGAGTGTGCCCATGCAGCCGTCATGGAATCACCTGCACCGACAGTTGATTGGACTGACACAGGCAGAGCCTTGCAGTAATAATTATGGGAGCCTTTAGCATTGAAAAAGTAAGCGCCTCTATCTCCCATAGATAAAATCACTTGGGGTATCCCTTTGTCAAAAAACTTTTTTGCCTCTATAATAATATCCTCTTCCGAAAGGATAGTATCTTCTTTTTTCATATACCGTGTAAATTCCGATATATTTGGTTTCACCACATCCGGTCCTGCTTCTACTCCGTATGCAAATAATTCTCCGTCTGCATCCAAAATCGCTATTGCACCCTTACAATGTGCTATCTTAATCAAATCAGCATATATGGTTGCAGGTACACCTGCCGGAACACTACCTGATAAAACCAGTATGTCTTTTTCAGCAATTCTTGCCTTAACCTCTTTAACAAATTCATCTACAAGCACAGGCTCCACGGATGCCCCCTTTTCATTTAACTCAGTAAGAGTTCCGTCCCGCTCCATTATCTTGATGTTAGTACGAATATCTTTGCCT
Source organism: uncultured Lachnospiraceae bacterium (assembly GCA_964528145.1). GTDB lineage: Bacteria > Bacillota > Clostridia > Lachnospirales > Lachnospiraceae > Acetatifactor. The sequence continues at coordinate 1,339 of CAZGSF010000105.1, read as the reverse complement.
GTATTAAGAAAAAAATGTTCTATTCCGGATTGCGTAAGCCCGTCAGCAATATATCTGCCGTTTCTTCCGCCTGCCATTCCCAGTGCCATACTTTTCGTGCCCAACGCCTTAAGCACCAAGGACACATTGATACCTTTACCACCGATGTTGGTTAAGGATTTTTCTACTATATTAAGTGCTCCCGGCTTTAATCCATTAAGTTGTATTGTTTTATCAATCGCCGGATTTAACGTTACTGTATATATCATTTTTCTTCTCCACACAAATCCTTAATCCAAAGTTGATAGTTCTGTCCGCCTTCTGTTACGTTTTCTTTATATACAAAACCCAAGCCACTCAGCAAAGTAGCTGATATTTTGTTATCTTCACAAACCAAAGCCTGTACACCTTCCACTTGAAGTTCATCCTTAGCATATGCAAGAATCGCCCGGCACACTTCTTTGGCATAGCCCTGTCCCTGATGTTCTACTTCTATTACAAAGCCCAATTCAGGTAACTCGTATCCGTCACGGACACTAAGACCGGCTCTACCGATAACCCGTCCTGTTTCCTTTAAAATGACCGTCCACATACCATATTCGTAGAAACCATAAATCCTGCGGATGTAATTTTTCATATACATCCGTTCCATATCCGGTTCCTCAAATAAATCTTCCATGTAATATGTAATGGAGGGTTCCTTGTAAATACAGTAAAAATCGTCTACATCCTTTACAGTGCTCTCTCTTACCTCAAGGCGTTCTGTCTTAAGAATATCCCACGGCGATCCCGCCAGCCTTCTGTATACCCTATCCAGATAGTTATATTCCAAGCCATCCATGCCCTCAATTAAATAGTCTGCATTTCTAAAAGATGCATCTTTATTGTAATCAAGAGCCAAGGCAACTGCATAATAACCCCAAAGCTTTAATATATCCAAATATTCCGGAGTATCCGTTACATATAACGTATCCTTAATGTCTGTGTCATTAAATAGTTCATCATTCCCTATATCTGCAACACACTCATCATCATTCTCTTCTGTAAAACGCCATATTAATAAGCAATCTTTAGATTCAACCTCTTGTTTCAGCATATTGAGCAATGGCAAATATCGTTCCCTAAAAAACTGTTCATTTTTCTTATTAAATAGAATAATAAGTTTTTTTAACATAAACCGGCTCCTGTCTCAATATATGTTCAATTCTGTGGCTTAACTATTATCCCGAAATTATAAATATTTTACCATAGCGCTAATTATTCTACAACTTTCCCCTTTACTACCACTTTGTTTTCCGCTAAAATAAATAAAGCCGAATCCACATATTGGAACTCCGGTAAAATCTTATTATTTTGAAAT
>CAZGSF010000104.1:0-6999 GCA_964528145.1 uncultured Lachnospiraceae bacterium | reverse complement strand
GCTCCGGCATCTCGCCGCCTTCTCCCATCTGAGGCATCTCGCCACGCTCCGGCATTTCGCCATCTTCTCCCATCTGGGGTTTCTCTGCCATTCCACGCTGTTCATTTTCTTCTTGAGCAATCTGATATGTCATTTCGTTTCCGTTTATCGAAACTATTGTCGCATAAACTATTTCTTGATTTGCCCCTGCTTTAATTTGCAGTTCACTGCTACCCTGCTGTTTTTTTGACAAGAATAAGCCTACAATCACGCTTACAAGAACCAAAACAACTAATACTACTATAATTACGATTTTTTTTGATAAGTGTTTTTTCTTATTTTTTGGAGTTTCTTTCTCCTGAGTTTCTTCCAAATCTAATAATTCCATAATTTCCTCCCTCTATTCCTGATTTAATGCCACTACCGGAATCAATCGTGATGCTTTATATGCCGGATAAAATCCAAACAATGTTCCTGTTATTACTCCAAATGCCAACGAAAGCAGTGCTCCCCATACCGATAATGATACACGAACCGAAAAGCTTTCAATAATCGGTGTAATTCCCAAAGACAACAGTACTCCTATTATTGAGCCAAAAAAACTCATACAGCTTGCTTCAAGTAAGAACTCTAATAAAATATCTTTTCTTTGACATCCCAATGCTTTGAGAATACCGATTTCATTCGTTCTTTCTTTTACGGAAACGAACAAGACATTCATAATTCCTATTCCGCCTACCGTAAATACAATTAATGCCATCGCTATCAATAATAGTGTTAAAGTTTCATTTGAAGCAGATGCCGCATCCATTTTACTACCGGCATCGGATATTGTGAATTCCGCATTAGGATAGGCATCTTCAAGCACACTGGCAACATTTTCAACCACCTGTTCCACCTGATTAATATCTTCCGCAATTACAGTTATCGTAGGACTCACATTTGTTCCTACCAAATACTTAATCCCTGTTTCATAAGGAATAAAAATTGCAGTATCCGGGCTTATTCCCGATGCTACAGTACCCATTTCCTCCAACACTCCTGTGACTACATAGGGTCTGTCATCAATGTAAACCACATCATTATACGCCTCATAAGCCGTACCAAATATTTCTTTTGCTACCGTATTTCCCAGTACACAAAACTTTTCTTTACTTTCATCATTCTCATCCGTAAAATATTCCCCAATAAGAATGTTTAAATTACTCATCTGAGCATAATTACTTTTTGTACCTGCAATAGTATAGTTTTGTGATGAATCCAATTCTCCGCCTTCTACACTTGTATTAGTCGAAAAAGAGATAGTAATATCTGATATATTAGGTACAAATACCTGAATATCTTCCATATCGTCTTCATCCAAAACAATTGATTCCTGATTCATTCGAGAATCACGATTACCAGACTCCATTCCGCCACCGAAAGACATTCCGCCTCTGCCTCCGAAGGACATTCCGCCTCCACCGCCGAAAGACATTCCACCTCCGCCTCCCGGGGATCCGGTTCCACCGCCGAAACCGCCTGCATTTGCGTAATTTCCGCCGTTTGCCTCATAGCTTATATCTATTGCTCCCGCATTCAAGTTTTTAAATTGTTCTGCAACTTCCTCTTTTCCACCTGTTCCGATTGCAATAACAAGCATAATCGTTGCCGAGCCAACAACAATTCCTATAGAGGTTAAAATAACTTTAAATTTATTCTGTGATAAGTTTATCCACACCAACCTGAAAATTTCCGTTAATCTCATCAGCCGTTCACCTTACTTTCAATCAGAACAATATCACCTTCTGATAAGCCCTCACAAATTTCTACGTTAACGCCGTCCGAGAATCCTGTAACGACTTCTTTTTTCTTAATATTTCCACTCTCATCTTTGAGTTTTACATATGACTTTCCACCGTCACGCGTAACCGCACGATTGGAAACATAAAGAACTTCTTTTGTTTCCTTTGTTATAAAGGTAACTTCTCCTGTCATTCCCTGGAATAAATCTTCAACATCACCTTCTAACGTAGCCGTTACCGAATAAATTACATTACCGGAGCTATCTGTTGTAGCATCTGAAATATCTGTAATTGTTGCAGAAAAAACTTTATCACTGTATGCAACAAATGAAACATTTGCTTTTCCGCCTTTTTCAATTTGCGACATATCATCCTCTGCAACCGTAACTGTCATGGTGACATCATCGCTATTATATAATACAACCATAATATCATCCGTATTTACAGAATCTTCTTTTGTTTTGCCTACTTCTATTACCACTCCGCTATACTGGGAAACAACTGCATTATCTATTATAGTTTCATTAAATAACGCAAGTTTTTCCTGAGCATCCGCGTTGATTTCCTCCTGCTCCATAGCAGTCTCTTCTACATATGCCATAGCAATATCATAAGTTTCATCCGCGGTATTATATGCCAGCATTCTCAAATCATAGGTCTGCTTAGCAGCCAAAGTTCCTGTTTCTTTATTTCTTTTGGCCTGATTCAACTGACTTTGATATGTAACAAGCTGTTCATTATTTTTTTCAATATTATTTTGTAAATTTTCTATTTCATTACTTAATGTGTCATATGTAGACTGAGCCTGACTACGCAACTCTTCAAAATCCACATAAAGATATGTTGTTTTATTATAGTCAACTGTTTTCAGTCCATATTCCATTCTATCAAGCATATCCTTTGCCGTAACAAGTTCCTCTTTAAGCTCTGCAAGCTCTGCTTCCTGCTGCGCAATTTCCTCTTTCAATTCGTCCAGCTGCGTCTGCTTATCATCTATGTTACTCTGCAACGCTTTAATGGTTTCGTTAAATTCTGTCAAAGCATATTTTCCATAAGCAATGCTACTGTCATACGTATGTGTTGCACTTAATTTTGAAGCTTCATTTTCAGCATATGCTGCCTCTAAATCCGCGCTTGCCTGTTGCGCATCCGTTTCAAGCTGTAAACACAATTCAGCGACACTTTCCTCGGACAATACATATAACACATCACCTTCCTGTATCTGCTGTCCTACCTTTACACAAACCTCTTCGATCACCAGGTCACTTCCCTGGGTAATTGATGCTGTCGATTGTCCACCTGATGCAAAATTAAATATTTGGGAAAACATATCCATTCCCCCTCCCTGTGCCTCTCCGGGCATACCGCCCGTAGCTCCGGAGGAACTTTGGGAATTATTCTGTGTAGTATCTCGGGCAAGCGCACTTATATCCAAGTCAAAAGTCTGCTCAATAGTACCTACATCAACACTTCCACTCTCTGTTACACCTACCATCAGATTACCAACCACTGCCTCCGTCTCTTTATATATAATGGTATCATCATTCCCAAACGGAAGTGCTACAATCAAAATAATCAGAACTAACAGGACAGCCACTGCAGGCAATATAATCTTTTTATGTTTAAATATTTCCCTAATGCTTTTCTTTATATCAATTTTCTTTATATCAATTTTCTTTATATCAATTTTCTTTTTCATTCTCATCTCCCCATATTCGGTCTTGCCATTCCGCCGCCTTGATCCATATTTCCCGGCATTTGCATACCACTTGGGAATTCCATTCCTTCAGGCATTTCAAAATTATCGGGCATTCCCATTTCACCCGGTACTTCCATATTGCCTAATCCGTTATCCACATTATCATTATTCGTTGCCTCCGATGAGTCATTCAGGGAAGATGTGCTGCTGACACGACTGGCTATATAATACGTTTCTCCTTCTGACAATCCTTCAACAATTTCAATGTTTACTCCATCACTCAAACCGGTGGTCACCTGTTTTAAATCTTTTTTCCCAAATCCGTCAGATACATATACATAAGTTTTTCCGTTTTCTTCAACAATAGCGTTTCTGGAAATATATATAACATCTTCTCTGGTATCCGTCACAAATGTAACATCAGCTGTCATTCCCGCATATAAAGCTGACGTGTCGCCTGTCACACTGATTTTCACAGGATAACTTATTGTAGATGTATTTCTCGAAGTTGCAGTAGTTGTTATTGATTCAATAACACCTTTATATGTTTCTCCTTCATATGCCGTAAAGTCAACATTAACAGAATCTCCTACCTTCAAATCCACAACATCTTCCTGCGATACATCTACACTTATAGTCATTCCGTCCCAGGTGGCATAAGTAACTACCACACCCGCAGATTCTAATATATCTCCTGCTTCAAACCCAAGTTCTGTAATTATACCGTCTCCGGAAGCACATACAATACCACTGTCACCTACCAAAGCTTCAAAATCGGCTAAAAGCTCTTCCGCTTCATCCATTTCAGCTTTTGCATCCTCCAAATCTGCCTTTAAATTTGCCAACGTAGCACTGTATTCAATCTCAGCATTTGTTCCGTCCATTTGGGCACTTTCATAAGTTTGCTTTGCTTCAAGTATGTCTATATCCTTTTTTTGTGCTGCAGCCACAATCTCGCTTTGCAGCTTTACAATTTCTTCTTCATTTTTTGTAATATTGTTTTGGGCCTGCTCCAGTTGGTTCTTCACAGATTCATATCTCGATTTTGCATTTAAGTAAGCATTATAATATGGAATATATACTAACTCATTACCTGTACCTATTTGCTCCAGCGTTAATGCCGCTGTTTCATAAGCTTCGTATACTTCGTCATAATTCTCCTGTGCTGTTTCAAGCGCCTCCTGAAGTGATTCTCTTTTCCCTTCCAGTTCTGTAATCTGTACCTGCTTAGACTTGAGAGAATCATTTACTGAGCCTACCATATTGTTGTAAATTGATTCCGCATAATCCACAACAGCGGTAGTAGCTTCTTTGGTAAGTTCTGCATTAATCTCCTCTAAGTTATACTCCGATTGTGCTTCCGCATATGCAATTTCACATTCTGTAGCAAATGCCTTCAAACGTTTACGAACATCCGAAACGCTATCCTCGGTAAATTTAATAATATTATCACCTTCACTTATGCATTCGCCGACTGCAACGTATACTTCTTCCACTTCCAAATATTTGGAGATAGTTTCTTCATCATCACTATCATCCTCATCTTCATCTTCATCATCCTCCGGAATTGTCAGATTATACATCTGGCTCACAGTTCCGAACTCCAAAGAACCACTTTCCATAATTCCGGCAGTTATTGTACCTTTCTCAGCTACGGCTTCTTTATAAATTACACGGTCACGCTTCAGAAGAGGTGCTATAAACACCGTATAGCAAGCAGCAAAAACAAGTACTACGCCTGCTAAAATTATAAGACACAACTTCTTTTTCTTTTTGCTCATGCCTTTTATCTTTGCAAACATTTTCATTGCTTACTTCTCCTCTCCTATTTGAAATGTCACTTGAGCCGTAAGGTTGGATGACAACGTGCTCACATCACCTTCAAGTATTACTGTAACCGTGTACGTTACTGCTGCTCTGCTTTCTGACGATGAAACCGGATTAATCTGTTCAATTATTCCTTCAAACATATCGTATCCCGAGATACTTACATATGCCTTATCTCCAACCGACAGCTTAGCAATATCACTTTGATCCACAGATACAGAAATCGTTACCTCCTCCGGATTACTGTAAGCAATTATGGTACCGGACATCTGCAGAATATCACCGGCACGATAACGGCTCATTACGATACTTCCCTCATTATGTGCATAAAAAATTCCATCGCCTACATTTTCTTCAAAAATCTGAAGCTGTTCCTTTGCATCTTCGTACTCATCCACCAGTGCATTATAAGTTTCTTCCGCTTTTGTAAGCGCAGTTTCATAATCAGACTGTGCCTGTTCACCCTTTGCCAATGTAGTTCTATATTCTGTTTCAGCAGATAATTTTTTTTGTGCGTAATCGCTCTTTGCCTGCTCATAATCTGCTTTAAGAGTAGTTAATGACAATTGCTGTATCTGCAATTGTGTAGATGCATTTTCCATGGCAGATTCATACTTTTCCAAAGCATCCAGATACTCTTTCTCATTATTTTCAAGCACTGAATAAAACTGAGAAAGCACACTAACCCTTTGGCTGTATTCAGCATCTTTACCGCCATTTCCGGACATTCCCTGGCCGCCCATAGACATTCCGCTGCCACCGGTTCCTGTCACATCAGCCCATTCCACACCCCATTCTTCCACTTTTTCAGTTAAAAGGGCACGGTTAAAATCATATCTGTTCTTCAACTCTTCTACTTTATATTCTGTATAATATGTATTATTAGTAAGAGCATCCGTATATTCCGCAATCAAAGCCTGCGCATTAGAAAGAGCGTCTTCTGCTGCATCCACCTCTGTTAAAAGCCTTGCAACTTCCTCGTTATAAACTGCTTCTGCATATGTTCCTTCAAGAACAGCAACATCATAATCATACTTTGCAGTTATCTTACTTTGTTCAAATTCAATCGCGCCCGCTCTGCTCGCAAGTTCTGTCTCCTTTACAAGAGTTTCCAATTCTTCACGTACTGCCGTCAAAGAATCATCCGTAAGCTTTAATATTGGAGAACCTTCCGTTATATCTTCACCCGAAGAAACATAAATCTCCTCAATCACAAGACTATTTTCCAAATTGTCTAATTCCAGGGTTTCCTCCAACATTCCAATAGTAGTAATGCCACTTGCCGTTATCGTCTCTCCATTCCATTGATTACCTTCCCTGTTTTGTTTGGAGAAACCGCCAAATTTTCCCTTTTGCCCCCATAAAGCAACAAATAAAATCCCTCCTATTACGACAACAATGGCTATTATAGATAATATTATAATTAACTTCTTGTTTTTCTTACCACTCCACCAATTTTTTAAAACACCTGTGAATTTCATTAATTCGCATTCCTTTCATAATGAATCAATATAAAGATACATCTCATGCCATGTTAAATTGTAAAACCAAATTGTTATAAAAAATTGTTTTTTTTGTGAAAAAAGTGTGTTCAAAAAACAAAAAAAGCCGATAAAAATCGGCTTTTTTCTAAATCGGAGTGACAAGATTCGAACTTGCGACCTCCGCCTCCCTAAGACGGCGCTCTAACCAAACTGAGCCACACCCCGT
>CAZGSF010000103.1:0-7006 GCA_964528145.1 uncultured Lachnospiraceae bacterium | reverse complement strand
TGAAAGAAACGTACAGGGTGACATAACCGCTATCTACAGAAGCAGTGACTCAGCACTTATAGGAACCTATGAGTATGACCTTTGGGGTAAACTCATAAGTGCCAAGGAAGCAAAAGAAGGCATTGACACTGACGGAATCCTTACAAAGAATCCATTCAGATACCGTGGCTACTACTACGATAACGAGACAGAGTTCTATTACTTAAATGCCAGATACTACGACCCGGAAATCAGACGCTTTATCAGTTCTGACAGTTTAAGTGTGCTGATGATTGCAACGGTATCCCTTGACTGCAAGAACCTGTTTGCATACAGTGAGAATAACCCTGTAATGAGCAAAGACAGCAGCGGCGGTGTTGTAGAGAGTGCGTTTGATGTGGTAACACTTCTGGGGAGTCTGGTAGATGTATGTTGTAACCCTGTAGACCCCTGGGCATGGGCAGGACTTGTGGGTGATGCAGTAGACCTGATTCCTGTAGTAACGGGTGTCGGTGAAGCCATAAAAGGAGCACGTGGTGCGGTTAAGATGGCAGAAGCGGCAGATGATTTGCACGATGCGGGTAAAGTGCTGGATACAGCATCGGATTTTTCGGCAAATGTTGTGAGTAAAAAAACATCGGGACTGCCTTTGGAAATGAATCTACAGTTTTTTGGTAATAAAGTAGATTCGACAGCAAACTTCTCGGATACATTGGTAAATGGTTCGAGCATGAAAACAAATGATGTATTAGATTTGGCATCAGATTTTTTAGGCAAAGGATATACGGAACCAATATTAGGTAGTGGTAGATTTGTTTCGGCTGACGGAACTAGAGTTTTTAGGATGGGTGAAAATGATATTTTGGGTAAACATGGTGGTGGACCTCATGTAAATTTTGAAATATTATCACATAATCCTAAAAAACCAGGAAAAATGCAAGTCGTTAGAAATATTCATATTTTTTTGGAGGATTAAATTATGAATAAAAAAATAGAACTAGATAAATACGATGAAAGGTTGGGTTTACAATTAAATTGGGAAGATGATTTTCGCATTGAAGTAAAAAATATTGATGACGAGTTTTTTCTTATAGCTAATAGTGAAGGATTAATTTCATTGGCAAGGCATATGCTAACACTTGCTCAATTGGATGTCCCTGTAGGAACGCATATACATTTAGATGAGTATAATTCATTAGAAGAGGGTTCTGCTAATTTTATCATTGAAAAGGGTGCCTAACTATCTTTAAATATTAAAAATATTGTTATCTATATTACCCATTTTTATATTGAAGTTACGGAAAGTGGATTAAGATAACCTACCGTACAATGGTGGGGCTTGAATCCTACTGGGGTACCCACGGGACCGGTGCAGGAAGTGCAGGGGCAGGCTATGTAAATGACTATACAGGAGCCCTTACCGTTGTAAATACAGGCGTTGTAACGGCAGGCAACCGTTTCCCCTTAAGCATAAGCCATGTGTATAATTCAAACGATACGGAAGATGGAAACGGCTGGCGCCTTAACTATGACCAGACCATCAAAATTCCCCTTAATACCGTAGACATTAATACATACCCCTATGTGTATACGGATGAGGACGGCTTAGGCCTCTTTATCGTACCCGTAAGCGATGCAGACCTGAAAACAAAATACCCCTTAAAGCTGATAGACAAAAGCTCATCGGTGGTAAAATACTTCGATACCTTTGGACGCCTTGCCATGATTACCGATTCAAACCAGTATGAGAACGGTAAAAACAGTGATACGAAGGAAAAGAATGCAGTCACCATTACCTATGAGAACTATGGTAACCCTGTAAGTTTTCAGGCGTATGATGATGGTATAGCTGCAGCCCAGGCATTCCGCGACATATGCTACAAATCAGGTGTGGCAGTGGGAAGTGATGAATACACTGCGGCAAGGGATAAGGCAGTAAGCGCAATAAACACCCTTAAAAAAGATATATATACCACATCAGACTATAAGACCGCAAAGACCAAATCCGATGCCATCCTTACTGCCATTAAGAAAGCAAAGACCCTGGCAGAGCCTTACAGTGCTGACAGTACAAAGAGACATATGTCTGTTTTAAATAAGGAATGTGTAGATGGTATAGCATTTGATAAAAAACGAAACTGTTTGAGGCTGTTGATAACAGATCACCTTGAATGGAATGATGAATATGAACATTTATTAATACTTCAAGAAAAAATAAATTCATATTTAGCATTTTGTGAGCAAAAAGAATATATAAAAAATTATAAAGATATAGTAGTAGACTACATAATTTTTGAAATACATTTTTTATATGAACCAACTCAAAATGCAATTCTATTTTTGGAACGAGTGCAATGTCAGTTGAGAGAAATAGGTATATTGATAGAGTGCCACATATCGGAGGAAGAAATTAATGAAAATAGATAAGATTGCTCAAAAAGATTGTATTAAAAAAGTAAAAGAAATTGCAGAAAAAAATGGCTACAAAAAAATTCAAGATTCAGTTTATAAAATTATAGGTGAGCATATTGTTTTTGCAGATTTCATTATTGTTAATTCATCAAGATTACTTTATCAAGTGTGTATCAAAAAGATGACATTTGATAATATTTTCTGGAAAATTATGCGGATGGAAGAAAATTTGAAGCGTAGTAATTCATTAAGAGTTATAGGTGCATTTTCCGCGCCATCATTTTTTATTGCAAATGATGGTATAGAATTATCAACGGATATTGAGGCGGTAGCCAAGTTGGCTATGGATGTTGTAAATGAAGAAATTACAAATTTTATAAATAGCAAAGATTTATATGACTGCATTTTCTCTAATTCTCAAAAAGCTGATTGTGATATATTGAAATGCCTTGCCTATATTGATAAAGGTATGATTGATAAGGCAAAAGAAATTGCAATACAAGAAATTAATTTAGGAAATAGAGGTAGATTTGTTAATGAAGGAAAAGGCTTTCATGAATTGCTTTTATTATGTGACTTTGTCTAATTCTAAAAAATTCATAATTTTGTAATTATTAGAAATCAGAGATGTTTCGAGTAGATATATTCTATTGAAATATCTCTGATTTTTTTACCAAATAGGGAAAACACCGGAAATGTATTATTATATATGATACCCTGCGCCGTAAAAATAATAAAATCATCCATGTACCAAAAGATGGTGCATCAGATGGGAAAAAGTTGTATACTGTAAATCGTTGTAACTTGTTTGAGAGGAGGGATATAACATGGGACATCACTCAGTTATTATAATGTTTGCTATATGGTCTTTTATGGGATGGTATGCAAGTACAGCAGCTACTAAAAGAACTATAAAAGATATAGGGATTTTTGAGAAATATTATCCGGATAAATATATCATGCCAAGCAGACGCTTTCGTAAAATGTTCAGATTAAAAAAACAGGAAATTCCTAAGTGGTTATATGCAAGTTTATGTATGTCTTTTGTATATATAATTTTGTGGGTGTTGCTGATAGTTTTATATTTTTCATTAGATAATAAATATTGGGTGGCTCAGATATTTTATTGGATATATGGAGTTGTGATGGGAGTGCATATGATAACTATTTTTATTAATGTATTTTTGTTCAAACTATAAAGATGTGTTTAATATAGAATAATTAATAAGTCAATTTTCAAAGATGTATATAATTTGCATTTAAAGACGTGAAACGTCCGGAGGTATGCTGCGTTAAAGGATATCTCCGGACGATATGATATATATGGTCAATGACATTCAAATTTTGTTTGTTTTAAATTTTTAAAAACTAATCTTGTTGATAAAGCATCCTATTTCCTCTTGCATTTCTCATCTGATTTTGCTATTCTAACAATACACATCTGGGAAATCGAATTTACATATCAAATGTTTAGTTGTAGGAAATCTATTTTTCGTCGTAAAAAATCCCAATGTTAAAAAACTAAATATATTAGAAGGAGGATTTGCCTTTGGGTAAAAAAGACATTCAGACCTCGGAATTTTTTGAGGATAACCGGCTTTTTAGCGACCTTGTAAATGGATTTCTTTTTGAAGGAAAACAAGTGCTTTTGCCGGAAAATTTAAAGGAAGCTGATTGCGAATTAAAGGATACGGATACTCGAAGCGGGCGATTTGAAGTCCGGTGATGAATTTATATCGGGAATGAAACAGGAAGACAAATTTGTACCTGTGATTACGCTGGTGATTTATTATGGTGAAAATAAGTGGAACGGGGCCACAAGTCTGCATGAGATACTGGATTTTGGTGATAAAAAGGAACTGTTGCGGCGGTATGTGGAAGATTACCATATTCATGTGTTTGATTATCATGACTATGATAATTTTGAAATGTTTGAAACAGAACTTAATCAAGTATTCTCATTCTTAAAATGTTCGTTTGACAAAAATGCGTTAACTGATTTGATTGCAAAACGTAAAGAAGAGTACTATAATATAAGTGATGAAGCGTTTGGACTTATTAGAACACTGACCGACTCCAAAGAGTTGTTGGAACTTGAAAAATATAGGAATGAAGAAAGGGGAGGTAATGATATGTGCAAAGCATTGGAACAGATAAGACAGGAAGGAATCAGTCAGGGAATTAGTCAGGGCATTGCTCTGGGTGCAAGAGATACAATTAAGTCTCTTATAGAGAAAAAACTTGCAAAAGGTAAGTCTGTGGTGCAAATCGCAGAAGACTTGGAAGAAGATGTTAGCGTGATAGAGGAATTTTTGGGTGCTTGTTAAATTGTTTTTTTTTAATCACCAAATAAGTGGAGATAGTTAAAGGTTACTATAAAATAATACAAAAAGCACATGAGAATGAATTGGCAAACCCGTGTTAAAACTCGGTAAACTCGGCTAAAATACTTGACAATCCCAACTTTCGGGAATTATAATACCTAATAGTATATTTTAATATAAAAAGACTATGACGAAGACAGTACATATTTCCCAAAATCCCAGAGAGCCGGGGTGGGTGTGAGCCGGTATTAGTAAGAAATTATGGAAGATCACTTCTGAGTTGCTTTGGTGAAAGATAAGTAATCAAGGACGGAAGTTCCCCGTTACGGAACCGCATATAAGTTTTTATTTTAACGGATAAAAGCCGTATGATTGTAACAGGTGGTAATACGAGTATAGCCTCGTCCTATTACAGGACGGGGTTTTTTTAATAAGGAGGAGAAAGTTAGGCATGTATCAGAAAGTATCCACGGACCTCAATTTTGTGGCAAGAGAAAAGGAAATTGAGAAATTCTGGCGTGAGAATGACATTTTTAGAAAAAGTATGGAGAACCGTAAGGAAGGTGAGACATATACCTTCTATGACGGACCGCCGACTGCAAACGGCAAGCCTCATATCGGGCACGTTTTAACCCGTGTAATTAAAGATATGATTCCCAGATACCGCACCATGAAAGGTTACATGGTTCCCAGAAAAGCAGGTTGGGATACCCATGGTCTTCCGGTTGAGCTTGAAGTTGAGAAAATCTTAGGCTTAAACGGTAAGGAACAGATTGAAGAATATGGTATGGAACCATTTATCTGCCAGTGTAAGGAATCTGTTTGGAAATACAAAGGTATGTGGGAGGATTTCTCCGGCACCGTTGGATTCTGGGCAGACATGGATGATCCTTATGTAACTTATGATGATAATTTTATTGAGTCTGAATGGTGGGCATTAAAAGAAATCTGGAACAAAGACCTTTTATACAAAGGCTTTAAGATTGTACCTTATTGTCCCCGTTGTGGAACCCCTCTTTCTACAGCAGAGGTTTCACAGGGCTATAAAACTGTAAAAGAGCGTTCAGCAATTGCTTCTTTTAAACTGGTGGATGAGGATGCATACTTCCTTGTATGGACCACAACCCCCTGGACACTGCCTTCAAACGTTGCGCTTTGTGTGAACCCTGATGAAAGCTACTGCAAGGTTAAGGCAGCAGACGGCAGAACCTATTATATGGCAGAAGCGCTGCTTGATAATGTACTTGGCAAACTTGCTGATGAAGAAAACGGCGTTAAAGCATATGAAATCCTTGAGAAATTCACAGGTAAAGATTTAGAATACAAAGAATACGAGTCACTGTTCCCTTGGGCAGTGGATGTGGCTGCAAAGCAGAATAAAAAAGCTCACTACGTAACCTGTGACGGATACGTTACCATGTCAGACGGTACCGGTATCGTTCATATTGCTCCTGCATTCGGTGAAGACGATGCTCAGGTAGGACGTAAATATGACCTTCCTTTTGTACAGTTTGTTAACGGTAAAGGTGAGATGACCGAAGAAACTGCTTATGCAGGAATCTTTGTAAAGGATGCTGATCCTGTTATCTTAACTGATTTAGACAAAGAAGGTAAGTTGTTCGAGGCACCCAAATTCGAGCATGAGTATCCTCATTGCTGGAGATGTGACACTCCCCTTATCTACTATGCACGTGAATCATGGTATATCAGAGAAACAGCGGTGAGAGATGACTTGATTCGCAACAACAATACAGTTAACTGGATTCCTGAATCCATCGGAAAAGGACGTTTCGGCAACTGGCTTGAGAATATCCAGGACTGGGCGATTTCCCGTAACCGTTATTGGGGAACCCCCCTTAACATCTGGGAGTGTGAAGGCTGCGGACATCAGGAATGTATCGGCGGCAGAGAAGAACTTGCTGCGCGTTCCGGTAATCCTGAGGATGCAAAGGTTGAACTTCACAGACCTTATATTGATGAAGTTACATTTACCTGTCCTGATTGCGGTAAGACCATGAGACGTGTACCGGAGGTTATTGACTGTTGGTTTGACTCAGGAGCAATGCCTTTTGCACAGCATCACTATCCGTTTGAGAATAAAGAGTTGTTTGAGGCACAGTTCCCTGCACAGTTTATTTCTGAAGCAGTTGATCAGACCAGAGGCTGGTTCCATTCATTAATGGCAATATCAACCCTGTTATTTAACAAATCTCCTTATGAGAATGTTATCGTTCTTGGTCATGTTCCGGATTAAAAGGGTCAGAAGTTGAGTAAGAGTAAAGGAAATGCGG
>CAZGSF010000102.1:0-7208 GCA_964528145.1 uncultured Lachnospiraceae bacterium | reverse complement strand
GGAGTAAATCCGCGTCTTCTGAGTGCTGCAATGGATACAAGTCTGGGGTCATCCCAGCCATCTACAATTCCGTCCTCAACAAGCTTCTTGATATAACGCTTACCGGTTACCACATTTGTCAGATACATCTTTGCAAACTCAATCTGCTTGGGAGGATTAGGATACTCAAGTTCCCTTACTACCCAGTCATAAAGAGGTCTGTGATCCTCAAATTCCAAGGTACAGATAGAGTGTGTAATTCCTTCAATGGCATCCTCTATAGGATGTGCAAAATCATACATAGGGTAAATGCACCATGCATCGCCTGTATTATGATGTGTCATATGAGCCACACGATAAATAACCGGGTCACGCATATTCATGTTGGGAGATGCCATATCGATTCTTGCACGAAGAACCTTCTCCCCATCCTTATACACACCCTTCTTCATATTTTCAAAAAGTTCAAGATTTTCTTCAATGCTGCGGCTGATTCCCGGATCATCCTTGCCGGGCTCTGTTAATGTTCCGCGGTACTCCCTAATCTGCTCTGCCGTTAAATCAGACACATATGCTTTGCCTTTTTTAATAAGCTTCACTGCACCTTCATACATCTGAGCAAAATAATCAGATGCAAAAAACAACCTGTCTTCCCAGTCAGCACCCAGCCACTGGATATCCTTCTTAATAGACTCTACAAATTCAATCTTTTCTTTGGTAGGATTAGTATCATCAAAACGCATGTTAAACTTGCCGTTATACTGTTTAGCTAATCCATAATTCAAAAGTATACTTTTGGCATGCCCGATATGCAAATATCCGTTAGGCTCCGGAGGAAAACGTGTATGCACAGTATCATAAACACCCTCTGCCAAATCCTTATCTATAATCTGTTCAATAAAATTGCGGCTTGTTTCTAATTCACTCATGTTGTCACCTGTTTATAATAATCATACTCCCGGGCGCAAAATACAGACTACGCCTAGTATTTTTATCTTATCACAGTTAAGGGAATAAAGAAAGAGAATTTTGAGGAATAATTTTGTCATGGAAACTGACTTATGAAATATATATGAGCCAGGCCGGATTGAAAAACATAAATCCGGTTCCCCTTCTACACGTTTTTCAAACCGGACCTGAACTCTGACAAAGATATGCCATATTAAAATTAATTCAGACTGCTTCTGTTATGTCTTTTGGTATTTTACAAATCCCACAAACACATTTAATGCAACCAATAACAACACGGCTTCCATACACCTTGCCACCGGACAGAAGCCAAGATAAAACGCTGTCACACTAATTACCCAAATAAAAATTGATATTGCCATTGCCCACTTTTTAAAATATTTTTTCTCTTTAACGGACAATATATTATCGGGATTCTCCACCGGAGACAACACACAAACAGCCAGCATTGCAATTGCTCCCGGTATAAGAATCAACAAAACATTCTCTATATTACTTTTGATAAGTACATATGCCGCCAAGACCGTTATCGCAGATAAAACTGCGCATTTCATCTCGGACTTGGCATGAAATCCGCCGGCATATACCCGTAACGACATGAATCCAATCAGGAAAAATATACTCAAAAGCGGTATCCCAAGCACCCAACCAAACGCTATAGACAACAAAAATCCCAGAAGAGATTTCATCCCCTGAACTAAACCATATTTAATTATGGGAATATCTTCTTCCGGGATTTGCTCGTTTAAAAGAAAGCTTTCTATCTTTCCTTTAATCCAATTAAACATGCTTTTTAAGTTTCTTAGCTTCCGCAGGAATTTCAGGCTGGAAGTTGTACCAAGGGCATGCAACATTTACTTCGTATTCAGCACATTTGTATGCTGCTTTTACTAACATAGATTTGCAGGCTTTTTTTACAGTGTTTTTCTTCATATCGTTACCTCTTTCTGCCTCTCATAAGGCGTTTTTGATATACGACATTATACAACATTTATCTGCCTCAATTTCCAGAATGGTACAATTGGTCGTATTATGGGTACAATTAACCATTCTTACAAAAAAAGAGCCCAAATTGTCATTTGAGCCCTTCAAAACACTATATCCTTACAGATAAATCATTATATTTACCTTAAACAAATTATCAGCTGTTTCAACAACAAAACTACCATTATCCTCCTCTACAATCTCTCGTACATTCTTTAAACCTATTCCGTGATTCTCTTTATTATCCTTTGTAGTTATAAAAGTATCTCCATTTTTCTTCAGTTCGCCTTCATAACTGTTAATAATTTGTATATGCAAAACACCTTGTTCATATCGAATGTCAAGCTGCAGTTCTTTCTTCTTAGAATGCCATGCAGCTTCTATGGCATTTTCAAGCAAATTACCAATAATTATGTTAAACTTAAAGGTATTAAATTCCATCTCCCTTGGAATCTGCAATTTAACTTTGACATCCTCAAGTTTTTCATTTGCATCCTGTAAAAGATAATTAAGCAGACTGTCAATCTCATAATTACCGGAATGAACATATTCTCCTGTAATATTTAAAGCATTTTCCATTTCTTTCAGATAATTTTCAACATCACTTATTTTATTACCGTTAAGCAATCCTTTAAGTTCTATAATGTGATGTCTCATATCATGCCGGATTGCCTGAATTTTATTCTGCGAACGTGACATAATCTGTATTTCATTGGCATACGCCTGTGTACGCTCCTCCAGAATTTGCAGCTTAATTTTCTCCATATAGTTCTCGATCATCTTATGATAAATATAGAAAACAAGAGCATTTATAACTAATATTACAATAGCTGTTACAACCTCGGTTATCCACTCTGCATCTTCCGCCGAAACCACATAGAGAATCATCATACTGCACACAGGTATAAGAATAAGTATTCCGAATTTGTCAGGAGTTATATATGCATTTTTCCGATTCACTATACTTCCGATTATCTGCTCACACACAAGAACCAGAAGAATCGTGAATATGAAGGATACATTAATCCGCATATTTTCCATAAATTTCCCCAATATTATATATGATACAATATCGCAACCTGCATTAAGAATAGCAACCGAAACGGTAACAAATATTTTCTTCAGAAGTTTACCCTCAAAAGAATATGTCAATGCCAAAATTCCAAGTGTACTGACTGCGAAATTTAATATAGGAATTGACACCAGATAAGTTACACAAAGTGAACAAATCCAATAGCCTAATGCTGTGATAAATAATACCTTCCCCATATCCTTTTTAGGTTTGAAAAATATATTTATATAGCGTACAATAATTATAATCAAAAAAAGATTACATACACTATTTATTAGATCCTGTACCCACATACTTCTATTTCAATCCTTTTTCCTGAATTTGTATTGTCTCCCGGATATCTTTACGACATCCCCTGCTGATTGGTAATTTATCTTTATTAATCATTTCCACTTCATCATACCCATATTTATACACATAATTTCTGTTTATAACATAAGACTGGCTAATAATACTAAAATTATCAGGCAAACCTAAAATTACTTCTTTTATTTTTCCGTAGAATTCTTCCTTTTCTCCATCCAAAAGAATAAGTATAATCTTCTTCCTATTGCTATACAAATATAAAATATTATCACAGTTTATGTTACAAAATCTTTTACCAATCCTATACTCCAGAAACGTCGATGAATTCCGATACGATTTTATACCCTTGTTAATGACGCCAAATACTTCATCCGCCTTCAAAGGCTTTATCAAAAAGTCAAAAGGATGTATCTGAAATAAACTCATGGCATAACTTTCATGGGAAGATATGTATATTATCAAAGTCTTATAATCGTGTAATTCCTCTCTGATAACTCTACCAATTTCCACACCGTTTACGGATTTAAGTTCTATATCAAGAAAAATAAAATCATACTTTTCACCGTTTTGTATCTTATCAAGCAATTCCTCTCCCGTCATAAAACACTCTGTCCTAAACTGCTCTTTCAAATTAATTTCCGCGTCTTCTATCAGTTGTTCCATTTCTGTGCACGTACTATGCTCATCATCACAAACAGCTATCTTATACATTTTTCATCCTCAGTAATCTTTATTATCTTTTAATATAATACCAGATTTTTCAATAAAATAAAGCAACTGATGAGATGTAATCATAACCAGGAGTATAGTTTTTCTATATTTTTTGTAAAAAATATGTATAATTGTGATTCAAAATTACATACTATGCTGAAATTCCTCCACGGACATTCCTGCCTGCTCTGCTGCATCCTTTACCGTAATCAGACCTTTTTGTACAAGCTTAACCAATGTTTCCCAGATGCCCTCTGTACGCCCTTGACTAATGCCCTGACTGATTCCTTGGCTGATACCCTGACTAAGTCCACGGCTAATTCCAAGCGCCATACCCTCTTCAATTCCTTCCTGTCTAATCTGCTCCAATGCTTTGCACATGTCATTACCCCCTTGCTCTTTATTCCGATATTTATCAAACTCCAATAACTCCCCGGCGTTGGTTAACGTTCTTATAAGTTCAAACGCCTCTTCACTTATATTATAATACTCTTCTTTACGTTTTGCAATTAGATTTTTTAACGTTATTTTGTCAAATGAGCATTTAAGGAATGAAAACACCTGATTAAGCTCCGTTTTGAACATTTCAAAGTTCTCGTAGTCATGATAATCAAATACATGGATGTGATAATCCTCTACAAACCTTTTAATCAGTTCATCTTCATCTCCAAAATGCAGCAGTTCGTGCAGGCTGGTGGCTGCGTCCCACTTATTTTCGCCATAATAAATGACCAGCGTAATGACGGGCACAAACTTGTCTTCCGGCTTCATTCCCGATATAAATTCATCACCGGACGTAAGGTCCCCTGCTTCCTTATGTAGTTTTTGCAGTTGCTTCCATTGGCGGTGGTATTCCATGGCTTCAGTGAGCATGTTTCTGATTACCATGTGGTAGTCAACATGCTGTTGATGCTCCAGCACGTAGATGGTAAACAGAGTGTTTCCAAAATACTTTTTCACGTTGTCGCGGATGTTTTTCTTAGTGCCTAATTCATGTGCAAGCCGCAATTCCCCATCCGCTTCCTTTAATTTTTCCGGCGCAAGCACTTGTTTTCCTTCAAACAGAAATCCGTTAACAAGGTCTGCAAACAGCCGGTTGTCCTCGAAAAAGTCCGAGGTCTGAATGTCTTTTTTACCCAAAGGCAATTCCTCCTTTATTAAATTTAATAAACATTGGGATTTGTTTGCGATGGGAAAGAAATTTCCCGTAACGATATTTGAAATGTTAATACGATTGTCCCAGATGTGTGAGGATAGAATAGCATATTGAGGATAGGAAGGCAAGAAAAAAATTTTTTTTAAAATCAAACCTTAACATTCCTTTCCCCTAATTATAACAAAATTATTTATTTAATAATTCTATATATCTTTTATAATCTTCTAAATACAGTTCAAAATGATATAAGGGTAAGTCTTTTCCACAATTATAGCAATTAGTTAACCTTATTCCATGTTTATCTCTTGGCAATGAGTCATACTCTTCAAGCTCTTCAAATTTAATATTAGCTTCCTGCTTACAATGCAAGCAGGTCACAGGTATATTTTTTTTATAATATCCAGATTCTAACCTGTGTATTTCCGCATTGCACTCATCATCTTTTATATACCAAAATATCGTAGGAATCGTTATAGCCGCTATTAATATTATTGATTTATTATGAATATTCAAAGTACATGCAATCCATATAACAATTGCAATTACTGTAAAAAATAATAAGACAAATATACACCTTTTTCTTTTCCAATACTTAATAACTTTTTGGTCATCATTATTTGGTTTTAATTTATCTACTTCTTCCGAACTAAGCTTATCCCACCCATTATCAACCTTGTCATATGAAGCATACCAATCACCAAATATTTTTCTTTTATTCAGTGCGAAGAGTATAAGTCCTATAGCCCCTATAACCACAATACCTAAACATACAATAATCCTTAATTCCTCTTCAAGCATACTAGATACTACTGCACACGCAAAACCTACAAGGAGCAACACACCAACTACCACTAAAAACACACATTTTACCATTTTATTTTGTGCTTCTAAGGCTTTTTGCTTTTCGCTATCTGACAAATTTGAATCTTTAATACTTTTTGCTTGTTGCTTTAATTCATATAACCCTTGCGTTGCTCTAATACCGTTAACAATTTTATCTAATTTTGACATTTTAATCTCCCAAATATCATTTTGCCAATTATGTTCTATATATGAACACATTCATTTTCTTACACATTCACTCTATTTACTTTAATAGGTGAATGCGATTCAATTTCTTCTACAATATCAATATCTTCATCTAAAATATAAAAATAGCAAATGCCTTGTGTATCACTTACTCTTTCCGGCCGCGAGCAGATATTTCCATCATTATCATATAGATACCACTCTCCATGAGCCAATCCTTTTATAGTAACAAATTTATTTCTATAATCATATGTTACCTTCGGATTATCCGCAAGCAAAAATCTATGTAATTCCTGTTTAATTCGTCCATTGCTATAATGAACTTCTTTACGATGAATTTCTATCATATCACTATAAAAATAAATTTCCAAAGGAAATTTTCTAAATTCCTTTTTTCCTCCAAACAAGCATCCTACAATCACGCTCACCAGTAAAACTCGTGGCACCAAAGACATTTCAGACAATAAATTATCACCTAATAAATAAGAGGTTGCAAATAAGATTACGCACACTATAGCTACTGCCTTTTTGATTTTGTTCACTTGAGGATTAGTAATTACTTTAATGCTTTCTTCAGTTTTAAGTATATAGTTTGGGGTACTCATATAAAATTTCTCCTACATTTTTTCAGAAATAATTCCGGCCATATAGTAACATAATTTTTTAACATTATATTCTCCCAGTTCACACCACATTTATTTTTCCTACATTCTTTGTAATAAATGCTTCGGCAGGATTATTCGGATTAAAACTTATTTCCGCAGTACTCCCCACAGTTGTAGCTCCCATTTTTGCATAACATTTTTGTCCTATAGGCAAAAAATCGATTTTAATAAGTTCACACTTCCATTTTATACTTTCTGTTATTTTATAGTTTTTGCCATCAACCACATATTCAACCGTAACCAAGGTAGGACAGTCTATTCCTCTTGATACTTTTTTAATAAGTAAGCGTCAAATCCCTCGCCTTAACTAATTGTTAGTTTTGTGCCATACTTTAAA